>NZ_JYJG01000320.1 GCF_000955955.1 Lentzea aerocolonigenes
CTGCCGTCGTCGTGGCGCCAGATCGGCGACCGCCACGAGTGCCCGATCTCGGCTGCGCGGCGCACCGCCGCCTCGTCGACCTCCACGCCCAGCCCGGGCCCGGTCGGCCGCGCGATCCAGCCGTCGACGACCCGCACCGGCGCCATGTCGATCAAGTAAGTGGGGTCGGTGCCGTTGTAGTGCATGCCCACGCTCTGTTCCTGGATCAGGAAGTTCGGCGTGCTGAACGCGACCTGCAGCGACGCCGCCAGTGAGATCGGCCCGAGTGGACAGTGGGGCGCGATCGAAGCGCCGTAGATCTCGGCCAGCGAACCGATCCGGCGCAGTTCGGAGATGCCGCCTGCGTGCGACGGGTCGGGCTGCACGACCGCCACGCCCGCGTCCAGCACCGGCTTGAACTCCCAGCGCGAGAACAGCCGCTCCCCCGTCGCGATCGGCACGGTCGACGCCTGCACCACCGACGCCAGCACCTCGGCCGGCAGTTCGGGCAGCACCGGTTCCTCGACGAACATCGGCTGCACCTCTTCGAGCATGCGGACCAGACGTCGTGCCATGGCAGGGGAAACGCGGCCGTGGAAGTCGATCGCCAGCTCGCGGTCGGGCCCTAACGCCTCACGGGCCTGCTTCGCCCGTTCCAGCACGGCATGAGCCTCCGCGGGTGAGGCGATCGGACGCATCTCGGCCGTGGCGTTCATCTTCACCGCCGAGAAGCCCTGCGCGACCTGCTCCGCCACCGCGTCGAACACACCGTCCGGCCGGTCGCCGCCCACCCACGAGTAGGTGCGGACACGGTCGCGAACCGGGCCGCCCAGCAGTTCGTGCACGGGCAGACCGCGTGCTTTGCCCGCGATGTCCCACAACGCGTGGTCGTAGCCGGAGAGCGCCGACGACAACACCGGGCCGCCGCGGTAGAAACCACCTCGGCGCAGGACCTGCCACATGTCCTCCACGCGCAGCGGGTCCTGGCCGATGACCAGCTCGGAAAGCTCGTGGACGGCCGCGCGGACCGTCTCGGCCCTGCCCTCCACCACCGGCTCACCCCAGCCGGTCACCCCCTCGTCCGTGCTCACCTTCAGGAACAACCAGCGGGGCTCGACCAGGAACGTCTCGACCGCTGTCACCTTCATGAAGAGTCCTTCGCTGCGGACCAGCCGCCGTCGACCAGAATCTCCGCGCCCGTCACGAAAGACGCCCCCGGAGACAACAGAAAACCGATCACCGAGGCCACCTCGGCCGGGTCGCCGAGGCGGCCGGCCGGGGTGGATCGGGCACTGCGTTCCCGATCCTGCACTGACACCCGGTCCCATGCCGCGGTGAGCACGGGACCGGGAAGCACCGCGTTGACCCGGACCTCAGGTGCGTACTCGACGGCGAGCTGGCGGGTGAGTGCCACCAGCCCGCCCTTCGAGGCCGCGTACGCGCCGTGTCCCGGGATGCCGAAGTGCGCGTG
Organism: Lentzea aerocolonigenes; assembly: GCF_000955955.1. Classification (GTDB taxonomy): domain Bacteria; phylum Actinomycetota; class Actinomycetes; order Mycobacteriales; family Pseudonocardiaceae; genus Lentzea; species Lentzea aerocolonigenes_A. The sequence goes on from NZ_JYJG01000320.1 coordinate 1,451, forward strand.
CACCGACGACACCAGCACCACCGAGCCGCGCTTCTCCCGCAACGACGGCAGGCAGGCCTGGAGGCCGTGGAACGCGCCGCCGAGGTTGACCGCCAGCTGGCGTTCCCACTCGGCGGGCGTGGTCTGGTCGAGAGGCTTGACCTGCACCGTGAACGCGTTGCTCACCAACGCGTCCACGCCGTCGGTCAGCTCCACGGCCCGTCGCCACGTCTCCGGATCGCTGACGTCGCCTTTCACCGCGACGTCACCGGTGATGTCGACGCCGATCACCCGGTACCCGTTGTCGGTCAGGTGCTGTGCCGTGGCGGCACCGATTCCCGCTGCCGCACCCGACACCACCGCGCACTTCATGCCACTCCTAGAGGATCTTGATGAAGGGCACCTTCATAAACCTGGGGTGCATGAGGGGACCCTTCATCGCAAACGTGCACGGCGTGCAGGTTTGCCCTAGAGACGCTGCCGGTAGACCTTGTTGTCCGGCCCGCGCACCACTGTCCACGCGGAGCCGTCGGGTCCAGCAGTAGCACCGACGGCGCCGACGAGCGAGTTGCTCGGGAACTCGCCGCGCTTGAACCAGCCGCCCCAGGCGCCGTCCGTGCGGTTGACCTGCCAGAGCGTGTAGTCGCTGGCCCGCGCGAACAGGTAGATCCGGTCCTGGTACTCGACCATCGTCGGGCTGCCGGAGATCACGCCACCGAGTGACGTCCATTCGCCTGAGCCGACCGGCCTCACCCAGACGCTGTCGTCCGCGGTCCGCACGGCCACGTACCCGCCGGCCACGCTCGGGCGGCCGTAGATCGGGGCGTCACCGGGAGCGCCCAAGGACGACCAGGTGCCGGACTTGTACTGCCAGACCTTGCCGTCGTCACCCCGCACGACAACCGTGCCGTCAGCTGAGACGGTCGGCGCGTCGGTGAGCTTGCCACCGATCGGCTTCCAGTCGTTCCACCGTCCGTTGTGGAGGGTGCGCTGCCAGGCCCGGTTGTCGTTGCCGCGAACCGTGACCTCGACGTCCGAGCCCACCGTGCGCACAGCCGGCTGGCCCTGGATCGACTTGCCCAGGCTGGACCACTTGCCGCCACGCAGCATCTTCAGCTCGCCACCGGTGCTGCGTTCGAAGACGAGCGCCTCGTCGCCGATGCGGGCGATCGCGGGGGACGCGGTGGCGTTGTCGCCGACAGCCTCACCGGGCACGAGGTCGGTCCCGCGCAGCTTGAACATCGCAGTGCCGTGCGCGGGGACCGTGACCGTGTACTTGTCGGCCACCGTGCCGCGGTCGGCGCGTGCCCGCAGGTCGCGGACCTTCACGTCACCCTTGAGACCGGCGTCGGCGAAGTCCACCGTCATCTCGGCCGGGACGTCGCGGCGGTTGAGCAGCACGACCGAGCGCTCGCCCTTGCGGGACAACACCTTGCTGTAGGTGTCGGTGTCACCGGTCGACGCGACGCGCACGCCCTGGATGGCCAGGGGGTCCTGGTTGACGGCGAGGATCTCGGGGTTCTTGAGCGTGCTGATCATCGACGGCGGCAGGGTGCGCGGGTCCGAGCCGATGATGAGCGGCGAGGACATCTGGGCCCACATCACGAACTGCGAGGTGGACTCCTCCTCGTTCAGCTCATAGGTGCCCTGCTGCGTCTTGCGCATCGGGATCAGGTAGTCCGGGTCGTTGTAGTGACCGGGGCCCTGCGACTCGGGGTGGTAGGCGTTGCGGTCCATGTTGCGCAGGACGTCACGCCAGATGCCCTCGTACGGCGTGCCGAACGCGACGTCGGTGCTGGTGCGCCACGAGTCGGCGTACAGCGGGCCGAAGGTGTACGAGATGCCCGCGACCTGGTCCGGCGTGTGCGGGACGCCCCACTCGTCGGTGACCGGGTTGCACAGGTTGAGGATCATCGGTCGGCCAGCCTTCTGCACGGCCCTGCTGAAGTCCGCGAACGCCTGTGCGGGCTTGAGGTTCGCGAAGATCCCGCACAGGAAGTCGATCTTGATGGCGTCGAACTTCCAGTCCGCGAACCGCTTCGCGTCCTTCTCGTAGTAGCCGCCACCGCTGCCGGCCGCGCAGTGCTCACCGTCGGACGGGCCCGCGTCGGTGTAGATACCGGCTTTCAGACCCTTGGCGTGCAGATCTCGGACGAGCTTCGGGAAGCCGCCGGGGAACTTCGCGGGGTCCTCGACGAGGTTTCCCGCGCCGTCACGTGGAGTCGGCGCGTTCCAGCCGCCGTCGATCCACACGATGTCGTAGCCCGCGTCGCGCAGGCCACTGGTCACGAGATGGTCCGCCACGCTGCGGATGTCCTTCTCGTTCGGCGCACCGAGGCCGAAGTACGTGTTCCACCCCATGTACGGGGTCCTGGCGGCACCACTGTCGTAGTAAGTGGGCGCTCCCTGGTCGTCACCGGCATACGCGGCGGGCGACGCAACTAAGGACATCAAGGCGATGGCCAACGCGACTCTGCGAACGGACATGCGAGGGAGCCTACAATAATTCCTAATTTATGTGTAGTAGTCTGACGGCGTGAGCTACCGCTACGAAATCACCCAGGCAGTCGTGCGGCAGGGCATCATCGCGATCATCCGCACGCAGGACGCCGACTCCGCCGTCAAGGCCGCCATTCCATTGCTGGAGGCGGGTTTGACGTCGCTGGAGCTCCCGCTGACGAACCCTCAGGCACCGGAGGCGATCCAGCACCTCCGGGAGTCCTATCCGGACGCCGTGATCGGCGCGGGGTCCGTGCTGGACGAAGCTTCCGCGGTGGCCGCGGTGCGGGCTGGGGCGCAGTTCCTGGTCGCGCCCAACCTCGAGCTGTCGGTGATACGGGCCGGTCATCGGTACGGCGCCGCCGTGCTTCCAGGCGCTGGAACGGTTTCCGAGGTAGTTCAGGCGATGGAGATGGGCGCGGACGCGGTGAAGGTGTTCCCCGCACCGACGCCTCAGTGGGTCAAGGACGTGCTCGCTGTCCTGCCGTACGCGCCACTGGTGCCGACGGGTGGGGTGGCACCGGCGGACGTGCCGAACTGGCTTGCCGCAGGGGCGGTGGCGTGCGGGGTCGGGTCGGCCCTCTCCCGCACGCCCCTCGACGAGATCAGGAAGCTGTTGGCCTGAGCACGACCACTTCGGCGTCGTTCACGGGCGACCAGCTCAGCGGCAACCCGACATGAACCAGATGCGCTGCCGAGTAAACCTCCCCGTCCTCGTCCACATAGGACTGGGCCGCCAATCCCCTCAGCTTCACCCGTGAGGACCGGCCTGGCACCGTCGGCACGCCCGTGAGCGTCCCGGTGTTCCAGGCCAGCACGGCAACGCGGTCCGGAGCCGAGTACTGGATCGCGTCGTTCAGCAGGTGCACCTCACCGCTGTGGATGACCTCGCGGATGTCCTTGTACCGCTTGATGAGGACGGCGGCTTCTTCGCGTTCGTCCTGCGACCAGTGCCGGACGTCCGCGCCGATGCCCAGCACGCCTGCCATCGCGAGCACGAAGCGGAACTTCAGCGAGCGCGGGCGGACGTCGAACATGCCGGGTGCGTCGGTCACCCACGACGACATCAGGTGCGGGGCGTGCATGTGCAGGAACCCGTGCTGGATCTGCAGGCGGTCCAGCGGAGCGGTGTTGTCGCTGGGCCACACCACGTCCACGCGGCCAGTGGTCGCCAGGTCGGTCCGGCCACCACCGCCCGCGCAGCCTTCGACCAGCACGTGCGGGTGTTTCGAACGCAGATGGTCGAGCACGCGCCAGTAGTTGCGGACGTGGGCGTTGTCCAACGAGCCCGCGCGTTCGGTGGCAGGGCGGTTCATGTCCCACTTGAGGTAGCTGATCCGGTAGTCGGTCAGCAGCCGGTCCAGAGTGGACACCACGAACTCGTAGACCTCGGGCAGGCCCAGGTTGAGCAGCAGCTGGTTGCGGATCAGCGTGGGCTCACGACCTGGCAGCCGATACACCCAGTCCGGGTGCTCGGCGTAGAGCTGCGACTTCGGGCTGACGCACTCCGGTTCGACCCACAACCCGAACTCCAGGCCCATCCCCCGCACGTCGTCGACGAACGCGCCGAAGTCCGGTGACTCCGGGTACCAGTCGCCGAGGCCGCCGGTGTCGTCGTGGCGGCCCACGAACCAGCCGTCGTCGACCACGAACAGCTCGACCCCGATCTCGGCGGCGACCGCGGCCAGCTCGCGTTGCTTCGGGAGCGAGACCTCGAAGCCCGTTGCCTCCCACGAGTTGTAGAGGACGGGCTTGCGAGCAGGCCTGGAACGCAGCCGGTCGTAGGCGTGCCAGACCTGCGCGAGGCCGTCCACGCCGTACGCCAGCGCGACCTCGGGCGTTGTGAACGTCTCCCCAGGCTGGACCACGACCGGGCCGAGCATCCCGGCACGCACGCGCGTGAGCCCGGACGGCTCGACCTCGGCCGTGATCTCCCAGGAACCGGACCACGCCAGCGACACGCCCCACGTGTCGTCCACGGACAACCAGGGCGCGTAATTGTGCCCGGGAACGCCGTAGGAGCTGCCGATTCGGAATCCGCCCGCCGGAAGGGTCACGTGATCCAGCTGGAACTCGCGGGCCCACTCACCGTGCAGAAAGGACAGTCGTGGGTTGCCGGCCGGCAGGCACACGCCCGCCGAGCCGATTCGATCGAGGTGAAGGGCCTGGTCCGACGTGTTGGTGAGCTCGACCCACCGGCTGAGCACGTCCACGGCCGTTTCAGGGCGGTAGCAGAGCACGGCGCGGAGTCCGGCGACCTCGTCGGCGAACGCCAGCCGCAGCACCCCGCCGGATTCGGCACAGCCGTCGAACGTGAACCACGAATCGCCAGGAAGCTCCAGGTCAGCGCCGGTGAACGGACGTTGCCCGCGCGGCACGTACTCGACCGGTGCCGCGTCGGCCTCGGTGATGAAGTGGATCTCGCCGAGGTTCTTGAGCGGTGACGGCCCGGCCTCGACTCCGTGCGGACCCCACGCCACCAGCTCGGCCCAACGACCACCGGGTTCGACCGCCACCGTGTAGGAGGTGGTGGCCATCCTCAGCGTCCAGGTCATTTGACCGCTCCCACCGCGAGTCCGGAGATGAAGTGCCGTTGGAACCGCAGGAACACCGCCACCGTTGGGACGGCCGCGATCACCGAGCCCGCCGCGATGACGTTCCAGTTGGAGACATATTGGCCCTGCAACGCCAACAACGCCGGTGTCACCGGCATGACTGACGACGACCGCAGCACCGTGATCGCCCACAGCAGGTCGTTGAAGATCCAGGTGAACGCCAGAGCCGCGAGAGCGGCCAGAGCGGGCCGGGTCATCGGCAGCACGATCCGCCAGAAGATCTGCACCGGACCGGCACCGTCGATGGTCGCCGCCTCCTGCACCTCGTTCGGCATGGCGCGCATGAAGCCCTGCAGCACGAACGTGTAGAAGCCGAGCCCGAACCCGACCTGCACCACGATCAGCGCGATCAGGGTGTCGTAGATGCCGAGCAGCTCGGTCAGCTTCGACACCGGCACGAGCAGGATCTGCGGTGGCAACAGGTTTCCGGCCAGCATCAGCAGGATGATCGTGCGCCGGCCGGGGATCTCGAAGCGGCTCAACGCGTAAGCCGCCGCCGAGCTCAGAGCCAGCGACAGGAACACCGTGGGAACCGTGACCAGCACGCTGTTCCACATGGCGCCCGCACCGCCGTTGGTCCACGCGTCGCCGAACCCGGCGAAGGTGAAGGACTGCGGCACAGCGGCCAAGCCGTTGGCGGCGATGTCGTCGAACGAGCGAAGAGCAGTGATGATCACCGCGGCGATCGGCAACAGCCACAGCACGGAGATCGTGCCCGCCACGGCGTGGAAGAGTCGGCCAGAAGTACTGCTGCGCATCAGTTCTCCCGGAACGCGCGGACGAGGTAGGTCACGATCACGCCGAACGCCAGCACGAAGATCACGACCGCCAGCGCGGAGGCGTAACCGAGCTTCAGCGACTGGAACGCGGTCGAGTACATGTACGTGCTGAGCAGCTCGGACGAGTGGTAGGGCCCGCCGCGCGTCATCGACCACACCACGTCGAACGACCGCAGCGAGTCGATCACGATCACCGACAGCACCACCGAGTTGACCGAGCTGAGCTGCGGCCAGGTGATGTGCCGGAACTTCTGCCACGCGGTGGCACCGTCCAAAGTGGCCGCCTCGTACAGCCCGGGGTCGATGCCCTTGAGGCCGGCCAGGTACAGCACCATCACGTACCCGACCTGCCGCCACAGCGCCGGAACCAGCACCGCGTAGATGGCGGTGTCCGGGTCAGCGAGCGGACTGCTGTCGAAGATCCCGCCCGGCTGGTAGAGCACCTGCCAGATCAGCGAGGTCGCCACCAGCGAGAACACCACCGGCACGAACAGCGCCGCCCGGTAGAACCCGACACCGCGGCGTTCCTTCTGCAGCAGCACGGCCATCCCGAGGCCGCCGACCGCGGACAGCCCGCCGAAGAGCACGAGCCAGATCGCGGTGTTGGTGACGGCCGTGTGGAAAACCGGGTCGTCGATCATCCTGGCGTAGTTGTCGAGCCCGACGAACTGGGGCGGCGAGACACCGTCCCAGTTCGTCAGCGCGAGCCAGAAACCCTGCAGCGCGGGCCAGAAGACCCAGAATCCCTCCACCAGCAACGGTACGAGGACGAACAGGAGCAGGATCGGGGGTACCCTGCTGAGACTCCTGGGCATGGTCAGCTCGACCACACCTGCTCGGCGGCCTTCTGCCACGTCGTGAGGATCGTGTCCAGCTGGTCGGGCTGTTGCAGGAACTTGACCAGCGCGGCGTCCGCGGTGGGCTGCAGGGCGTCGCTGGAGTCGCGGTTGAAGAACTGGGTGATCTCCGCGGCCTCCTCGAGGTGCTTGCGGCCCTTCTTGACGAGCGCGGTGCCGGAGTCCTTGGCCTTCGGGTGGGTCGGCAGGATCGTGCCCGAGGAGTTCTTGATGTAGACCTCCTGGCCCTCCACCGTCGCCGCGTAGGTCAGGAACTCCTTGAGCTCCTTGACGTGCGGGGACTTCGAGCTCGCGAAGAAGCCGTCGGTCGGGCCCTCCTCCGCCAGCGGCACCTTCGGGTCGATGATCGGGAACCGGAAGAAGTCGATGTCCTCCAGCGCGTCCTTCGGGGCGGCGTCGGCGAAGAAGGCGCCGGTGAGGAACATGGCGGTGCGGCCCTGCAGCATCGCGGTCGTGGCCTCCTGGAAGCCGATCGCGGTGCCGTTCGGGTCGGTGTAGGGCAGGATCTCGCGCCACGGCGTGAAGATCGCCTTCACCTTCGGGTCGTCGAACCGCTGCCTGCCCGCGAGCAGCTCGCGGTGGAACGGCGCGCCGTTGATCCGGATGTTGAAGTAGTCGAACCAGGCGGACGCGGTCCACGGCGAGTCGGAGCCCGCGCCCATGCCGAGCGGGATGACGCCCTTGCCCTGCAGCGTCTTGCACAGCTCGACGAACTCGGTCCAGTTGTTCGGCGGGGTGACACCCCACCTGGCGAAGTTCGACTTGCGGTAGAAGAACGACCACCAATAGGTGGTGGTCGGCACGAACACCTTGCCGCTCAACGTCTTGAACGCCTGCGGGTAGTCGCCCATGGTCTGCCAGACGTCGCTGACGTCGAGCAGCAGGCCCTTCTTCTCGTACCCGGTGAGCAGTGCGCCGGGGTACCAGGTGAAGAGGTCGGGCGGGTTGGCCGAGGTGAGGTAGCTCGGCAGCTGGGTGCGGAAGGTCTCCGAGGCCACGGTGTTGACCGAGACCTGCGAGCCCTTCCTGTCGTTGAACGCCTTCACCAGTGCGTCGATCGCCGCTTTAGCCGCGGGCGCCGAGAGGTTCGACTGGATCGTGGCCGTGCCCGCGGTCTGGGCGACCGGGCCGGAAGACGCCGACGTGGCGCAGGATGCTGTGCCGCTGACCAGCAAACCAGCGCCCGCGGCGGCGGTGACGCGGAGGAAGTGACGCCTGTCCATGGCGGACAGACTGCGCCGCGACCATGATCAAGTCAAGAATAATTCATAATTTATGATGTGCCGTATGATCTGGCCCCATGAGCGAGAAGCGGCTGCGGGGCGTGCACGGCCAGACCGTCGAGGCACTGGCGGGCCGGATCCTCGCCGGCGAGATCGGCGAGGGCGACACCCTCGATCTCCCGGCGTTGCGCGAGGAGCTCGACGTGTCGCTGACGGCGTTGCGCGAGGCCCTGAAGGTGTTGTCCGCCAAGGGCATCATCGACGCGCGGCAGAAGCGCGGAACGTTCGTGCAGCCACGCTCGTCGTGGAACCTGCTGGACACCGATGTGATGCGCTGGCAGACGGAGGCCGGCGCCGACCACGGCCTGTTCGACGAGCTGACCGAGATGCGGGTGATCGTCGAACCGGCCGCGGCTCGCCTGGCCGCCGAGCGCGCGTCGGACGCGGACATCGAGGCTCTGGGCGGGGCCGTGGAGCGGATGGCGTCGGCGCGCGACCTGGCCGCGACCGTCCGGGCGGACCTGGAGTTCCACCGGCTGCTCATGGCGGCGACGCACAACGCGTTCCTGACGCAGGTCGAGCGGATCATCGCGATCGGGCTCGCCGAGCGGGACAAGCTCGTGCACGGCAACGTGGACGACGACCCGGTGCCGTCACATCGCGCGGTGCTGGACGCGATCGCGGCGCGTGACCCGGAAGCGGCCTACGAGGCGATGCGCGCGCTGGTCGACAAGTCAGGTGCGGACCTGGACCGCCTGCGCTGAGGTTCATCGACACTTGATCGATACGACACCATCGGGCCATGCCCCAGCGGTTGTGAAAGACATTCATGTCCTTCACCATCGGGGCTCATGCGCCTGATCACGCTCGCCGCCGCCGTCGTGCTGACGATCTCGGCCGCCCCCGCGGTCGCCGCCCCGGCCGCTCCGAAGATCGCCACCTACAACGTGTTCATGCTGTCGCGGAACCTGTATCCGAACTGGGGACAGCTTCAGCGCGCCGACCTGATCGACAGCACCGGGGTGTTCGCCGGCCAGGACGTCGTGGTGCTGAACGAGGCCTTCGACAACGCCGCCTCGGACCGGTTGCTGGCGAACCTCCGCGACACCTATCCGAACCAGACGCCGGTGCTGGGCCGCAGCACCGCCGGGTGGGACCAGACCTCGGGCGCCTACAGTTCGTCGACGCCGGAGGACGGCGGGGTCGCGGTGCTGAGCCGGTGGCCGATCACGACTCGGGTGCAGCACGTCTACCACGACGCGTGCGGCGCGGACTGGTTCTCCAACAAGGGGTTCGCGTACGTGCGGATCGACGCGCCGTCCGGGCCGATCCACGTGATCGGCACCCACATGCAGGCGGAGGACTCGGCCTGCACTTCGGCTCCCGCCGGGTACCGGGCGACGCAGCGTGCCGAGATCAGGTCGTTCCTGGCCGCTCGCAACATCCCCGCGTCCGAGCCGGTGTACGTGGCGGGCGACATGAACGTCGTGAAGGCTTCTGACGAGTTCCCGCGGATGGTCGCCGAACTGGGGGCTGCTTCTCCCGAGATCGGCGGGCATCCGTTCTCGTGGGACTGCGCGGACAACAGCATCTGCCGCGACCAGTACGGGCCGCAGTACGCGTCGGAGCACCTCGACTACGTGCTGACGGTCCAGGGACCGGTGTTGCGCAACGAGACACGGCGGGTGAAGAGTCCTGAGTGGTCGATCAGCTCGTGGGGGCGCAAGTACACCTACACCGATCTGTCCGACCACTACCCCGTGTTCGCCGGCTGAGCGTCAGACGTAGCGGCGCAGCAGGTCCTCCTCGGTTTCGCGGCGCACGACGGGCCGGGCAACGCCGTTGTTCACGGCGATGACGGGTGGGCGGCAGACCTGGTTGTAGTTCGAGGCCAGGGCGTGGTGGTACGCGCCTGTCACAGGTACGGCCAGGAGGTCGCCCGCGTGCACGTCGGACGGTAGCGGCACGTCCTCGGCCAGTACGTCGCCTGCCTCGCAGTGCCTGCCCACCACGGTCACCGGCTGCGGTTTGCCGCCTCGGCCCACCAGGCGGACGACGTACTTGGCGCCGTACAACGCAGGCCGTGGGTTGTCGCTCATACCGCCGTCCACGGCCACGAAGGTCCGGGCGCCGCGCTTGACCGCGCAGACCCGGTACAGGGTCACTCCGGCGTTCGCGACGATCGATCGGCCCGGCTCGATCAGAACACGTGGGACTGGCACGCGGTGTAGCGCGCACTCGTAGTTGAGGGTGCCACGAAGTCGTTGAGCGAAGCCGAAGAGGTCGAACGAGGACTCGCCGGGCAGATAGGGGGCGCAGAAGCCGCCACCGAGGTCGAGCTGCTCGATGCGGACGCCACAGGAGGCGATCAGGCTCACCATGCGGCGGACGGCTTCCTCGTAGGACGCGACGTGGCGGACCTGGGAGCCGATGTGGCAGTGCAGGCCGGTCAGCCGAAGCGAAGGCTGCTCGACCACTCGCAGAATCGCCTCCAGGGCCGCGCCGGAAGCCAGCGAGAAGCCGAACTTCTGGTCTTCCACGCCGGTTGCGATGGCGGCGTGGGTGTGGGCGTCCACGCCGGGCGTCACGCGGATCATGACCTGCTGGCCGTGGCGGGCCAGTGCGCCGAGCTGGGCGATCTCGTCCAGCGAGTCGACGACGATCCGCGAGACGCCGTACGCCAGGGCTGCTTTGAGGTCCTCGGCGGTCTTCACGTTGCCGTGCATGACGATTCGCGAGGCGGGGAACCCGGCGGCTTTCGCGAGGGCGAGCTCACCCGCTGAGGACACGTCCAACGACAAACCCTCAGCCGCCATCCAGCGGTAGACCTCGGGGCAGGGCAGCGACTTGCCCGCGAACACGACCTCGGCGTCCGGAAGCGTTTCGACGAACGACCGGGCGCGGCGTCGAACCGTTTCGACGTCCAGGACCTGGCACGGTGTGCCGAACTGGGCGGCGAGACGCGTGACCGGGATTCCACCGATGACGAGGTCCGCGCCGGACAGGTGGGTTCCGTCCGGCCACAGGCCCTCTTCCAGCACCGGCTCGGTGGCGCATCCGATGCTGGGCAGCAACTCCGCGAGTGTCATGGATCAAGTGCACGCCTGCCGATCGAGCTTTCCCAGGCCTCGGACGAGACCCTGACACGCGGGAGGCCCACCTTGACGCGATCCTGACGAGCGCGGTGGCCCAGGTCATAGCTCCAGGCGGTAACCCATGCCCGGCTCGGTGATCAGGTGCCGGGGGTGGGCCGGGTCGGCTTCCAGTTTGCGGCGGAGCTGGGCGAAGTAGACGCGGAGGTACTGGGACTCGTTGACGTGCATCGGTCCCCAGACCTCCTGCAGCAGCTGCTTCTGGGAGACGAGGCGGCCTGGGTTGCGGGCCAGGATCTCGACCAGGCCCCACTCGGTCGGGGTCAGGTGGATTTCGCGGCCGTCGCGGCGCACCTTCTTCACGGCCAGATCGACGATGAACGACGAGGTTTCGACCACCGGGTCTCCCCCGTCGCGGGCCAGACCTCGGCGCACGGCCGCCCGCAGGCGGGCCAGGAGTTCGTCCATGCCGAACGGCTTGGTGACGTAGTCGTCGGCGCCCGCGTCCAGGGCCTCCACTTTGGCCGCGGAGTCCGTTCGGGCGGAGAGGACGATGATCGGGATGGTCGACCAGCCGCGCAGGCCCGCGATCACGTCCACGCCGTCGATGTCCGGGAGGCCCAAGTCCAGCACGACGACGTCGGGCTTGCCTTCCACGGCCACGCCGAGGGCGGATTTGCCGTCGTAGGCCGTCATCACGTCGTAGCCGCGCGCGCTGAGGTTGATCCTCAACGCGCGGACGATCTGCGGTTCGTCATCGACCACCAGTACTGACGTCATGGAGATGTCTCCTCGTAGGCGGGTAGTGAGATCACGATGGTGAGCCCGCCGCCCGGTGTGTCCTCTGCGCTGATCTCACCGCCCACGGCGGCGGTGCAGCCCTTCGCGACGCTCAGCCGGGCGAAGATCTCGCCCACGGCCTTCTTGGGCAGTGCGGGACCGTGGTCCACGATCCGCAGCTCGACGAACGAACCGTGCTGACTCGCGCGGATCTCAACCTGGTCGTGGGTCTCGACGAGCCCCACGACCACTTCGGTGCCGCGCTCCCGGCGCCGGTGTGCCTCGCCGAGCATGGCGAAGTTCTTGCCGGCGCCGGGAGCGGCGCCGAGGTAGATCCTCAGCTCTCCCCGGCGACCGTCAACTGGATGCGCTGTCGATGGCACGGTTCAGCGCAGTCACGTTGACGGTGGTGGTGAAGGTGCCGTGAGTGTTGGAGGCGACCAACTCCCGGACCTTCTCCACGGACAGCCCGGACGCGCGCGCCACACGGGGCACCTGCAACGCCGCGTACTCCGGGCTGATGTGCGGGTCGAGGCCGGAAGCCGAGGCCGTGACGGCGTCCTGCGGCACCTGGTCCTCGGAGACGCCTTCCCGCTGGGCGATCTGAGCACGACGCTCGGCGATCACCTTGGTGTAGTCCTCGTTGAGCTCGCCCTTGTTCGAACCACCGGACGCGGGCAGCGTCGCGGCGGACGGGCGCGGCACGAAGTACTTGTCGCCTTCGCGCACGACCGCGACGAGTGCGGTGTCGGTCGCCTCCGCGTTGGCGTGCAGGCCGGGCAGCCGCGAGACACCCCACACGGACAAGGGGTACAGCACCCCGAGGAGCACGGTGAGGGCGAGCAGGATCCGCAGACCCGCCCACGACTGCTTCAGAAAGTTCTCCATGTCAGCCAATCCCGGGGATGAGTCGCACGAGCAGGTCGATCAGCCAGATCCCGGCGAACGGCGTGACGACACCGCCGAGGCCGTAGATCAGCAGGTTGCGCCGCAGCAAGGCGGACGCGCTGGACGGCCGGTACCGGACACCCTTCAAAGCCAACGGGATCAGCGCCACGATGATCAGCGCGTTGAAGATCACCGCGGACAGGATCGCGGACTGCGGCGTGGCCAGGCGCATGATGTTGAGCTTGTCCAGCGCCGGGTAGATCGCCGCGAACATCGCCGGCAGGATCGCGAAGTACTTCGCCAGGTCGTTCGCCACGGAGAACGTCGTCAGCGCACCACGCGTGATCAGCAGCTGCTTGCCGATCTCCACGATCTCGATCAGCTTGGTCGGGTCCGAGTCGAGGTCGACCATGTTGCCGGCCTCCTTCGCGGCCGACGTGCCGGTGTTCATCGCGACGCCGACGTCCGCCTGGGCGAGCGCCGGGGCGTCGTTCGTGCCGTCACCGGTCATCGCGACCAGCCGGCCGCCCTCCTGCTCCTTGCGGATCAGGGCCATCTTGTCCTCGGGCTTGGCCTCGGCGAGGAAGTCGTCGACGCCCGCCTCCTCCGCGATCGCCTTGGCGGTCAACGGGTTGTCGCCGGTGACCATGACCGTGCGGATGCCCATCGCGCGCAGCTCGGCGAAGCGTTCCTTCATGCCGGGCTTCACCACGTCGCTCAGCCGGATGATCCCGAGGACCTGTCCGTTCTCCGCGACGACCAGCGGGGTGCCGCCCTGTGCGCTGATCTCGTCGACGATCTCGCGAGCCGTGTCGGTCAGCTCGAACGCGGACGCCGCGCCCTTGCGGATGCTGCGGTCGCCGAGGTCGACGCCGGACATGCGGGTCTGCGCGGTGAACGGGATGAACTCGCCGGTCTTCTCGTGGTAGTTCGCGGGTTGACCGCCCGCGAGCTCCAGGATGCTGCGGCCCTCAGGGGTGTCGTCCGCGAGGCTCGCGAGCCGGGCCGCCGCGACGAGCGTCTCCTCGGACGTCCGGCCGACCGGGATGAACTCGGTCGCGCGCCGGTTTCCCCAGGTGATCGTGCCGGTCTTGTCGAGCAGCAGCGTGTCGATGTCACCGGCGGCCTCGACGGCCTTGCCCGAGGTCGCGAGGACGTTGCGCTGCACCAGCCGGTCCATGCCCGCGATGCCGATGGCGCTCAGCAGTGCGCCGATCGTCGTCGGGATCAGGCAGACCAGCAACGCCGTCAGCACGACCACGGACTGCTCGCCGCCCGAGTAGATCGCGAACGGCTGCAGCGCCACGACCGCGAGCACGAAGATGATCGTCAGCGTGGAGAGCAGGATCGTCAGCGCGATCTCGTTGGGCGTCTTCTGCCGTTCGGCGCCTTCGACCAACGCGATCATGCGGTCCACAAAGGACTCGCCTGGCCTGGTCGTGATCCTCACGACGATCCGGTCGGACAGCACCGTCGTGCCGCCGGTGACCGCACACCGGTCGCCACCCGACTCGCGGATGACGGGTGCGGACTCGCCGGTGATCGCCGACTCGTCGACGGTGGCGATGCCCTCGACGACGTCGCCGTCGCCGGGGATGACCTCACCGGCCTCGACGACCACCAGGTCGCCGACCTTCAGCTCTGTTCCTGCGACGACGGCACCGTTCACGAGCCTGGCGACGGCGTCCTTCTTGGTCTTGCGCAACGAGTCGGCCTGGGCCTTGCCGCGGCCCTCCGCGACGGCCTCCGCCAGGTTCGCGAAGAGCACGGTGAACCACAGCCACAGCGCGACCGCGACGGTGAACACGCTCGGGTCGGTCGCCGCGAACACGGTGACCAGCAACGACCCCACCCAGACGACGAACATGACCGGGCTGCGCAGCTGGTGGCGCGGGTGGAGCTTCCTGAGAGCGTCCGGGATCGCGGTGACGATGCCCGGTTTGCTCGGTGTGGTGGTCACTGCAGTGCCTCCGCGATGGGGCCGAGAGCGAGAGCGGGAACGAACGTCAGCGCGGCGACCAGGACGATCGAGCCGGTGAGCAGGGTCGCGAAGAGCGGCCCGGTGGTGGGCAGCGTGCCCGAGGTGACCGGCACCTTCTTCTGCGCGGCAAGGGATCCGGCGAGCGCCAGCACCGCGATGATCGGGATGAACCGGCCGAACAGCATGCACAGGCCCAGTGACGACTGGAACCAGTCGTTCGTGACCGTGATGCCGGCGAACGCACTGCCGTTGTTGTTCGACGCCGACGCGTAGGCGTAGAGGATCTCGGACAGCCCGTGCGCGCCGGGGTTGTTGAGGGCGCCTTGCGTGCTCGGCAGGATCGCCGCGATTCCCGCACCGATCAGCAGCACCGTCGGCATCGCGAGGATCGAGACCGCGGCGGCCGTGACCTCCTTGCGGCCCAGCTTCTTGCCCAGGTACTCCGGCGTGCGGCCGACCATCAGGCCCGCCAGGAACATCGCGATGATCGCCATCACCAGGATGCTGTAGAGGCCGGTGCCGACACCGCCGGGCGTCATCTCGCCGAACAGCATGTTCAGCAACGTGCCGCCGCCACCGAGGCCGGAGTAGCTGTCGTGCAGCGAGTTGGTCGCGCCGGTCGACGTGCCGGTCGTGGAGTCGGCGAAGATCGCGCTGCCGGGGATGCCGAGACGGAGCTCCTTGCCCTCCAACGGCCTGAGCCCACCGGCTTCCGCGCCCCAGATCACCGCGAGCATCGCGGCCCAGATGACGCCCATGACGCTCAGCAGCACGTACCCCTGCTTGTGCTGGCCGACGAGCCGGCCGAACGTGCGGGTGAGCGCGACCGGGATCACCAGGATCAGGAAGATCTGGATGAGGTTGGTCCACTCACCTGGGTTCTCGAACGGGTGCGCCGAGTTGGCGTTGAGGACGCCGCCGCCGTTGGTGCCGAGCTCCTTGATGGCCTCTTGGCCGGCAACGGGTGCGTTGGCGATCGTCTGACCGTCGACGTCCACACCGGACTTGAGCGACATCGTGACGCCGAATGCGATGAGGACGAGTGCGAACACGAACGCGATCGGCAGCAGGATGCGGATGGTGCCGCGGGTGAGGTCGACCCAGAAGTTGCCGAGCCGGTCGGTCTGGTGCCGGACGAACCCGCGGATCAACGCCACCGCCACCGCGAGCCCGACGGCCGCCGACACGAAGTTCTGCACGGTCAGGCCGATCATCTGGACCGCGTGGCCCATCACGGCTTCCGGCACGTACGACTGCCAGTTCGTGTTGGTCACGAAGCTGATCGCCGTGTTGAACGCCATGCCGGGCGCTACGTTCCCGCGGCCGAAGTCGAAAGGTAACCAGCTTTGCGCCCGCTGGATGACGTACAGGAACACGACGCTCACGAAGGAGAAGCCGAGCACGCCGTACGCGTAGGTGCTCCACTTCTGCTCGGCGTTCGGGTCGATGCGCGCGAACCGGTAGATGGCCAGTTCGACCTTCGAGTGCCCCTTGTTCTGGAACACCCGAGCCATGTGGTCGCCGAGGGGCCGGTACACGACCGCCAGGGCCGCGACGAGGATGCCGACCTGCAGCAGGCCGGCCACGAGAGGTGACATCAGAACTTCTCCGGCCTGATGAGTGCGATGAACAGGTAGACGATCAGCCCGAGCGCGATCACGCCGGCGACGGCGTTCGCGACAAGTCCCGTGCTCACAACTTCTCCAGTCCGCGCACCGTCAAGCCCAGCACGACGAAACTCCCGATCAGCAGCAACGCGTAGGCCAGGTCGGCCATGACGCCGCTCCCTTCAACGACAGGTTTTCTTGATGACGCCCGGCAGCGTGCAACACGAAATGCCTGATCAGGCGGTGCCTGACAGCGTCCTTACGGCGTTGGCGGCGGCTTTTACGCGTTCTTGAGGCCGGGGAGACCCAGGTCTCATCCGATAGGGCCTATCGCGGTCACGGGGTGTGAGATCGTCGCGGCGTGACTGGGGTGCTTGAAGAAGTCGCCGACCTGCTGCCTGCTTCCGGGCTGGTCGCGGTCGACGGGGTGGACGGCGCGGGCAAGACGACGTTCTGCGACGAACTGGCCGTGGTGCTGCGCACGCGGGGGCGTGAGGTGGTGCGGGCGTCCGTGGACGACTTCCACCACCCGCGTGCGGTGCGCTGGCACCGTGGCCGGACGTCGCCAGAAGGCTTCTTCCTCGACAGCTTCGACCACGAGCGGTTCGCCGAACGACTGCTCGTGCCGTTCGCCGCCGGGAAGCCGTTCCGCCGCGCGAGCCACGACCTGGCGACCGACGAGTACGTGGACGCGCCGTACGAGACCGCGTCGCCGGAAGCGATCCTGCTGGTGGACGGGATCTTCCTGCACCGCGACGAGCTCGTGGAGCACTGGGACTTCTCGGTGTTCCTGTCCGTCGAGTTCGCGGTGTCGGTGGCGCGCATGGCGAAGCGCGACGGCAGTCCGTCCGATCCGGACGATCCGCGCAACCGCCGTTACGTCGAGGGCCAGAAGCTCTACTTCGCGAAGTGCACCCCTGCGGAACGGGCCGGCGTCGTCGTCGACTGGTAGATCGACCCCCAAATCGTTACGCGGTGTGATAACGCCTGGTCGCCTTGCGACGACGTACGGGCCACAGCGTCCGAACGGCGTAACGAGGAGACCACCATGGCGACCACGTTCTGGGCTTGGCTCGTGTCCGCACTCGTCATCGTGCTGCTCGCGGTGGTGATTCCGAGCAGGCTGGGCGCGCAGAGCGTGCTGCGGGACGCGCGCGGCCGGTACAGCCTGAGCCGCCTGCAGGTGATGTTGTGGACGGTCGTGCTGCTGTCGCTGATCGCGGGCATGGCGTTCGGGCGGTTCGCGGCCGGGCAGGTCGACGTGGCCGGTTTCCAGATCCCGGAACAGGTGCTGCGGTTGCTCGGCATCTCGCTCGCGTCCGCGGTCGTGGCGGCGGCCGTGAAGGTCGTGAAGAGCACGAACCGGCCAGAGGCGGTGGCCGCCTACCCCGTGGGGAAGGAAGGCGGGAAGCTGTGGGAGATGTTGACCGTCGAGGAGGGCGCGTCGGCGGGCAGGTCCGTCGACCTGGCCAAGTTCCAGAACTTCGTCGTCACCGTGCTGCTGGTGGTCCTCTACGTCGCGCAGGCGGTCTCGGCGCTCAAGGCCGTGAACAACCCGGCCGGCATCGCCGGGCTGCCCGCGTTCTCCGACGCGTTCCTGGTGCTGCTCGGGGTGAGCCACGCCGGGTACCTGCTCGGCAAGATGCCTTCGCCCGCAGGCACTCCCGCGGGTGGCACCATGGCCGAGCGGCTCGCTTCCGCCGCATCGGAGACGGAAGTGTCCAAGATCGTCCCCGAGGTGCGCACCGCGTGATATCTACTCGCCCGTGATCGAGCGAGTACAGCGCGAAGAGACGTGGCAGCAGCCGTCGGTGGACATCTACCCGGATCCGTACAAGATCATCCGGATCCAGTTCCCGGTCGTCGAGGAGCTGCGGGACACGCCGCGGGAGACGTGGCCGTCGCGCGACGCCTTGCCGTCCACGCTGAGGATCCTCGCGGACACCTTCCAGGACGCGGGCTGGCACGGCCTGGCCGTGCGCATGTTCCAGGAGGCTCTGGAGTTCGTCCGGCACGATGCCGACCGGGTGACCCTGCGGCGGACACTGGACTCCCTGCGCAAGAGTCTCGTCGCACTGGAGCGGTACGAGGAGGCGTTGCCGGTCGCCGAGGAGGAGCACGCGGTCGCCCTCGAACTGGCCAGACCGGGCGGCTACGACCTGGAGGTCGCCAACGGGACCTGGTCGTCGCTGATCAGCCTGCTCGGCAAGCTGGGCAGGCACGAGGACGCCGCCCGCGCCGCGGCCGAAGCGGTCGAGTTCGCCCGCGGGCAGAAGAAGGTCAAGAACGGACCGCCGGAGGGGTATCCCCTGGCCCACGGGCTGTCCGAGTACGCACGGCGGTTGAAGGCGATCGGCGAGTACGAGAAGGCGATCGACGCGGCCGCGGAGGCCGCGGCGTTCTGGCAGCATCGGGACACGTTCTCCACGGGTTACGACGTCTTCGACGCGCTCAGCCTCCTGCAGCAGCGCGTCGGCCGGATCGACGAGGCTCGCGCGTCCCACGCCGCCGCGGTGGAGACGCTGCGGCGGCCCGCGGAGAAGACACGCGACTGGACGTACCTCAGCAACCTGGCCGGGGCGTTGACCAACCACGGCATCCGGCTGCACGACCTGGGGTTCGACGAGGACTCGCTGCCGGCGCACCAGGAGTCGGTCGACCGCTACCGCGCACTGGCGGCGGCGACGGAGCGGGAGGAGACCATCAAGAAGATGGAGCTCCGTCTCGCCGCCGCGCTCTGCAGCCTCTCCTGCCGGTTCGACGACCTCGACCGGCTCGACGAGTGCTTCGCCGCCAGCGACGAGGCCATCGCGCTCGCCACCAGGCACGACGATCGCGAGCTGCTCGCGCGGGCGTGGACCAACCGGGCCAGCGCCCTGATCTCACATCGTGCCCACGCCGAAGCAGCCGAGGCGGCCGCCAAGGGGCTGGAGCTCTACGACGACGCCGAGGACAAGGCCATGGCGCGCAACACCTTCGCGCTGGCGTCTGTCCACTTGCAACAGTACGACGTGGCGCTGGAGGCGTCGCTGCAGTCCGTCGCCGAGTACCGCGGGTGGTACGCCGGCGACCCGTACGAGTACGCCTACCTGCTCGCCGATGCTTTGACGGACCACGCGCTCATCCGTGTGCTGCGGGCAGAACGCGCAGAGGCCGAGGCCGCGATCGCCGAGTCCCTTGTGCTGCACGAGGAACTGGTCGCGCGCAACCCCGGCCGTTATCAGCGGGAGCTGGACCGTGCCCGGAGAGTCGCCGCCGAGATCTAAGCACGTTGCCGGAAGTCCTGTC
>NZ_JYJG01000321.1 GCF_000955955.1 Lentzea aerocolonigenes
TTGCCGGAAGTCCTGTCCGTTACCCGCCCGGTGGACGCGTGCCTGGCTCTGATGGCGTATGCAAGTACCGAGCCTTTTCCATCCTGATCCCGCAGTTCGGAATGGCCCGCTCGATGGACATCCGAACAGTGCCCGTTCAATGGCTCCTGGGATCGCTCTCACCGCGTGTCGCAGTACGACACGCCGGCGCCGGACGCAGATGGTTGCAGGTGGAGTGATCACTGGGCGCCCAAATCAGCACTTTTCTACACCCAACTCAAGATCACCCGGTCCAGGCGGACAGGCCAGTCCGAACAGGATGGAAAAGGCTCACCACCAACTCAACATCAAGACCCACTTTCCTACTACCAACAGGTAGGGATCGCGTCCGGGGCGGCCGGCGAACAGGTTGGGTGCGGAAAACGGCGATTCGATCAAGAGTTGGTGGTACTTGCAGATGCTCTCGGCCCCAACGAGCCCCTGAGTTTCGGACAAGACTTCTGGCCAGGTGCTTAGA
>NZ_JYJG01000322.1 GCF_000955955.1 Lentzea aerocolonigenes
GCTTAGACAGCGCGCAACACCGACTGCTCGCCGCGGTGGAGAGCCTCGACGTGCTCGGTGACGTTGAACGCGTCGCTCAGCGTCTTACCGCCGTCGAGCAGCTCGATCACCCGGTGCTCGGTGTTCTTGACGGCCAGCGCGGCGTCCAGGACCTCGCCGGCACGCAGCGGGTCCAGCACGACAAGGCCTTCGTCGTCAGCGAGGACCAGGTCGCCCGGACTCACCACGACGCCACCGCACGTCACCGGCACCTGAAGCTCGCCGAGCTGCGACGCCGTGCCCGCGCGCGGCGTCACGAACCGGCTGTAGACAGGGAGCTCGCACGTCGACACGTACGCCATGTCGCGGTAGCCACCGTCCACCACCACACCGCCCAACCCGCGCACCAACGCCGCACGCGCGAACATCTCGCCTCCGAGCGCGGTCTCCCGTCCACCGCCGTCGACCACGATCACCGCACCGGGCTCGGCCGTCTCGACCGCCCGCAGCACCGCCAGGAAGTCCTCCCGGCACCGCACGGTGAACGCCGGGCCGAAGATCCGGTTCGCCGCCGACCGGGCGCGAATCCCGCTGTCCATGACCCGCGTGGTCCGGTCCGCGTCGCAGATCGCGGTGGTGTCCACGGCACGAAACCGTGCCTGCAGGTCGTCGGTGTTCGGCATCAGGCGTCCTCCAGATCAGATACCCGCCGGGGCTCGCCGCCGGCGGGGTCAGGCCGCCTGCATCGACCGCGGGTACAGCCAGCTGCCGGGCGTGTCCTCGGTCGGGTTCGTGTAGTAGTCGTACACCGCGTCCACGTACTCCTGCAGGCTGATCGAGCCGTCGCCGTCGGTGTCCACGTGCTCGAACGCGGTCCTGCACTCCGCCTCGGACAGCCCGCGCGCCTGCAGCAGCACCTGGAACTCGGCCGCCTCGACCCGCCCGTCGCCGTTCGTGTCCGCGAGCGCCAGCAACGACTCGGACACCTCCAGGAACATGTCGTCGAACTCGTCCACGTCGACGAAGGTCGCCAGCATCGCCGCCCGGTACTCGTCGAGCGTGATCCGGCCGTCCCGGTCGGCGTCGCAGTGCTCGACCAGCGTCTCCCAGAACCGGTCGCTCGTCTCGATCAGCTCCCGCCCGCGCTCCGAGGACGCGGGCTCGCCGAACGCCCGCAGCAACCGGTTGGCGAGCGCGTAGAGGTCCGCGAGCTCGATGACGCCGTTGCCGTTGACGTCGTAGTGGTCGAATGTCGTCGCGATCCTGTGCAGCAGAACCTCGTTCATGACCGCAAACTCTGGCGGCAGACGCCGCCGGACGCAAACGCGGCTACCGGTCGTGCAGGATCCCGCGCAGCGCCTCCGCGACACACCGCCCGTCGCCGGGGTCGAGCGCGGCGTAGATCAGCGCTTGGACGGATGCCACGAACAGGTCGCGGTTGTCCGTCGTGTTGTCGCCGGTGGCCGCGATGTGCTGCGCGAAGCCGGCCGTCTGCGCGGACACCATCATGCTGAGCTTCGCCGGGGTGACACCGGGCCGGAACCGCACCCCGAGCAGGTGCAGACCCCGCTCGTACACCGGCGCCCACCGCGTCGAGTACGCGTCGAGCAGCTCGCGGTACGCGGTGGTGGCGACGGCCTGCCACTTGGCGTCGATGGTCAGCGAGAGCTGGAACAGCCAGTACCTCGCCAGCCGGATGCGCATCCGCAGGTCGTGCGTGGCGATCTTCGAGATGAGCTCGGTGAGCTCGAGCCGGCCGTCGTGCACCGCGGGCAGCTCGGCGAGTGCCCGGCGCGGGCCGTAGTCGAGGAACAGACCCCAGCGCGGCGCGGTGCACGTGTACTTGATGAGGCACATGAAGTAGTTCGCCATGCCGCCGTTGCCCGGCCACCGATCGCGGAACGCCCCTTCTCCGACGTGCACGACCTCCGGCAGCTCGGCCGCGACCCCGGCTGCCCGGCGCACCACGATGTCCCGCGTCAGCCGGGCGCTCACCAGCTCGTCACGGCTGCGCGCGCTGCGGCCGGCGAGCTGGTCGTCGATCTCCCTGAGGCCGCCTTCGAGGAACGACATCGTGGCGAGGTAGACCGACCGCTTCGGGTTGTGCGGGTCGGCGAGGCTCGGGCGGGAGATGTACCCCCGAAACACTTCTGGCCAGTTCACCTCGTCGTTGAAGTGCACGCCACCCCCTGGAGATCGTCTCATTGCAGCACACGGCCCAGGGCAGGGCAACGTCCTCGCGCGGCCCTCCTGAACAGGAGGATGACGGCCGGATCCGCGGACGTCATCGTCGTACCAACAGTGTTCGGTGGAGAGGGAGTCCGATGCACATCTCGGTGGAGACGTCGTTGTTGTCCGTCCGGGCGGTCGAAGTGCTGCTGGTTCTGCTGGCCGCTCTCGTCTGCGGAGTGCAGCGGGACAAGCGCCCGCCCCGGTGATCAGAAGTTCGACGTGATCGCCGCTACCAGGTCGTCCGCGATCGTGCCGGGATCCTTGGCCTCGTAGGCTCCCGCCGCGGTCGCCTCGGCGATCTTCCTGAGCTCGTCGCGTCCTCTGGCGTCCTCGTCGGACGCGAACCCGTAGGCGATCGTGAAGACCCGCACCGGTTCGGCGTCCGCGGTGATCTTGATGCGGTCGAGCAGCTGGTCGAGGTTCAGGCCGGTGCTCTTGTCGTTGCGGCCGTCGGTGAGCAGCACGACGGCGTTGATCGCCTTCCTGTCGAGGTTCTGCCGCATGGTCGTCACGGCCTGGTCGACCGTGTCGAACAAGCCGGTCCCGCCTTCCGCCGGCAGCGCCCTGATCTTGTCCGCGATCTCCTGGCGCTTGACCTCGCTGAGCGGGCCGGCCGCGAGCAGTTCACAGTGGTCACCGCGGCAGCCCGGGCCCGTTCCGGCGGCGCCCGCGGTGGAGAAGTTCCACAGTCCGAGGCGGTCGGAGTCGGTGAACCCGTTGACGATCTCGCCGCGGTACTTCTTGATCAGCTCGATCTTGGAGGGACAGTACTGGGTGGCCGGATCCCGTTTCATCAGCTCGGGTTCACAGCTCTGCTTCTCGACCTCGTTGGCGGTCACCCCGGCCTTCATCGAGCCGGAGGTGTCGACGACGAACAGGACGTTCGCGGGTTTGCGCACGGCGCTCCACGCGGTCAGCACCTTGTCCAGCGTGCGCGCGGAGGGCGTCTGCATCTCCTTCACCCCGAACGCGGGGGAGACGCCGTTGTCGTCGGTGGCGAGCTCGCCGGACGCGTGCGAGGGAGCGCGGAAACCCAGCTGCCCGAACCGCTTCTGCACCTTCGGGGAGAGCAGGTGGCGCAGGAAGTCCTCGCTCACGTCCCGCTTCGCCTTCGGTGCTCCCGGCCAGGTGAGCTCGATGTACGGGTGGTCGTGGAAGATCGTGCCTTCCTTGGGGTACATCGCGACGAGCTTGGTGGCGGGCTCGGCCTCACGCGGGTCCTCTGTGGACAGTGCGCCGCTCGGGTAGCCGGCGTTGTAGGCGAGCATCGAGCTCTCGTCCACGGTGAGCGCCGAGATGTAGGAGAGCACCTGCCCCTTGCGTTCCGCGGTGCGGAGGTTGCGCAGGAAATGCAGGCTCGTCTCGCCGTAGTGCACGATCGACTGCTCGATGTCCTGCACGAACTTCTGCGCGGCCGGGTCGTCGACGTCGCTGTCCTTGAGCGGTCCGGACGAGTCGGTGTTGGCGCGGAACGCGTGGAAGGCGCCGATGGTCGCGTTGAGACCGGAGGTCGAGTAGTTGGGGTTCGTCTTGCCGAGCCGGAAAGGCCCCCAGTCCTTCTGGTACCTGCCCCAGCCCTGCGCGTCGGTCGCGAGGTCCGCGAGCGTCCGCCAGCTGACCTCCTTCGTGCGCGGCCAGCCGAGCGCCTCCGCCATGGGTTTCGGCATGGCGATCACCACGGGGGACGTGACGACCGCTCCGCGCGTCTTCGCCGGCAGCACGGCCATGGCGTTCGCGTTGCCGGTGGCGCGGTCGCGGGCGATGTCCAGCCACTCGCTGGACGCCGGCGACCAGACGTCCGGACGAGGACCGTCCGACTCGGTCCACCCGCGCGCCAGCGTGTTCGCGGCGGCACCGGAGTTCAGCTCGGTGACCGAGACCTGGACGCAGTGCCCGTCGGCGGACCGCGTGCCGTACTCGGCGGCGATCTCCTTGAACAGCTCGCTCTTGTCCGCGGACACGCCCACGCTCAACGTCTGGTCCGGCGTCGCCTCGCACGTGGGCAGCGTCGCCGCGGTCGCACCGCCGTCCGGCCCCCAGGGGAAGACCGGCACGAGGACGAACGCCAGCAGCGCGACGACCGCGGCGAGCGCGGTCCACCGCGCCCTGGCCTGCTGCCACAGGGGAACCGCGGGTTCTCGTACCTGCGCGGCCTTCAACGCCTTGCTGCGCTCCGCCGCCCGCTCGCGAACCCATTCCGGTGCGGTACCGGCGAAGGGCGCGCACCCGTCGATGATCTCCTGGAGCGACGGCCGTTCGGCGGGATCCTTGTCGAGGCACCGACGGATCAGCGCCGTGAGCGTGCTGTCCCAGCCCGCGAGCCCGCTCAGATCCGGTTCCGCGGTCAGGATCCGGTGGGTGGTGCTCTCCTGGTCGTTGCCGAACGGCGGCGTGCCCGTCGCCGCGTACACCAGCAGCGCACCCAACGAGAACACGTCGCTCGCCGCCGTGATCTTCTCGGTCCCGCGCGCCTGCTCCGGCGA
This sequence comes from Lentzea aerocolonigenes, assembly GCF_000955955.1. Classification (GTDB taxonomy): domain Bacteria; phylum Actinomycetota; class Actinomycetes; order Mycobacteriales; family Pseudonocardiaceae; genus Lentzea; species Lentzea aerocolonigenes_A. The sequence goes on from NZ_JYJG01000322.1 coordinate 4,695, forward strand.
CATGAACGCGAGCGTGCCGACCGTCCCGTGCCGGGTGATGTCCACGTTCTCGCGGTTCTTCGCGATGCCGAGGTCGATGATCCAGACGTCGTCGACACCCAGCAACACGTTGGCGGGCTTCAGGTCCCGGTGCACCAGCCCCTTGCCGTGGATGAGCCGCAGCTTGGCCGCGACCGCACCCGCCAGCCACGCCACGGCCGCCGGACGCCACGGGTTGCTCCTGGACACCAGTTGTTGCAACGGCAGGCTCGGCAGGTACTCCGTCGCGAACCACGGCTGCTCCGCGTCGGCGTTGGCGTCGAGCACCGTCGGGAACTCGCCGCCCGCCGACTTGCCCACGTCGTCGACGGATCGGATCTCCCGCCCGAACCGCTCGCGGCTCACGGGGTTGCCGGCGAGATCGGCACCGAGCACCTTGACGACCGCCAGCCGCCCCTCCCGCCGATCGGCGCCCAGGAACACGACCCCCGTCGACCCGGGCCCCAGCCTGCCGAGCAACGTGTACTCGCCGATCTTGCGAGGGTCGTCGCGCCGCAGCGGTTCCAGTTCCAGGGCCTCGAGCAGCCCGACCAGATCGCCGCCCGGTTTCGGCCACACGAACCAGATGCTGGTCACGGCGACGAGCGCACTGATGACACTGCCCAGCTTGTCCGCGCGGTCCAGCCCCTGCACCACCAGGAACACGACCAGCGACACCGCGGCTGCGGCGAGCACGACACCCGCCACGATCCGGCGCTTCTGCAACTCGAGGCTCCCCCTGCTCGTCGGCCGTTCCCTTCATCATCGGCCAACGACGGCGAGCGGTTACGGGTTTCGCACTATCCGTGTTCGGATCAGGCGGGTTCGGCGGTGGCCAGTGCGGGCACCTGGAAGTCGGCGACGAAGCGGCTGACGGAGCCGTCCTCCGCGCGGCCGAGCCACACCGGGAACGCGCCGTCGCTCCAGCCCGGCACGATGATCATGTCGACCTCGCCGTCGGACAGGGTGCGGTAGACGGCGTCACCGGTCGTGGCGGCTTCGCGGTCGGTGCGCGGGAACGCCGTCGAACCGGTGTGATCGACCAGCGCGAGAGTGGCGGTGTCCACCGGGTTGCCGAAGAACTCGCCGTCGCCCAGCTCCAGTTCGTGGTCGCCTTCGCGCAGCGCCAGGTGCCAGGACGCGACCGGCCTGTCCGTGACGGTCACCCGGCACGCGATCGTTTGCGGCGTCCCGTTCTCCGTCACCTGGAACACGTCCACCTGGTACTCGCCGGGTGGGGCCGCGTCGGCCTGCGGTGCGGAGTCGGCGTCGAGCCAGCCGGGGTCGCCGACGAGCAACCTGCCGCTGGGCAGCCGGATCCTGCCCGCGGGGATCTGCCGCACGGTCAGGACACGGCCTTCCTTCGTGCGAAACCGTGCGCCGTCGGTGGTGAGCTCGGTGACGTGGCGCGGGCGCAGCGGGTGCGGCGGGCGCCACGGGAACGAGGCGGGGACGTTGTCCGGACCGGATCGGACGGTGACGGGGCCGGTCATCCCGGCGAGCGACGGCCAGCCGTTCACCGGGGGCACCGCGACGTCCTCCGGTGGCCGGGTCGGCTCCGGCCAGTTCTGCCAGTCCCGCGAGGTGCTCAGCTTGCCGCCGCCGGACAGTTCCGCGTCGATCGAGACCGTCTTGATCGCCGCGGACGCGTCGCGGCTGACCCTGGCCCGGATCGTGGGCTTCTCGAGCCCGGCCGCGTCCCGCCAGCCGCGCACCTCGAACAGCCGCAGCCGCCCGTCCGGCCACCGGCGGTAGGCGACACCCCGGTACCGGCGACCCTCGGAGTCGACGAACCACACCTCGGCGTGGTGCGCCTCCCAGCACACCTCCACGACCGCGCGCACAACACCGCCGGCCAGCAGGACCACGGCGTACTGACCGCCCGCGGCGTCCTGGGCTCGTGCGACCGACTCGGACATCGGCGACACCGGGACACGAGCGGCGGAGTCCCATCCCGCGCAGTACACGATCTCCACCGGCTCGTCCGTGGGATCGGGCCCCGGCACCGTCGGCAGGTCCTTCCCCAGGACACCGCCCGGCACGCGGTGGGAACGCCACTGCGCCACCACTCCCAGTGCCGCCAGCGACACGGCCGCCGCTCCGGACAGGATCACGGTTCGCCGTGAGAGCTGCGTTGGAGATCTGTTCTCTGGTGCCCCCGAGTCCACAGTCCGCGATGATACGGAGCCGGGTCATCCGGGTTGGATCGCCTCGGCGGCCTTCTGCCAGTTCGCGCGGATCTTGTCCACATAGGACTGCGCCTGCGGGTTGGGTTTGCCGCCCCGTGCGCACGCCAGCATCGTGCTCGCCCCGGCGTTGTAGCCGAGCGCGAGAAGCTCGTCGCTCGTGTAGGCGTCCGTCCGCTGCTTCGGCAGCTGGGCGGCGAGGTCGTGCAGGTGCCACGCCGCGGCGGCGACGGCGAGGCCGGCGTCGTCGGGCAGCTCCTGCCAGTCGCGGGCCGCGAAGTCGCGGTTCTGCTTGGCCTCGTCGAACGCGGCCTTGTGCATGTTCGCCACGCCGAACGCGGCGTCCGGGTCGATCTTCTGCCACGCCCGTTCGAGCTTGGGATCGTGCGGTTTGTACGACTCGTTGTAGAGGATCGCCATCAGCAGCTGTGGGCTGATTCCGGCCGACTCGGCGTGTGTGCGGACCAGTGGCGCGTGCCGCCGTGGATCCTGCTGGTCCGGCACTGCCGACGTCGACGTGGCAGGAGCGGGCACGGGAGTGCTGCTGGGCGGTGGTGCCGGAGCCGGGCTCACCGAGCACGCGGTGGTGGCCGCGGCGACGAGCAGCACCGCGAGCGGAGTCCTGAACTTCTTCACGATCGCAAGGACGCGTCGCGGGCTGATTCGTTCCTCGTGGCGAAAACGACAAAGCGCCGAAACTGCGCAGGCGTGTATGAAGAATCACCGAGGGCCGTTACCGGGAAACGTCCCGGTAACGGCCCGTCGACGGCTCAGCTGACCCGGACGAGCCGCCACTGCTGGTCCAGCGCCCCGCTGTAGGGCCGCTGCACGATCTGCGCACCGTCGGAGCCTGACCCGTCGAGCACGGACAGCGCGTTGCCGCTGTGCCTCGCCACCAGCCGGTAGTAGGCGCCGACGGGCACGAGCTGCCACTGCTGGTCGGCGCCCGCGTTCTCGACCCACTGCACGGCGCGGGCGTTGTCCGCGGTGCTGGTGCCCCAGATGGACAGGACGCGGCCGCTGTTGCGGTTGAACAACGTGCGGTACCCGCCGCCGGTGTCGGTCACGTGCCACTGCTGGCCGGCGCCGCCGTTGTCCGGCCACTGCACCAGATCGGCCCCGTCCTGCAGGCTCGCCTGCGCGGTGTCGAGAGCCTTGCCGCTCGCGCGGTTGACGAGCTTGTAGTACGCCCCCGCGGACTGGCCGAGGTCCACGTCGCCGTACCGCACGGTGTTCCGCCCGCTGACCCAGAAGCCCTCCACGGACAGGATCAGCACCCGTCCGGTGCCGGCGACGGGCTGCAGCATGCGGCTGTAACCCCTGGGCATTGTCGTGTGCACAGGTGTCCACGGTCCGGCGCCGTTGCCCGTGTTGACGCGGACATCCCCTGAGCCGTAAGAGTTGTAGACGAGCCGGCCGTTCGGTTGCGTGATCACCATCGGGCTGCCGCCGTGGTCGATCGTCGTGCCGCCGTCGCCGGCGTTCCACGACTCCGGGTCCGCAGAGATCTTGAAGTTGTTGGGCGTGTCCGGCTTTCCGACCATCTCGTACACCATGAGGTACCGGCCGTCGGCCGTGCGCGTCACGATCGGCATCCCCGGACGCAGCGCGCGGTCGGCCATCGCGACGTCGTCGACCACCGGCCCCCAGCGCACGCCGTCGGTGGAGCTCTGGTGCACGATTTTCTGGTCGTGGCTGGTCTTGTCGCGTTCGTCGGAGTAGTAGACGATCAGTCGGTTGTTCGCCACGAGGAGGTAGGGCTCCCAGATCGGCGTGGGGTTCGGGCTGCCCCACTGGCCGCCGCCGAGCGCCACTTCGCTGATCCACCGCCAGGTCGAGCCCTCGTCGTTGCTGCGGTAGAGCTGGATCGCCGTCGCCGACCGGTCCGGTGGCGAGGAGATCCCGGCGAGCAGCAGGGTTCCCGCGGGCATCGTGCCGATCCGTTGCGGCAGAACGTAGAGGTTCGGGTTGGTCCAGTTGCCCCACCGCCGCGGTGAGGTGTCGGCGACGGAGGACCGGCGCTTCCACGACTTGCCGTTGTCGGTGCTGCTCCAGATCGGGAAGGTCATGTTCTCGAGCGGCTGGTTGTTGTCCTCGTAGGTGGCGACGAGGCGGCCGCTGGGCAGTTGCGCGGATTTGGCGTAGGTGAAGCAGTACGGGCGGGTGCAGTCGCCGGACGGCGCCGCGAGCACGGACGGACCGTAGGCGAGGGCGGGTGACGCGCTGAGCGTGCCTCCCACCAGGACGAGCAACACCGTCAGCAGCCAGGCGCGGCGCTTGTACAGGGACATCATCGTCTTCTGCTCCTCACTTGCTCGGATCGGCGACGAACACGCGCACGCCCCAGGCACCCAGCCGCAACTCCGCGCCGCCCGGGACGGATCCGCCCGCCAGCACGTCGGTGAGCTCCACGGGTGCGTTCGCGTGCACGGGTTCCCAGCTCCAGTTGTGCAGGACGTGCACCCGGCGGCCATCGGCGGAGGTTCCGGTGGACGCGGTGACGCTCGGGGGCAGATCACGCCAGCCGCTCCTCGGCTGGGGTGCGAGCCACTCGGCGAGCACTCGCGCGAGGTCGCGGCCGGGCACCGTGCCGACGCACGTCACGCGGCCCTTGCCGTGCGCGCGAGTGGTGATGGCGGGCCAGCGGCCGAAGTGCGGGTGGTCGTACCGCGCGACCACCTCGGCATCTGTCACGGTGAGTCCGTCGATCCAGCGCGTCGCCGTGGCGTGCCCGGAAAGACCCTGGACCGGGATGTCCGCGCGCAGGTTGCTGAACTCGTCGTAGCGGACTCCGGCGGCCTCGACCAGCCGCGCGGGTGCGATCTCCGGACGGGCGCGTGCCTCGTGGTCGGCGTACGCGGTGCGCGGCCCGAGAACCAGGTGACCGCCGGCCTCCGCGTAGGCCGCGAGCCAGTCGATCGTCTCGTCGTCCACCACGTACAGCCCGGCCGCGACCAGCACGGGATGCCGCAGTGCGGCCACCTCCGGGGTCATCTCGTGCAGTTGTCCGGCATGCACCAGCCGCACCTGCCGGCGCGCGTCGAACGCCCCGCGGTAGAAGGGGTCGATGATCCGGTGGTACGAGGCCGGGTCCGGTTCTCCGTTCGAAGTGGACAGCGGCGGGTACTTCTGCATGAGCCACTTGCTGGGCGTCGAGTAGACCACGGTGATGTCGGCGTCCGGTTCGAGCCCGGCGACCAACGCTCCCGCGGCGTCGAACTCGGCGCCCAGCGCGGCCAGCTCCGCGTAGGTCCGGCCCGGTTTTCCGTGGTGGGGCAGGATTCCGCCCCAGTAGGTCTCGGCGCCGAAGTGCAGGGTGTGCCAGTGCCAGTACTCGATCATGCGTGCGCCGCGGGACACGAGTGCCCACGCAGCCTGTCGCCACTGGCCGTCGTAGGCGGGGCGGTTCTCCCACGAGTGGCCGATGGACCCGGCGTTGGTCTCGGTGACCAGGAACGGTTCCTGGCGCGACGAGAACATCCAGTCGGCGGTCTGGAACAACGCCCACACGCCGGTGGTCTTCCACTTCTGCTCGAAGTCGTCGGGCGTGCGGTCCGGCAGCGCCAGGCCGTCCTGCATGTCGTAGTACGGGTTGCCGGAGGCGATGTCGAGGCGAGCGCTCAGTTCGTCGTCGGCCACGGCGGGACGGGTGTAGGAGATGCAGGTGGTGACGAACTGTTCAGCGCTCGCGTACTCGCGCACGATGTCCGCCTGCCAGCCGATGAACTCGGTGACCTGCCTGGCCTGGAACTCCCGCCACGCCACGTCGTACTGCGGCTGGAAGTTGCCGTCCGGCGTCCACAGGTCGGCCCAGGTGGACAGCCGGTGCGACCAGTAGACCAGGCCCCACTCGCGGTTGAGCGTCTCGACGTCGCCGTACTTCTCGCGCAGGTGGTCGACGAACCGCTGGAACACGCCGTGGTTGTGCAGGAGCTCGTTGCCCGGCTCGTTGTCGACCTGGAACCCGATGACGGCCGGGTGGTCCGCGTAACGGGCCACGATCGCCCGGATGACCCGCTCGGCGTGGAAGCGGAACGCGGGGTGCGTGATGTCGACTTCTTGCCTTGCGCCCCAGCCGATCCGTTGCCCGGTGGCGCGTTCGCCGGTGATCTCCGGGTACTGCCGGGCGAGCCACGGCGGAACCGCGTAGGTCGGCGTGCCGAGGACCACCGAGATGCCGCGCTCGTGCGCACCGTCCAGCACAGGCTGCAACCAGTCGAGGTCGAACCTGCCGTTCTCCGGCTCCCAGGTCGACCACACCGACTCACCGACCCTGATGACGGAGAAGTGCGCCTCCACCATCAGGTCCAGGTCTTCCTTCAGCCGGTCGCGGAGCTGGTACTCGTGGTAGTAGGCGGCACCGAACAGGACACGGGCGGGCAGAACCGCCATGGATGACCTCCGAGTTCACTTGACGGCGCCGGTGGTCAGACCGGTCTGCCAATAGCGTTGGAGCAGAAGGAAAGCCGCCACGAGCGGCAGGACCGGCAGCGTGGACATCGCCTTGTCGACGTCGACCTGGTTCACCGGTGCCGCGGACGACGCGGAGCCGCTGGAGCGCACCCGCCCAGCACCACACCCAATGACGCCGCTCCAGCGGCGGCGAGCAACGTTCGACGGTTGAATTCGGGCATGGGGAACTCCTGAAGGAGGGCAGGGGCGACCGGCACGCGAGCCGGGCCGCGTGCTGAGGGGGAGGTGCGCGAGTGGCTACGCGCGTGGGGGCGCGGTGGAGGCGCGGACGATCAGGTCGACCGGCTGGCCGGCCGTCGCCGGGAGTGCTTGTCCGGGTTTTTCGATGGCGTGCACGAGAAGGCTGAGCCCTTCCCCGGCCACCGCGTCGAACGGCTGACGCACCGTGGTGAGGGGAGGAGTGACGTAGGCGGCGACCGGGACGTCGTCGAAACCGACCACGCTGACGTCCTCCGGCACACGCAGGCCGGTCTCGGTCAACGCGCGGATCAACCCGATCGCCATGTCGTCGTTCGCCGCGAAAACCGCGGTGGCACCACGGGTCCGCGCGAGTTGCCGGCCCGCCGCGTACCCGGAGTCCGGTGTCCAGTCGCCTTCGAAGACCGGCGGTTCGGCGGCGTCGCGCGCAGCGAGTGCGGAACGCCAGCCGTCCAACCGGTCCTTGGCCGCGAACCAGCGTTGCGGGCCCGCGACGTGGTGCACGGTCGCATGACCGAGGTCGAGCAGATGGTCGGTGGCCGCGCGTGCCATGTCGTGCGCGCGGACGCTGACGCTGAGAACGAGGGGCGCGGAGAAGGACGGTGGCGCCCCGAGCACGAGCACCGGCACGTCGATCTTCACCGGCACGGGCCCGTCGTCGATCGGCTCGGAGATCACGATGCCGTCCACACCCTGGTCCAGCAACGAGCCCACCGCGCCGGCCACCCCGGTCGGGTCGCCTTCGACGGTGCTCACGACCCGGAGCGCGTAGCCCGTGTCGCGTGCGACCCGTTCGATCCCCATGAGCAACGAGGCCGGGCCGTGCAGAGCCGTGCCGAGCGCGACCACGCCGATGGACCGGGTGCGGCCGGAGGCGAGCGCGCGGGCCGCGTTGTTGAGCCGGTAGCCGAGCTGCTCGGCGGCGTCGAGCACGCGGCGCCGCACGTCAGCGGAGACGTACGGCTCGTCGTTGAGGACCCTGGACACGGTCTTCTGCGAGACCCCGGCCAGCCGGGCCACGTCCACGCTGCGCGGCACAGCAGAGCTCCCACCTGGACTCATCTGCCGCATGGTAGCTCCCGTGGCCGCGTTGCCGATCTAGCACTGCCGATCTTGCACGACGTTCTGACTGCGCAGTCTGACTGCGCAGTCATAGTGCGTCGGCGCGGGCTCGCCGTCAAGACCTCGCCGTCAAGACCTCGCTGTCAGACTTTCGCCAACGCGCCGTCGAGCGCTTGTGCCTGCAGGCGCCAGAACTGGCGGCTGACTTCGGCCTTGGGGAACACGAGGTCGAATCCGTGGAACGCGCCGGGGATGACGTGGAGTTCGCAGGGGACGCCGCCGTCGTCGAGCCTGAGGGCGTACTCGACGTCCTCGTCGTGGAAGAGGTCGAGGGTTCCGACGCCGATCCAGGCCGGCGGGAGACCGCTGAGGTCCTCGCGGCGGGCGGCCACGGCGTACGGGGGCACGGAGGGGCCTGCGACGGCGTCGCCGAGGTAGGTCGACCAGCCGTACCTGTTGCTCTTCGGGGTCCACAGCCGGTGGCCGCGGGTGTCGATGTCCGTGCGGGTCGTGGTGCGGTCGTCGAGCATGGGGTAGACCAGCAGCTGGAACGCGGGCCGGATCTCGCCGCGGTCGTGGGCGAGCTGGGCGAGTGCCGCCGCGAGCCCGCCACCGGCGCTGGCACCGCCGATCGCGATGCGGCCGGGGTCGATGTGGAGTTCGCCGGCCCGCGCGACCAGGCCCCGCAGTCCGGCGTAGGTGTCCTCGACCGCGGCGGGTGCGGGGTTCGTGGAGGCGAACCGGTAGCGAACGGCGGCGACGGTGATGCCGAGCTCGCGGGCGAAGGCGGCGTTGGCGCGGTCGTCCTGTTCGGGAGAACCGGAGATCAGCCCGCCTCCGTGGATCCAGAGCAGAGCCGGGGCCTCGGCCGTCAAGCCGTCCGGCTGGAAGACCCGCATCGACACCGGTGGTGCGCCCTGTGGCCCTGGCACGAACATCTCGCGGACCGTGACGCCCGGACCCGGATCGGCGGGGCGTGGCCTCAGGCCACGCAGGAGGCGGGAGGTGAACGGGCCGACGGAGAAGTTCGGGATGAAGCGGCCGAGTGCGAGGTCGGGGTGGATCGAGTTCATGGGACGCCTTTGGCTCAAGGATCAGACCGAATGCCGCTCGATCACCTGAGTGACCTCAGGGCCGGCCGGCACGGGCCGGCCGTCGAGCAGGCTGGTGACCGCCGCGACGAGGTGGCGTGCGGTCACCAGCATGTCCACCGCCACCATCGTCAACGGCGGGACGGCGAGGCGGGCGGCGGGGGAGTCGCCGGCTCCGATCACCGCCAGGTCCGCGGGTGCGGCCAGGCCGTGCTCGCGCAGACCTGCCAGGACGGACAGCGCTGCCACGTCGTCGTGGGCGCACACGCCGGTGACGGCCGGGACCAGCTCGCGCCAGGCCGCGACGGCGTCGGCGGCCGGTCTGGCGCCCTCGCCGTCGCCGGGAATGCTCACGGCCACCGGGGCGGGTAAGCCGTGTGCTGCGCAGGCTTGCCGCAAGGCCTTCAGGCGCATCTCGCTCGCCTCGGCGAGTCGCGCGTCGTGCGGGCGTGCGTAGCCGAGCCGGCGATGCCCTGCGCTGAGCAGCCGCTCGACCTGCAGCCGGGCGATGCCGTTCTCCCGGGTTCCCCAGATCCACTGCGCGACGGGATCGGACTCGGCCGTCAGGGAAATCACCGCGCGCACGCCGTTGTGCCGCATCGCGGTGACGGCGTCATCGGGCAGATCCCACGCGATGACGGCCACAGGCGTGATGGCGGTCAACACGTCGCCGTCGGGCTTGCGGGACCACGGGTGGGTCACCGCCGTGAGCCCGGCCTCCGCGAACTCCGCCGCCAGGAACTCGACCAGGGCACCCATGTCGGCGGTCATCGGCAGTTGAGGGGGCTGGTAGAGGAGCACGACGTCGCTGCGGCCGCGACTGAGCGTCCTGGCCTCCGCGGACGGGGCGTACCGGAGCCGCGCGGCCGCTTCGAGGACGCGTTGCCGCGTCGGTTCGGGGATGGTCTGACCCTTGGTGCCGTTGAGCACGAAGCTCACGGTGGACCTGGACACGCCGGCCTCGCGGGCGACGTCGGCGCTCGTGGCCCGGCGTCCCGAACGAGCAGTCCCGCCCGCCATCCGCACCTCCTCCGTCTTGTGGCCCATCGGCCACCGATGTACTGTACCGCGAAATCACTAACGCGCGTTAGTGACGTCACCCGGCCGTGTCCGTCGAGGAACTCAGGAGCTGGCTGTGCCCGAACCGTTGACCTTCCCCGACCGCTTCCTCTGGGGTGCCGCGACCGCCGCGCACCAGGTCGAGGGCAACAACACGACCAGCGACTGGTGGGAGTGGGAGACCGATCCGTCGCCCAAGGCGCCCATGGCGGAACCCTCCGGCATCGCGTGCGACCACTGGCACCGGTATCGGGACGACATCGCCCTGCTCGCGGAACTGGGCCTGAACACCTACCGGTTCTCCGTGGAGTGGGCGCGCGTCGAACCGCGGCAGGGCGAGTTCGACCGCGAAGCGCTCCAGCACTACGCGGACGTGGTCGACACCTGTCTGAGCCACGGCGTCACACCGATGGTCACGTTGCAGCACTTCACGTTGCCCGCGTGGGCCACGCACGCCGGCGCCTGGACGAACCCCGCGTTCCCCGCCTGGTTCGCCCGCTACGCCAGGTACGTGATGGAGCGCCTGGAAACCCGTGTTCCGCACATCTGCACGATCAACGAACCCGGCAACATGATCACGCGGGGATACCTGGGCACCTTCCCGACCCCGCCCTTCGTTCGCAACCTCGACGCGTTCGACGCCGCGGCCGCCGGACTCAACGCCGCACATCGGAACGCCCGCGATGTCATCCGCGAACTCGCCCCCGGCGTGAAGGTCGGCATGTCGCACGCGCTGCAGGACTGGCACGCCGACCCCGGTGGAACCGCGACCATGCGCTGGGCCAGGGAACTGCACGAGGACCGGTTCTTCGCGGAGACCGCGGAAGACGACTTCGTCGGTGTCCAGACCTACACCCGCCTCGACGTCAACGCCCCGAGGATCATCGGGCATCTCAGCGCGGCGCTTCTGCGCAGTCGCCGGCTGACCCAGGCGCTGGTCCTGCCGTACCTGCGCGACCAGGCGGCAGCCGCCGTGCCCACCGGGGGAGCGCCGGCTGACGGGATCCGCCGCACTCTCATGGGCTACCGGTGGGCGCCGGAAGCGGTCGAGGCGACGTGCCGGCGAGTGGCGAACCTGTTCCCCGGCAAGGAGATCGTCATCACCGAGCACGGTGTCGCCACCGACGACGACACCGAGCGGATCGACTACATCCGCGCAGGCCTGAGCGCGGTGCATCGGATGATCGGCGACGGACTGCCCATCACCGGATACGTCCACTGGTCCCTGCTGGACAACTGGGAGTGGTGGGACGGCTACGGCCCCACGTACGGGCTCGTGGCGGTCGACCGCGCCGATCAGAGCCGGACGATCAAGCCGTCGGCCCACTGGTACGGCGACGTGGCCCGGACCAACCGCGTGCTCGGCCTCGCGGTGCGGTGATCGCTACCATGCCACCCGATGTCACTGACCGATGAGGCCATCGCGCGAATCCGGGAGCTGGTCAGGTCCGGTCGCCTTCCGGCCGGCGCGAAACTGCCGCCGGAGCACGAGCTCGCCGTGGAGCTGGGCATGTCGCGCAGTCCCGTGCGTGAAGCGGTGAAGGCGTTGTCGCTGGCGGGTGTGCTCGACGTGCGCCGTGGTGACGGCACCTACGTCACCAGCTTGGCTCCGAGCCTGCTGCTGGCCGGGCTGGGCGCCGCGGTGGAACTGATGCGCCCCGACACCCTGCTCGAACTGATGGAGGTCCGGCGGCTGCTCGAGCCGGGCGCGACCGCTCTGGCCGCGACCCGGATGTCGAAGGCCGATCTCGCGGTGGTGCACGGACATCTCGTGGCGATGCACGCCGCCGCCGATGACGTTGAACTGCTCAACCTGCACGATGCGGCCTTTCATCGGGCCGTGGCCGCCGCGACGGGCAACGAGGCGCTGACGACGGTGCTCGACGGAATCTCCAGCAGCACGCTGCGTGCGCGGATGTGGCGCGGCACCGTCGACAACGACGCCGCCGTGCTCACCCTGGCTCAGCACACCGCGATCTACCAGGCGCTGGACGACAACGATCCTGGCGCGGCGCACGCGGCCGCCCTGCTGCACGTCGTCACCTCCGAGCGCTGGTTGCGCGCTCATCTGGCTGAGGCGGAACTGACCCGCTAGACATGTGATGCTTGAACACATAACTCGCAGGTAAGTGCGAGTGTGAACGTTAACATCTGGACTTACGTCTCCTGGTGCGTTGGCATACGTGTGATGTTTCGCGCTCGGTGAGCCGTTCAGCGCGGCTCGTCCACCCATCAGGAGATCGCAATGACGCATTCTGCTGACAGCCCGTTGTCCCGGCGGACGTTCGGCGCACTCGCCGCGGCGGGACTCGCGGCGACGGTGTTGCCCGAGGCGCTGGCGGGGCCGGCCGCCGCATCCTCCCGGCGTGAGCCCTACGAGCCGGCCTGGCCCTCGGTCGACCGGCACCTGGCCGCCCCGGAGTGGTTCCAGGACGCCAAGTTCGGTGTGTACTGGCACTGGGGTGCCTTCACCACGCCGGAGTTCGGCAGCGAGTGGTACGGCAGGGACATGTACCGGCCGGGCAGCCGCGAGTACGACCACCACAAGGCGACCTACGGCGAGCCCGCTGTCTGGGGGTACGACCGGTTCATCGACGGTGGCACCGACCTGGCGGGCAACCACGTCCAGTTCGCGCCGAAGCCGGCCTCGCGCGGCGGGCAGTTCGACCCGCGTGAGTGGGTGCGGATCATCAAGGCCTCCGGTGCGAAGTTCGCCGGACCGGTCGCCGAGCACCACGACGGCTACTCGATGTGGGACAGCGAGGTCAACGAGTGGAACTCGGTCGCGAAAGGTCCCCGGCTGGACC
>NZ_JYJG01000323.1 GCF_000955955.1 Lentzea aerocolonigenes
AGGTCAACGAGTGGAACTCGGTCGCGAAAGGTCCCCGGCTGGACCTGATGAAGCTGTTCGCCGACGCGGTCCGGGAGCAGGGCCTGAAGCTGCTGGTGGCGATGCACCACGCGTTCAACTACAACGGCTTCTTCGACTTCGCCCCACCGCAGACCGACCCGAGCCTGCGCAAGTTGTACGGCCAGCTGCCGCGTTCCGAGCAGGACGCGTTGTGGCTCGCCAAGCTCAAGGAGGTGGTGGACCGGGCCCGGCCCGACATCCTCTGGCAGGACTTCAGCCTGAACTCGCCTGGCTACTGCTTCAACAGCGGGCCGTGCGCCGTCGGCGAGCGGGAACGGCTGGAGTTCCTGGCGTACTACTACAACCGGGCCGAGGAGTGGGGCAAGGAGGTCGTCGCCACCTACAAGCACTTCGACCACGGGTTCACCAACAAGGGGCAGGTCGAGGACTACGAGCGCGGCGGCCCGGCCGGCATCGTGACCCCGTACTGGCTCACCGACGACGCGATCAGCAGCAGCAGCTGGAGCTACACCAAGGGGATCGGCTACTACTCCAGCACGCAGATGATCCACGCGCTGATCGACCGGGTCAGCAAGGGCGGCAACATGCTGCTCAACATCTCGCCCACCCTCGAGGGCACCATCCCGGCCGAACAGCGCGCGGTGCTCGCCGACATCGGCACCTACCTCGGCCGCCTGGGAGAGTCGATCTACGCCACCCGCGCCTGGGACTCCTGCGGGGAGGGGCCGACGAAGATGGGCGGCGGTTCGTTCGTGGCGCCGAAAGTGGGTACTGCCAAGGACATCCGCTTCACCAGGGACAAGGCCTGCCGCGTGGTCTACGCGACGGTGCTGGCCTGGCCGGGGGAGTCGCTGACCATCACCACGCTGTCCAGTGACCGGATCGCGCTGACCGATCTGCGGCGGGTGGAACTGCTGGGCACCAGGACGGTGCTGAGCCACAACCAGGACGCGGCCGGGCTGCACGTCGCGCTGCCGGCGGCGAAGCCGTTCGAGTCGCCCGCGTACGTCCTGAAACTCACCTTCGGCGACAGGATCCCGGCGCTGAGGCCGGACATCGGCGCCAAGGCGTACACGGACCGGAACTACCGGGGCACGGCCGCGACCCTCACCGTCGGCACGTACACCGCGGCTCAGCTCGCGGCCGTGAACCTCGAGCCGAGGACCGTTTCCGCCATCCTGCCCGCCAACGGGTACGAGGTCCGCGGCTACCGGGAGGACCACCTGGGCGGCAGCAGGTCGACGTTCACCGCGCCGACGCCCGATCTGCGGGCGGCCGGAGCCGACGACGTCATCGTCTCGATGCGGGTCACGTTCGACGCGACGAAGTGGTTCCGCGTCGTCAACGTGACCAACGGCCTCGCGATGGACGGCGGCGGCGCGGTCGCGGCCGGCAGCAGGCTGAAGGTCTGGACTCCGGACGACAGCCAGAACCTCCAGTTCCGGGTGGACGACCTCGGTGACGGCTTCTGCACGCTGACCAACCGCACCAACGGTTTCGTGGTCGACGGGGCAGGCGCCACAGTGGACGGTGGCAACCCGGTGCAGTCGGCGTACACCGGCGCCGCGAGCCAGCAGTGGTCGATCACCGACACGGGTGGCGGACTCTTCAAGATCGCGAACCGGGTGACGGGACTCGTCCTCGACAGCGGCGGTCAGGTGGGTTCGGGATCGCCGTTGAAGGTGTGGACCGACGACGGCAGCCCCAACCTGCGCTGGCAGTTCATGGTGAGCTGACGAACCCTTCTTCGATACACGGGTGTATCCGATACACTCGTGTATCGAACAGGAGGTGTGCGTGGTCACCAAGCGGCGGATCGAGACGCGGCAGCGGCTGCTGGAGTCGGCGCTCGCCGTGTTCGCCGAGGAGGGTTTCGGCCGGTCCACCGTCGAGCAGGTGTGCGCACGTGCCGGCTACTCGCGGGGCGCGTTCTACTCGAACTTCGAGACGCTGGACGAGCTCTTCCTCGCCGTGTGGGAGCAGCGGTCGGCCGAGTTGATCAGCCGCATGCGGGAGGCGTTCGAGGACTTCCGGCACGACGCCGCCGCTGACGTCGACGACGTCGTCGCGCATCTGCTGCGGGCTGTCCCGATGGACGAGGAGTGGTTCCGCGTGAGCGCGGAGTTCACCGCCCACGCGCTGCGCTACCCCGAGCTGCGGCAGGTGATCGTCGAGCGCGAACGAGCGATCGCGGCGTCGACCGCGCCGTTCCTGCTGGCCGCTCTGGCCGGGATCGGACGCACCGCGCCGGATCCCGGCGCGCTCGGGCAGGCACTGGTCGCGGTGCACGACGGGACCGCGCTGCAGTGCCTGAGCGAACCCGGCAACCCGGAGCCCTGGCGGCGGCGTGCCGCCCTGTTCAGCCATGTCATCACCGCGTACAGCGTCGAAAGCAAGGAGCAGTCATGACCTACGAAGCCGACGTGATCGTGGTTGGTGCCGGGCTCGCGGGCCTCGTCGCGACCTACGAGCTCACCAAGGCCGGGCGCCGCGTGCTGGTCGTCGAGCAGGAGAACCGCGCGAACCTCGGCGGTCAGGCGTTCTGGTCGCTCGGCGGGCTCTTCCTGGTCGACAGCCCCGAACAGCGCCGCAACGGCATCAAGGACTCCTACGCCCTCGCCCTGCAGGACTGGCTGGGCTCCGCCGGGTTCGACCGCGACGACGAGGACCACTGGGCACGGCAGTGGGCGGAGGCCTACGTGCGGTTCGCCGCGACCCAGAAGCGGCAGTACCTGCGTGATCTGGGACTGCGGTTCACGCCTCTGGTCGGGTGGGCCGAGCGGGGCGGCGGGCTGGCCGACGGTCACGGCAACTCGGTGCCGCGCTTCCACCTGACCTGGGGCACCGGGCCGGAGGTCGTGCGGGTGTTCCTCGAGCCGGTGCTGGACGCCGAACGCCGCGGGCTGGTCCGGTTCGCGTTCCGCCACCAGGTCGACGAGCTCGTCGTCGAGAACGGTGCCGCCGTCGGGGTTCGCGGCAGCGTCCTCGAACCGTCCGACCTGGAGCGTGGCAAGGCGTCCTCACGGGAGGTCGTGGACAGCTTCGAACTGCGGGCGAAAGCGGTGGTCGTGACGTCCGGCGGGATCGGGCACAACCACGACCTGATTCGCGCCAACTGGCCGGCCGACCGCCTCGGCAAGTGCCCGGAGACCATGATCTCCGGGGTGCCCGCGCACGTCGACGGGCGGATGCTCGCGGTGAGCGAGAAGGCCGGCGCGAACCTGGTCAACCGCGACCGGATGTGGCACTACACCGAGGGACTGCACAACTGGGACCCGATCTGGCCGGACCACGCGATCCGGATCATCCCCGGCCCGTCCTCGATGTGGTTCGACGCCACCGGAAAGCGGCTCCCCGCACCGAACTTCCCCGGCTTCGACACCAACGGCTCGATGAAGGCGATCCTCTCGACCGGCTACGACTACTCGTGGTTCGTGCTGAACCAGACGATCATCGGTCGCGAGTTCGTGCTCTCGGGTTCCGAGCAGAACCCCGACATCACCGGCAAGGACCTCCGCAAAACGCTCACCAGCCGCAGTGGCAAGGATGCACCCGGCCCGGTCGAGGCCTTCAAGAAGCACGGCGTGGACTTCGTCGTCGCGGGCACCGTCGGGGAACTCGTCGCCGGCATGAACAAGATCGGGCGCGGCCCGCTGCTCGACCCGGCGGAGCTCGAGCGCCAGATCGTCGCGCGCGACCGCGAGACCGGCAACAACTTCTCCAAGGACCTCCAGCTGATGGCCATCGGCAACGCCCGCCGCGGCCTGGGCGACCGGCTGGTGCGGGTCGCCAAGCCGCACCGGATCCTCGACCCCGCGCACGGCCCGTTGATCGCGGTCCGGCTCAACATCCTGACCCGCAAGACGCTGGGCGGCATCCAGACCAACCTCGACTCGCAGGCGCTGCACACCGACGGCACGCCGTTCCCCGGCCTGTACGCCGCGGGTGAGGTCGCCGGCTTCGGAGGCGGCGGCGTGCACGGCTACAACGCGTTGGAAGGCACGTTCCTGGGCGGCTGCATCTTCTCCGGCCGCGCAGCTGGCCGTGCCCTCGTTCGATCGCTGGCCTGATGGCCGTTCGAGCCACTTTCTTCGGGACGTCGTCGGTGCACGTCACCGACGGCGTGTCCGGAATCCTCGTCGACGGCTTCTTCACCAGGCCGTCACTGTTCCGGGTCGCCCTCGGGCGCCCCATCGCTCCCTCTTCGAGAGTCATCGCCGCCACTCTCGCCCGAGGCGGTGTCGAGCACCTCGACGCGGTGTTCGTCGCGCATTCCCACTACGACCACGTCCTGGACGCTCCGGAGGTCGTTCGGCGCGTCGGCGGCGTCCTGCACGGCTCGGAGTCGACGCTGAACGTAGGCCGCGGAGCCGGCCTTCGCGAACAGTCGATGAAACGGGTCAGCGACGGTTCCACACATAGGTTCGGGGAGTTCACCGTCCGGGTCTTCGAAGGCGTGCACAGCCCGGGCGACAGGTATCCGGGCTCGATCGACGAGCCGCTCGTACCGCCGGCCAAGCCGAGCGCCTACCGCACCGGCGGCTGCTACTCGTTCCTCATCGAGCATCCGACCGGCACGATCCTGGTCCACCACGAGCGCCGGCTTCGTCCCGCACAAGTTCGACGGTCTGGACGTCGACCTGCTCTACCTCGGCATCGGCGCACTCGGCGCGCAACCCGCGCAGTTCCAGGACGACTACTGGCGCCACACCGTCGAGGCCACCCGCCCCGGCCTCGTCATCCCCGTGCACTGGGACAACTTCTTCCGCCCTCTCGGCAAGGAGCTGCGTCCGCTGCCGCGGGTCATGGACAAGTTCGCCAGGACCAGGGAAATGCTCGACCGCAAGAGCGCCGCGTCCGGCCTTCCTGTGCGTTTCCAGCAGCCGTACGACGTGATCACCCCGTTCGGCTGACCTCGGGCATCCTCAGGCGATGGGGCCGCCCCCGGAAGTTGTTCCGAAACGGCCCCATCGCGACCTGTCACGTCTGGTCGGACCACCACTTCTGGGCGGCCTCGCCGAGGGTGAAGATCGAGTCGCGGTACGGGTAGCGTCCGTTTAGCGCCGCGGGTCTTCGGGTTCGATCCCGGTGCGGTAGTGCTTCGTCCAGTAGGAAATGCCAGCTATGCAGTCGCCGCAACCCGCTGATTAAGAGTCCTCGGGTGGCCCTCGACGGTGGTGTCGGCTGATGTCAGCGGATGCTGTTTCCGCACGTCAAGTGCAGGATCCAGTGGCCACGCCTGCCGCTCGATGTCAGTCTGTGTCGTCGCAGGTCAGCGTTCTCGGGCCCGTCACGGGCTCGCATTCCGGGGTTCTGCAGGA
>NZ_JYJG01000324.1 GCF_000955955.1 Lentzea aerocolonigenes
GATTCCGGGGTTCTGCAGGACGTGTCGCATGCGGTCACGGTGATCATCGCGGTGGTTGTTGGCCTGACGTTTCTCTTCGGGTTCGGCAACGTGCTCAGTCTTGCGCTGCGGCTCGGTGTACCGGTGTGGGTGGCTCCGTTGATCGCGCCAGCGGTCGACTTGTCGATCCTTGGGCTGCTTCTGGCGACGAGGTATCTCGCCATGCACGGCGCTTCGGCGGAGGACCTTCGGCCTCTGCGCAGGTTCACGTTGTTCGTCAGCGTGGTGTCGCTGGCTCTCAACGTGGCTGAGCCTTTGTTGAGCGGTGAGTACGGCAAGGCGGCGTTCGACGCGGTCGGCCCGGTGTTGTTGATCGGTTGGGCAGAGGTCGGCCCGCAGGTCCTGCAGGCGCTCGCTCGCGTCAGTCCGCCTGTAGCCGTCCAGCTTGCGTCCGAACATGTCGAGCGTGATGAGCTGGAGTCTGTGGCGCTCTCACAGGACGACTTGGTGCGTGCTCGGCGTGCTGATGCGCAGTACTGGGCGTCGCACCTGCGGCCGATTCCGGCTGATGTGCTTCGCAGAGAGCTGGAGATCGGCACCGTCCAGGCACGTGAGTTGATCGCGGTGGTTCGCCGTGAAGTCGCGGCCAAGGTGTGTGCTGCGGTTGCCTAGTTCAATCCCGTCGGTCGTCGTGCAGGGGATGGTTCAGCCGGTTTGGATCGATCTGCCTGGCCCGGAGGAAGGTGCTCATGGAGGCTGAGTACGGTCCGTCGATGTGGAAGAGGCCGTAGAGCTGTTCCATCTCGTTCCAGGCCTGGCGGAACAACCCTGTGCCGCGCTCGTAGGGGTGCACCCACACCCAGTCCATCCACCACGTGTCGTCCTCGCGGCTGAAGCCGGCCGCGCCCGCCGCGATGGGGAACGTTGCGGAGAACCTCTCTGAGTTGATCAGGACGCCCTGGTAGTCCGGATTCGAGGGGTCGAACGGGCCGAGGTCGTACCTGGTCTCTCGCTTGAACTGCAGCCCGATCTCCGCCACCACCTGGCGCAGTGCGTAGGTGTTGGGGTCGATCAGCACTCCGGACGGGCACTCCGCGGTCAGCAGCGGGAACATGCGGATGTCGAAGCGGGCTGGTTCGCCGAAGTGAGTCAGCTCCTGGCGGCGTCCGTCGAGAAGGTCGTCCATGACAGATGTGTACTGCATTTCGGCGTCATGCGGACGAGCCATCGCGAAGCTGGTCGGCACTGTGACGCCGTCCGAGGCGACTTGCATCAACCCGTGTACTCGTTGAGGTCGTTGCGATTGCGGTCAAGGTCTGTGGGCCGTAGGCGAGTAGACCTTGACCGCACGGATCACGTGCGCTGTACGAACGAGTTGCGGGCTTCAGGTCGGAAGAAGCAGCGGTGCCCATTGCTTCGCCAGGCTTCCGAACACGCCGGTGCGCCACGCTCGTGTGATCAGTTCCTGCCAATCGGTGATCGAGCAGATGATGAGCTTGTTGAGCTCCGCTCGTGCCGCCTGGGACTGGCCGACCGACGCTAACTGCATGAGCAACGGTGGGTGCAGCTTGAGCAATCCTTGGTGCAGGGCTTCCCACAGTTGCTTCGGGGAGTCGTCAGACTGCTTGTGGTCGGCCAGGTGGTCAAGGTTGTAGAACCGACCCTTCTTGGCGTAGGTGCCGAGGACTTCCAGCACCTGGTCGATATGCGGGTCGTTGTCGACCTTGTCGAGCAGTTCGGCGATGAGGCCGGGCGCAGTGCTGAGGCTAGGCGCTTCCTGGACGATGAGGTCCCGCACGTGGTCGTACAGCTTCACGATGTCATGGCCGATACCGGTCATGACAGCCTTGGGTGGCCAGCTCCCCGAGGTATCCAACGCGTGCAAACCTGTGCTGAGCTTCAGTAGCTTCTCTGCGCCGCCGGCTAGGCAGACGAACGCGACGTCAGCGTCGCGGGCTGCGAACGCGTAGGACTCAAGTACCCGTAGACCATGCCGCAGGAGCGACGCGGTGGCGTCCACCTCGTCGCTGAGCGCGATCACCTTCTCAATGGGCATCGGGGTGCCTGTCACGAACTTCATCGTGCGCCGCCGACCGTCGAATTGGCGAGCCGATTGTCTGTCCACCGCAGACTGCGAGGAACAGAAGCGCGTAGAGCAGAGTCCGGCGCGGGTCGCCGCTGCGGTGCTCGCCTCCTGATCGATCATTGCCCATCGTCGCCCTCGTCACGGTCTACGCGCTGCACAGTTCGGGAACCGGAACCGATCCTGACCTGCTGGTACCCGTAAATATGCGCAGATGCTGGTATCTGCGGCAATCTAGGCGTATCGTGGCTGACATGACCTTGCTAACAGTTACGCTCCCTGTGGGATGCACCGAAGTCAAGATCGTGAGACCCGAGGACGGCACCGAGATGCTCGTCCAGCTGCCGGTGATTGAGCCGAGCCCGGCAGAAGGCCCGTCGTTCGCGGCTGACGTCCTCGACCGATTCGAGCGCTACCGCAAGTACGACCGGAAAACTCCCGCACCCGACGTCGCCGACTTCCTGGTGCGACACCTGGGCTTCGAGGTTGAGGTGCCGCCATCCAAGGCCTCGTCCGAGTTGCGGTT
Source organism: Lentzea aerocolonigenes (assembly GCF_000955955.1). Lineage (GTDB taxonomy): Bacteria > Actinomycetota > Actinomycetes > Mycobacteriales > Pseudonocardiaceae > Lentzea > Lentzea aerocolonigenes_A. Next base: position 2,589 of record NZ_JYJG01000324.1, read on the forward strand.
CATCTTCACCGGCACGAAGCGGTCGGCCACGCTATGGATGAACTCAGCAGGCCTGTTCAGTATCTCCAAGGACCAGGTCAACTTCGCTATCGAACTCGCAGGCGCGGTGCCGAAGGCCGAAGGCCGGATCATGTTCCCGTTCCCGTCCAGCGACCCTCGGGAGATCGCGAAGGAGTTTGTCGCTTGGGCGAACGGTTGAGAGGTTGGCCTGACGCCAGGTAACAGCGGCGGCGGGTTGCCGTAGTATCACCGAAATCCCGCACCCCTGCTGTCCATGATGCTAGGCATTTTTCTGCACGCGTTGAAAACAGCGGGTCGTTTAAGTCTTTGACTGCTTTCCTTGTGTACCACGGAAGATCGCATTCGCGACGGGGCGGATGGGCCGGAGCGTCCGTCTCAGCGGACACAATGGGCTCTCCCGCGCGGGAGAGAAGGAACCGCTCATGCCGTTCGACCCAGCAACGATCATCACGTCCGCCGTCGTCGGAGGCTTCGCAGGCCTGGTCTTCGCCACGTGGAAGACAGGCCGGGAGGAAACGGCGAAGCGGAGGATGCTGGCTCAAGATCGAGTTCAGGAGGCTGTTGGGGAGATGCTGGCCGACGTCATCGCCTACCAAGCTGGGCTCGGAGGCGGACGCGATCACGAGACCGGCTACTTCATCCTCAACTACCAGTGGGCGTCCGCAGTCGTGATTGCGGCGCGCGGACTTGGCCCGGTGCGCCAGCATCTGGTGAACATTCGTTTGCGCTATTTGGTGGGCGAGCTCGCGTACTCAGTTGCGTCTGCTAAGCCCGCCACGAGCGGTCAAGAGACCATGGGGACCGCGATCGCAGCGATGTTCCAGGCAAATCGTGAGGGTACGTTCACACCGAGGCAGCTCACGGGCCTGCTTGACATCGCGCTCAAGGATGAGCCGAAGTCCAAGTCGGTCAAGAAGCTACGGCGCCAGCTCAGGCGGCTCTCGAAGTCGTGGTGACCTCCACGCCGGAATGGCGTAGCTAGCTGACCTCCGTGACGGCAAGACGATTGACCACCCGGTGATCAGCTTCTGTGGTCACTACGCGCGACCTGGTCCCGCTCGTCCACATCGGATTGAACGAGGTCGGATTCATCGGCGTGCTGCGTGTGCTGACCGAGGGCGACCGGCGGGTTCTGCCGGGAACGACGGCGCGGGATGAGGCCAGTCCTGCCTGGCATGTAATCGAATGCGGCGTCGCCCGCCGGATCGGCGAGGCGGTGACGATCGGGGTGACCGCCGCCGCGTACGTCAGCCAAGCCAGAGGCCGCCTAGCTGGTGCGGGTACTCCACGAGCTTCCGTTCGAGCGGTTGAGTCAGGTACTGGGCTACTTTGCGCGGAGGTCGAGCACGTAGGGCGTGATGTGGAACCCTCGTGCCCTCGCTCGGTCTGCCTGCTGCCGCAGGGTGTCGAGTAGTTCGTCCGCGTCCGCCGCCCAGGTCTTGGACCAACCGTCCGGCCGGAACCGCGGTGCGATCCAGTACACGACGTAGATGGCGTGCTGCTGTTTCAGCGGGATGAGGTACTGGTCGATCAGCTGGTCGTGCATGGCGGAGTACAGCTTCTTGTTGTCGCTACGCTTCGCCTCGATCCGGATCCGGGCGAGGTTACCGCCGACGGTGCACGTCGTCGGTGTCATGTCGACGCGAGTGCCGCTTCCCCTGGCCTTTGGGCGGGCGACCTGGTTCTCGCGGTCGACCACCACGTGTCCGCGGTTCAGTTGCGCGAGGCTGGTGCGGCACAGCCAGTCGGAGACGTCTTCCTCACCGGGTGGGGCGTCGCCCTGCCAGAGCTCACGCCAGCCGTCGCGGTGGTGCAGGTAGTGCTGCACCACCTCGTACTGGCGCAGGACGACCTCGACGAGGTCCGCGTCGTTGCGGACCAGCCGCGCGTCTCCTCGCCGGAGCACCTCCAGCAGCGTCTCCGGCCGAAGCAGCGGAACCTCCAAGTCGGCGCGACAGGCCCCGGCCTCGTGCAGGTAACGGCCGAGGACCTTCCGGCTGAGCTTGGTGCGCCCCGCCCGAAGGGTGGCCAGTGCTTCCTCTTGGCCGTCGTCCGCGAGCATCTGTAGGACGTGGCCGCGGGTGCCCTGTGCGTCGAGCCGGGCGGAGTTGCCGCTGTCCAGCGGTTCGTCATCCTCGAACGGGAGGGCGTCGAGCAGCAGGCCGGCCGCAGTGACGAGGCGTCGGGTGTCGAGCTTGCCGATGTTGAGCCTGCCGGCAAACCGTAGGACCTGGTCGGCATCCTGCTCGCCAGCTAGGTGGTCGACGACGTGGTTGGGGTCGATTGACATCAGGTGCGACCACGCCTCGTCGGCGAGTGGGCCGGTGGTGAGCCTGCGGCAGGCCGCCGCCGCGACGGTGGGCGCGGCGTGAGCGAGCATCGCGAGCACGCCGCGGGCCAACTCGCCGGAGAGGCGTCCGGTCACGAGCTGGTCGGCGAGCTCGTCCGCCAGTTCGCCGGCCAGACAGCCGTAGACCACGCTGGGGGACAGTCCCCTGTCGTCGGCGGCTAGGTCGACGAGGTGGTCCCGTGCAGCGGCGAGAACGTGCCCGCGCGCGTGCACCAATGCAGTGCGCAGCAGGTGGGTTCGCGGGCCGTGCTCCGCGTTGGGACGGAACACGGGGGCGGCGATGATGCTGTGGGTCCACCGCTTCCACGTGCCGTCCGGAAGCGCGCTGAGTTCCTCAGGGAAGTGCAGCGCGAGGGTGGCCATCAGGTGGACGCCCGACCAGTCCGGGCTTACCGCTTCAACCGTGAGGTTCGTGAGACGGCACCACGCTCGCGCGTCAGGTTCGTGGTCGCTCAGGAAGGCGACCCCGGCAAGCAGCAGTTCGCGTCGTGCGACGTCGTGGAGCCTTCTCCAACCTGGGCGCGCGGTGAGGTCCTCGTCGAGTGACACGGCCTTGGGGCCGTCGAGTGACGCCACCGCGGTGGGCCAGGCCAGCGGGCTTGAAGGGCTTTCGACGAAGGGTTCGTCGTCGCCTTCGTCCTCATTCTCGTCGTCCTCGTCGTCGGTCAGAGGTGGCTCGCTCCGCCACGCGGACTCGAGCTGGTAGACACAGGCCGTCAGTGCGGCGTGCGTTTGTGGATCTGCTTCCGGAAGGACATCGCGCACCCAGTCGAGGTCGGCAGGGGTGAGGATGCCGAGGCTGATCACCGGAAACCAGCTCAGTCCGCCGAAGGCGGCGATGTCGTATGCGAGCGAGCGGCGGACGTCGGCACCGTACTCGTCCCATGCGGGGAACGGACGTGGACGGGCTCCGATACCGAGCCACCCGGCGATGAGCTGCGCGATACCCCTGCGGACGGGTTCCTCGCGGCAGTGCTGCCATGCACGTCGCAGCAGGTCGGTGAACAACTCGCCGTAGTGATTGTGGTGTTCGTTCTGCCGCGCGAACCACGCCAGGAACACAGGCAGGTCCCCGACCGGGATACGGCTGGCCAGGCTCGGCAGCGTGCGGACCAGGTAGTTCCCCAGCACATGCGTCCGGTGCGGACGCAGCAGCTCGGTGAGCTGCCGGGTGGACAGCGCGGCCGGGTAGAGGGCGTCGACGACGGTGGACAGGATCTCGTTGTCCGGATCGTCGGTGCCCCCGTCCGTTACCAGCTCCAGCAGGGAAAGGCGGAGGTCTTCGTTGAGACCCGCCACCGCGACGGCCGCCGCCCTGCGCGCGTAGACAGGCCAGTCCGGGTTCCGCGCGGCGGCGAGCAGCAGCGGTGCGACTTCCACGCAGCCACCCGCTGTGGCAAGTCGGGCTGCCCACCACAGCTCGTCTGCCGAGCGGAGGTCGCTCAGGTGCCGCTCCAGCAGCGCACTGAGATCGGGGTGGGCGACGCCCGTGAGGTCCAGCGACCACTGGGTTCCTTGCTCGTCGTGCCGGGCGTTGTCGAGGAGACCCTCGGCGATCATGGCCCGGATACCATCCGGGAGCGCGATCGTCGCCGACGCGAACGACAGGGCGTTGTGCCGGACAAGCGACACCACGAGCTCCGGGCGCAGCACGCCCAGCCACGCGGCGATACCGGCGCGCGACGACGGTAAGACGCCGGACTCGCGGACACCCAGGAGCGCGGGAACCTGACCTGCGGAGATCCCGCGATCCACCAGGTAGGCGGCGGCCAGGTAGTCGACGTAGCGCTGGTGCTGGAAGGACAAGGTGTGGTGCGGAGCCGCCTCGAACAGCGAAGTGTCCATGACCTCGCGGTAGTCGTCAGGCTCTACGGACCGGTGCGGGTCGGCGGGTTCAGCGGCGGACGGCAGCAGGTCGGCCTGCAGCGCGTCCACGTCACCGGTCGCCGCCGCGGCGACGCGCTGGGCACCGCTGAACGCTGTGAACGCGGCCAGCCGGCGCGTGAGCCGAAGCAAGCGGTCCGACGGCATGGCGCGCCGTCGTCCCGAGTTCGTCTCCCGCAGCAGGCGGTCGACCGAGTGCGCCAGCGCGTCTTCGGCCTGCTCCGGCAGGAATCCCTTGGTGTACCAGTAGAACGCTTCGTCCAGTAGTTGAGCGACGCTGGCCGACAGGCCGCCATGGCCTGCGCGGATCAGTTCGGTGATGAACCTGGGACCGTCGTATCCCTTGCTGACGACGAGTGCTTCGGCCCCGACGCGGTCGAGCGGGAGCAGCCGCAGCTCGGTGAACCCCGCAGCGGAGAGCGCCGACTCCCACGCTATCGGGCGGCAGGCGAGCCGCCAGACCGCGGACTTCGCCGCTCCGGCCGTCAACTTCTCTGCGAGCCATTGCAGCAGTGCCGGGTCGCGCGGGGTCGCCTGGTCGAGCCCGTCCAGGTAGGCCGTGCCGCCGCGCGTGGCGACTTCGTCGATCCGTTCCCTCAGCTCGGCGCGATCGAACGCGCCTGCGTTCACGTAGTCGGCGCCTTCCGACTCCGCGAGTTCCCGGCAGACGAATGTCTTCCCCGCTCCGCCTGGCGCAAGCAAGACCGTTCGCGGGCCGAAACGCGCCAGTCCGGTAACGGGAACCGGGGTTCCCGTGTGCCAGTTCAGGCGGTCGGGAGGCAGGAGGAAGTTGTCGTCGTCCAGGAACACCTGATCGTTGAGCGGGAGCACGTATCGCGACAAGCTGTCTGCCCCACCCTTCGAGCCCACTCCGGTCCGTGCCCCCATTTTGCTGGATCGCGCGCGGGTCGGGTGCGGGACTCGCGGTTCAGGAGGTGCCGTCTCTTGGACCGCGGTCTCGTTGGGCAGGCCAACGTGGCGCAGCTGCGGGCCACAGCATGTGGTGGAAGCGGCTGCTCAGGTTGGCGGCCGGAACCAGGGTCTGCCCCTTCCTTGGACGCCCAGCTAGCACTGCGGTTTCGCCGTCGGGTGGCTCGGATTCGTCAGAATGGACCCTAGCTAGCGCTAGGGGATATCCGTGGCCGTGTGCTGGGCGTGAGCGTTGAAGCGTGCGACGTCGAAGCCGTCTCGACGCTGACATTCACCCTGGCGTGTAACTCTGTTGGAGACGCTAACTTCCGCTGGTTGACTTGTGCGCCATACCTGTGGCGGAAGGATCAGTGGTGAGCGTGCCCGAGGATGTAGACGAGACCACTGGGGCCGGTGCACCAGCTGCCTCGGGGCAGTCTGCCGGGCGGCCTGGCCAGTATCGGCACGACCCGGCGTTCGTGCCTGGATTGGCGAACTTGGCGGACATCAGCTGCGAGAACGCGACGGACCTGCTCAATGGTTCCTTGAACATGCGGGCGATTGCTGCGCAGATGGAGCTACCACCGGACCCGGCTGGCGTTGAGGTTGTGTTCAACACCTTCTGGTACAGGCTCACGCCCGCAGGGGTCGACGAGGTCGCTGGCGCTTCACTGGGGCCGATCGAAGGCCCGTCGTTCGCGCCGTTTGCCATGCGCGACGCCAGCGAGGACATACGCCAGCTTTGGCTAGCTTTGGCTGACCAAGTCACGCATCCGGCGGTGCGTGCGAGGTGTTGGGACGTCGCGTTTACGTTGAAGCTGCTCAAGAACGGGCGTGACACCGCTGAGAAAGCCGCTCGCGCCTACCTTGAGACCATCGGTACCGCGCTTGGGCCGCGGGAGCTGGCTGCCGGGCTGTTGCGCGGATGGACCCTGGCCCGCCAGGTGGGGCTAGTCGACCTGGAGCAAGAGATCGCCGCGGCCATGATCGACGTGGTTGAGGACGTGCTCGCCCGCGACGAAGACCCGTACGGGGCGATCCCGCTGCTGGGTGCTCTGATCGCGCCACCACCCCGCGGGAGGTCTGCAGCGCCCGTGGACCCGAAGGTTGATCGGCTGCTGGACCAGACTTTGACGGCTTTCCCAGAGGTACATGTAATCGAGGATGTAGCGGTCCTGGTGCGCAAGCGCGCTGTAGACGATCTGGTTCGTGTGGAGCGAGCGAATCGGCACTTGGTCGGCGCGATGCTGGCTGAAGCCGACGGCGAGACCCAGCCGATGCTTATCCGGTGGCTGTACAGCCAGGCTGCATCCCGTGCACGAAGCCTTGGCCTGACTGATCTTGAGAAGATCGCTGTGGCCAAACTGCAGGCTGCCCCCAAACTCACCTGGGAAGCTACCAAGTACGAACTCAACCTACCGTCAGCGCTGTTCGACGCCTACCTGCCGGGCTTCGACACTGCGACGGACTGGCGTGCGGCACTGCGGATTTGGCTCCATCCCACCGAAGCGCCGACGAGCCGCTACAGGGATAACAGGATCATTGCAAAGCGGTCGATGCAGGCCTCGGCGATCCTAAACAGCGTTACCACCGTCGTCTTCCGCAGTGATGATCTTCCTGCTCGAAGCCTCACTGCCGAAGAACGGTTCAACCGTGAGCTGACCAATCTGGAATCCGTGCGGATGGGCAGCGCTGGGGTGTTCCTGGGCAATGCCTTGTTCAGAATCCGTGCCCGCTTCGGTATACCGCCTCGTGTAGAGCTCGAAGAGTTCCTGCGGAGCTTTGGCGCGGCGCCCTCGCTTGTCACACCACTGGCAACCGCGCTGCAGCTGTATTGGGTGGGCGAGTACGACGCCGCCGTACATCTAGCTGTGCCAAAGATCGAAGCGGCGGTTCGGGCGTTGCTGATGGAGCTCAACGAGCCCGTGTTCCGTACCCAGACGGGTGACGCATCCGGGATGTTTCCCGGCCTAGGAAGTCTGCTGCCTTCGTTGGTAGACAACGGATTTGATGCGGACTGGGAGCGGTTCCTGCGCACGTTCCTGCTCAGCGACGGATCCAATGTGCGCAACCTCATCGCACACGGATTCCTCGACGCGATCGACCCAGTCAACGCAGCTCTTGCCCTGCAGGCCTGCGCAGTCATGGTGCTGCTGACCACCGATGAAGCAGTCGCTCGCGACAGCGCCACAGTCAAAGCCGCACTGGCCAATCCGACCGGTCCAAGGTCACGGCGGAGCCTTCGGAAGCGCGTCGTCGCCGCGGTGATGGCTGCCTGGCTCGAGCTGCGCCGCACCTGAGCCGGGCATGGCGCGCCGGCGGCTTGCGGGAGCGTCGGACGTCCGTGGTGTATGGCATTGTGCGAGAACGTGGACCGATGCAGGTGGCACGGATGAACCCTTCTGGCGTTCTGTGAACGCTGGCTGCTCCGGTGCGCGTGTAGTACAGGAGGTCGATCAAGGCGGATCGAGGCTGGTGCTTCTCGCCTCGACCGTACCGCGGCGCGCCGCGCTGAAACGCGTGCGGGAGATCGTGCGATCGACGAACATGGCAGATGTTGACAGAGTCGTCATCGTTGTGCGGACGATCCTGTGCCTCGCAAGGCTGGTGGGATGCGGCGCAGCGTGGAGGGTATGGCATGAGTGACCTTGGATCTGCCCACGCTGGCTACATGTATCAAGACCTGGTAACGGCTGCCGTCGCGGTCGGTGTGATCCTTGGTGATGCTGTGGAGATCGTCGTTGACACAAAACTAGCTGGCGGCGACGACGTGTTCGACGACATGACCATCACCCGGTCCGATGGCTCCCGGTGCCGACGGCAGATAAAGCACCAGCAGTCACCCAGGACGCTCGATGTCGACACCTTCGTCAGAAACCAGCGTGATCTCCGGTTGGACGTGCTGGTGCGGTCTGTGCAGGCGGATCGCAGCGCGTTTGCGGCACACGCAGACCGCACGACCTATCACATCTACCTGCGGGACCTACAGTCGGACGATTCGATCCTGCTCCCGGTGTTGCGCTCCGCAAGCCCGGACCCTGGTCCCCTGTTCGCGCAATCTGCCACGCATCGGTTCACATTGGACGCTGACGCCATCTGGCAGGGCGTACATCGACCAGCATCGGGGAAGCGGCCTGCCGGGGACGCCTATGAGTTCCTCCGGATCGGTGACAAGGACGGCAAGAACGCGGTCACCAAGGAGGATCTTGACTGGATGTGTGATCGACTCGTCATCGAAACCAACGCTCCTGCCATGTCAAGTGACCTCAGGACGCCCGGTGCGATGGAAGAGATCTTGCTCGGGATGGTTCGCCATGAGCTCGGCGCCGGAGAGTTTCCCAATGAACACCGGTCACCGATCGATGTCGCCGCGGCCCTGATCCAAGCAGCGTACAAAGCTCGACTTTCGCACGAGCCTCTGGTGAGAGAGAAGCTGATCCGGGCAACCGGTCTGCGCACGAACTTCGGTTCGGTTCAGCAGCGAACTCCTGTCGACGAGTCGATTCTGGTTCCACGCTTTGACACTGTCGACTTCGCCGTGCGGGTACGAGAGGTGGCCGAGGCCGGCGGCTTTGTCGTGATCCAAGGCGATCCGGGGCAAGGGAAGTCCTGGCTCTGCCAAGAGCTTCTCGGGCAACTCGCCGCTGAGGACTGGGTCGTCGCCGAACACTACTGCTACCTCAACGACGCCGACGAGGAACGTAACGACAGGGTTCTGTCGGAAAAGATCTTCGGGAGTCTCCTGCAGAGGATCGCGTCCGCTTACCCAGCCAGCGTTCAGGATCAGCGCCCGCTCCTGAGCGCGGACGAGAAGGCGTTAACATCCGCGCTAACCAAAGTCGTTGCAGAGACTGGCAATTCAGTCGCCCTGGTGATCGACGGCATCGACCACGTGACGCGGGTTCGCGGCATCACACCTGGCCAGACTGAACCGTCCGAGGCCATCGCCGCGGAGATCGCCTCCCTTGACGTCCCGCAAGGCTGCGCAGTCGTTGTGTTGAGTCAGCCGGGCGCACATCTGCGGCCGCTACTGGACGCCGGCGCCATCACAGTCGTGACGCCCGGCATGAACCGCGCACAAGTGGGTGAGCTAGCTGAACGCCTCGGACTCGTATCGCAACTTGAGCCTGGACCACCGGACGATGGGCTCGACGAGCTAATCGATCTCCTGTACGAACGGTCCGACGGCAACCCGCTGTACGCCACCTATCTCTGCCGTGAACTGGAAGGCCGGGTGGCCGCGTCGATCTCGGCGGTTGCCGCGCTCGGCACTATTCCAGCCTATGACGGGTCCATAGAGCACTACTACGCCCATATCAGCGCTCAGCTCGACACAGCGGGTCAAGCGGCGGCTGATGTGATGGCACTCGTCGACTTCCAGCTAACCGCTGACGAACTTCGGGCCATCGAACCGTCCCAAGCACATCGGATCGCCGCTGCTCTCGAAGTTCTGCGCCCTGTCTTGAGGGAAAGACCAGGCCGAGGACTGCGGATCTATCACGAGTCGTTCGCGCGCTACCTGCGTCGGCACATGGACGACTACCCCGAGGCTCGGTCAGTGCGGCTTGGCGCCATCGCCACGTGGCTTACCAGCCAAGGATTCTTCCTGGACGCCCGATCCTTCAACTCTTTGCTACCGACGCTGGCCGCTGCCGGACGGCATCGGGAGGTGGTCGACCGCGTCGATCACGACTTCGTCGTGCACGCAGTAGCTGGAGGTTTCTCCGCAGCCGCGGTCAACGCCAATCTCGCGACAGCCGTGTCGTCCGCCGGCCAGTTGGGTGAGTGGGGAGTAATCGCAAGGTGTCTCGAGTTGATGCGAGCGATTACCACCTACCAAGAGGAACGATTCGGATCGCTGCTCAGCAAGTTCGGTGACGTGTGGGCCGCGATGCTCGGACTTGAACGCGCCTCCGATCGTCTCCTCTATGAAGGACGCACCGTCCTGCCAGCCGACGACGGCATCCGAATGTGCGCCGCGATCGACACCCTCGGCGGCGTTCCACCATGGCGGGAGTACCTGGACCTCTGGCACGACGAGCACGACACCGACGACCACTACACGGCGAACATCGAGTCCGACCTCGAACTCGCTGCCCTGCGAGGACACCTCAGAACGGCCGACACTGCCGTCGAACCTTCCTCCGGTGACCAGTCGCAGTTGGAACAACTGCTTGGGTTCGCTGTTGCCTGGGCGAATGAACACAACTCAGTGCAGTCCCACCGACAGTTGATCAAGACTCTAATTGAGACCGTGGGTGAACCTGCGACCACAGCGTTGGTAGACCAGGTCTCGTACGAGGGGACGTTCTGCCTCGCTGTTGCTGAGGAAGTGAACGACGGCAGCATATCCAGCGATCACGGCTCGCCTCGCGATTGGGCCGAGCGAGCTTGCCGCGAGGGGGTGCCTGCCGGATACACACATCGACTCGTGGCACTCGGCGTGGCCCTGACGGATGCCCCGGCAACGCCAGCCAGCCTCATCGACGCTACCCATGATGTACAGGGCGAGCACTATCGGGCAGGACCGGTCGCAAACTGGCTCGACCAGCTCGTGTTGTTCCGGAACTTGCCGTTGGCCTTGGCCGCCGCGGAGGCAGCGGTTAGCGGGGATGGGTGGTATCGCGGGTGGCTGAAGTTCTGCATCGGCCTCGTGCGGGCTGAAGCAGCACCGCCAAACGAACGTGGCGACCTGGCATGGGATGCCTTGGCACACCTGCAGGACGACATGCGCCCGTTCGCGGGATCTCCACGCGCGGTCGACCTGTTCTCCATAACTGACCTCATCCTCGGCAGCGTGGGACGCGTGATCGAACTACTGGGAGACACACGTTGGCGGGCCGCATTCGATCTGATCTTCGAGACCTGCCAAGAGGTCAACCGCACGCTCGACGGCGAGATGGGCATCCCACTCCCACCAGATCGGCTGCTCGCGCTCGCCATGGCAACCGCACCCGCAGACCAGGTTGAGTACGCCCGCTACCTGCTTCAGCGGGAGTTGCAGGACCGTTCGCACAGCAGCTTCTACACAGACATCGCGGAGTACCACCTCATGGAGGCACGGTACGAACTACAGCTCCGCACTGGAGCGCGATACTCGGCTCCGGGTCAGGCCGAGGCACCTGGGTACAGCAGCTGGCTGTCAGCGGCCCGGATGCTGGTGTGTTACGGCTGGCACAAGGACATGACGGTGTTCGAGGTGCTCGACCCGCTCGACGCGATTGCCGAGCATCAGCCGGCTGAAGCCAGGGTGCGCCTGGAACGCTCTCAGCCCTTGGCCTACCGCGTGTACCAGCACACAAATGGCAGAGAGACCGATCATGCTCAGATTAGATGGTGGGAGCACCTGGCAGTTGCAGATCCGCTGGCTCACGCGCAGCTGCTCGGACGGTACGCACTGGAGCACTGTGATGTGGCATCTCACATCCTGGAGAGACGGGCTGACCTGTGGGGTGCTCATCGCAGCGACGTGCCTCCTGTGCTGGCGGCACTCTTGGCTGAGACCATCGAAGATGCGTCTTCCCGAGTTGGCTACGCCGAGACTGTAGAGAGCGTTGTCGCGCGTGATGGCGAACTCGATCGCGTGCTCGCCCAACGATTGCTGACTCGCGCCGACGAGATCACGCTGAACTGGCTGAACTCCAGCGATTCGGCTCCGCAGTCTTCCGTCCTGGTACGCGTGAAGGCCCTGAACGTCCTCGCTCTCGCACGTGGGTTCCGACTTATCCACACGCAAGATGACGAGGCGTTGCCCGAGTCGGCGGACGACGCCAGCACCCACGGTGGAGTAGCAACCGCGACTCCTGGCCTGGAGTCGATACTGACCGGCATCCCCGTGGGGCCAGCCGGTATTCCACACCTCGTACGTGCCTGGCGCCGCTTTCAGTCCCGTCCGTACGGGGAGGACCAAGCCGGGCTCCGCGACACGTTGGTCGACGCGATCGGCTCGCGGCTGAGGACACTTGTTGAGGAACGTAACGGAGCTGCCGTAGTCGCCCCCATGGTTGCGTTGGCTCAGATCCACGACTTCCGCGACACCTATCAGTTGCTTGCGGGAGTAGGTGCGTACCTCGCGGACATAGCTACTCCGGAAGGCAATACCGCGGCGGCTCAGGCGTTCGCACTGGCATGGACGCAGTCGAACGGCCGCGGCGGATACATGCACTTCGGCGGTTTGACGACGATCGAACTGCTGCATCGAGCTACAGCACTGGACAGCACGGCCACTTGCGGGGTCGTGGTGGATGCGGTCCGAAGCGCCCTGACCGGACCGTCGTACCGTGCCAGCGGTGTCACACAAGCACTTGTGTACGCGTTTAACGCGGGTGCTCTCAACTGCGGCGACGAGGATCCGTCCAGCACTGCATTGGAAATCTGGGACGAGGCCTTCGCGATCATCGACGCCCGAACGCCTGCTGTAGGAGATGATGGAACGTCGCTTACCTACATTGCGCCTGATGCCTCCAACCTCGGACCGACCGAGGACGAGGTGAGCCTGGCGTTCGCCCTATCGACGTTCGTCGGCCTCGCGCAACCGGGCAGGGAAGCAAAGCGGCGAACGCTGTTGGCCCTCAGAGACCTTGGTGCGGCATGTCCTGGCTTGTTCGCAAGCGCTTTGCCGATCGTGCTTCGGTCGCTGGACAACGTGTTGACCCTAACCTGGCTTCTGCGCGAAACGGCCGAGCTCGTCTCCGCTGATCCTTCGCTGGTCGCCGAGGCGCAGTTCGAGATCGATGAGCTGACGAAGAGTCCGTACCTCACGGGTCGTTGGTTGGCGAGAAAGCTGAAACTTGCTTGCTTGCCAGACAGTTCTCTCGAAGCGGGACCGTCTGATCTCAGCAGGTTCCCCACACCGATCCTCAATGGAGCGCCCTCTGAGCGCCTTCAGCGTGGCGAAGAATTCCTTTGGGACGCCGCGAAGTGCCGCGTTTCACGTGCAAACGAACTTGTGGAAGGTTTTCATGACGCCACAGTGGAGTCAGTCGCCCGACTCACGGACGACGACGGTTTCGTCAGAAGCGTTCGCGAGGCGCTGCGACCGCTTCGCAGTGGTGTCGAAGACTGGCCTGATGCGATCCTGCCGCTGCATCACGTCCCCGAGGTGAGTCTCCAACAAGTTGCTGGAGCGACTCGAGCGGTGTTGGCATCACGTGGCACGCCAGTGACCGATCCGCTGAAGTGGGAAGAGGACTTCGCGGTGACTCTGTCTCATACTCCGCTGCCGCTCATGGTGGAACGCACGCGCATACCCCGTCCATCCTGGGGAGCCCCGCTTCGCATCCATGACGAGGTGTGGGAACAGATCGCGAGTCCGGCGACACTGCACTCATCCGAACTGCACGGCACTCATACGACTGACTCGGTGCTGATCGCGTGCTCAGGCGAAGCAACCTGGGATCCCCAGAGCGCCGGTGCGGGTCAGCCATACGATGGTTGGGTTCTGCTCGGTGTCATGGAGGACTGCCGCCCGGGACCTCGTCTGGGCGGATCTGAGCAGACCATGAGGACAAGGGCCTTCGAGGGCGTTGAACTGGACTTGGTCAGCCACTCAAACGCGCACGTCGTTCCACCAGTGCATCCCCGCTTGTCGGTTCATCAGTGGCTGGACCCTGTTGGTTGGCCTCTCGAAGACTTCAACGGTGTTTCGTTCTCCTTGGTGTGCCAGGGGGAGTACGACGACGTGTATCTGGACGACGTTGAAGGCCTGGGCCTACCTAGAGGTCTGATGGCTCCGTCGCCGTATTTGGTGGAGCTACTGGGGTTGAGGCCGTCAGGTGATCTTTCTCTAGTGGACGATGCGGGCCCGGCGCTGGGACTGGTCATCTGGCGAGGCGAATACTCCCGCAGTTTCCATCACCTGGCATACCCACAGCTGGAAGGTGCTGCGGTGCTGATGCGCCCCGACCTCGGCCGTCGGTTGACGGAAATCTATGGGGGACGTCTGACCAGTCGTCGGTACATTTCTCGCTGGGCTAAGCCTCAGCAGTAAGTGTTGCGGGCTGGGTGGATAGCGACTTGTCCAGTGTTGCCGCGCGGTCCGCAACCAGACTCGTGAGACCTGCAGGTCCGTAAGTGCGAACGACAGCCGCGGCTTCGCCAGGCCGCTACCCCAGGCCGCTTAGCACGAGCCTGATGGTGCTAAGCACGGCACGTTCGGCGGCGTCGATGACCTGCCGGACTGGCCGGTACGTGCCGAGGTCGGTGGCTCGGCCTGTCCAGTAGCCGTCGAGTTCGTCCTGCGGGATGAGCTCCAGCGCTAGCTGACGTAGATACTGGTCAGGCGAACCGTTGTCCAGCTCGGTCCAGGGCAGGAAGACACCAGCATCGCGTCGCTCCATCGCTCTTACGTGCAGCCTCCCTGTAAAGGCGGCACACGCCCTGTACTGCTGGTACAGGTGTTCTGAAATGTGCGGCCTGATCATGCTCACGCGCAGCTGAAGGCCGTCGACGGCGTCAGCGTGCTGCCACATCGTGTGACTCCCGAGCGACGCGCGAAGACTAGGTCGTGTAATGGCGTCGGCATACTCCGAGTCCACTAGGAGGTCGTACAAGTACTCGACGCCTCCCATCAGGCGTCGCTGCTCAACCAGGCAGCTCCAGACTTCGTTCACGGCACGGACGCGTTCCTCATGGACGATACTGTTTGTGAACAGGCGCCTGACGTCGCCCGAGTTTGCCCTGATGCTGGCGGCGCCCCGGCGGATGAGGATGTCCCCTGAGCGGAACTGTGGCTGCTTGTCTGTGGTCTGGCCCTCCATCGCCGCTAGCACAGGTTGGGCGAAGCGTCGTCGAAAGTGGACTATCCCGTAGCGCTTCTCCTCGTTGGTGCCGGGCTCGACCAGCGTGTGCTCGGCCGCCAAGACGATGAAGTCGCCGTCGACGTACTTCTCAACCGCTCTGCGGATTGCTGTGGTGTCGATCTTCTCCATGGCCGTTAGACCAACGTGCTCGTAGTCCTTCGCCACCCCGACGATGATCGTCCCGCCCGTCGGCAAGTTGCAGAAGGCAAGCGCGTCCTTGGCAAGGCTGACTCTTGCAGCGTTGACGGAAAGGTCGTTCAGGGTGGCCTTGAAGTCCCACTCGTCGCCTTCCCCGCGCACGTGCACGAGCTGCTCGAATGCCTGGCGTGAGATCGGATCCTGGTACTCAGCGACGTCCTGAGATCGCTGGCCAGACGCACTCGTCATTGATCGGTCCCTCCTGTATCCGGTGAAGCAGACGTTCACCCTCGCGGTGGTCATCTCCGCTGAGGGTCTCCAACAGGTCGTCCGTGGTCGCTGAAGGAGCGGTCTGGATGATCCGTACGGGGCGTGTGGTCAGCCCGGCCGGACGTGGGAGCAGAGGTGGCGCTGCTGATAGCCGCCAGGCACTCCGGTGCCGACGACCGTCCAAAACGCCTGCGACTCTGTGAGGTGGCCGCCGAGGGTGTGCCAGTTCAAATCGGGGTGTTCGGCGCGCAGGGCCGAGAGCCCTGCTCTGGCCAGTCCGCAGCGCTGGTAGAGGGGGTCGGTGTAGGGCTGCTCTACCCAGGCCAGTCCGCATCGGCGGCATGACCGGTAGTCGACGGAGAACACGATGTCTGCGTCGAGGTGGGCTGCACGCTCGCGCCAGCCGGGCCGCTCCTGCGAGGCCGTGTCCCACCAGCCGGAGGCGACCTGGGATCGCGCCGGCCGGTCGAGCACGGCGTCGGCGATCCGCCTCAGGACGGCACGCCACGAACCCCGGCCGGACACCTGACTCGCCATGCCAGCCTGTCTGGCCAAGTGCCGGGCCGCCCGCGCATCACCGCTCACTGAACCCTCCTCGGAGCGCCCGAAAACGGGTCGATTCTTTGTTCTGAACGGGCTTACGAGACCCCGCGCGGAAGCGTGGTTCAGCGGTGGAAGGCGTCGCCGTAGGCGCCTTCGTCGATGAGGTGGGTGAGGTCGAGCAGCGTGTCGATTCCGGCCTCATCGCATCGGCCGACGATCTCGACGAGCGGGTAGGCGGCGGGCTCGTCGGTCACCAGCATCCAGCCGTGTTCGAGTTCGATGGTGATCGCGAGCGGGACCGGCCTGGACGTGCCCTGTTCGGGAACGGTGTCGGCGCGGGGAAGCGGGACGTGCAGCTTGCGCCGCTGTGTCTTGATGCCGCGCTCGGCTAGTCGCCTGACGACGGCGTCGAGCAGCGCGATGGCCTGCTCGTGTGTGGCGGGTCGGAGTTCGCGTGCGTTGCGGCAGGTCATCTCCAGGGCGATGACGGCGAGGCGGTCAACCCACTCGCTGGCGGCGGAGAAGATCGACATGTCGACGCCGTGCTGGTCCGCAGTGACGCACCAGGCCTGGAGCAGTTCGCCTGCCGCGTCGAGTACGGGCGCGGTGGCTTGCCAGGACGACATGTAGCACCGGCCTACTCGGTAGACGGCGTTGCGGGCCAGCGGCATGGCGTTCGGAGGGGTAGTCACAGGCGAGGTGGTCACGGTGTTCTGGCTCCTGCGGGTCGGCGGGCGCACGGCGGCTGGTCGTGTCCGGGCTCAGAGGTCGTGGGAGGTGGCTAAGCGCAGCATCTCGGTGAGGTACCGGTCGGCTTCGAAGCGGACATCGAGTCAGCGGCGAGGGGGGCGGCCAAGGATCTGCGGATGGGACCACGCCCACGACCGGGATCAACGAATGCGACATCGAAACCGCCACGAGCCTTCAGTGGTATGGCGCGCGTGACCCAGGCCGAGGCTACGAGGGTTCGTCATCGATCTCGTTGCGGATGTGGGTGTTCTCCGGCTGGGGGGCAGGACGCTCGGAGGCACATCCAGTTGGCATGTCTGAGGCGGCGCTCAGATCGAATCTTGCTTCGGCAGGAAGCTGCTCCGCAGTGACTCCATCCAACTCCAGTCTGAGACGGTATCCATCGGGGTACTCCATGGAAAACGCTTCCCAATGCATCGACGACACCAAGACATGTATGTCCGCCTGATCCTCAAGCTGGTGTAGGTACAGGCCGGCCCTCATCACGACCTCGGCCTGCGCTTCCCCCGTGAACTCCACCCACGTGCCGGAATATTTGCGGAAACCGGGACCGTCCTCCTCTGTCGATGCTGTGGCCTGACTGGCGGTGGCCATCGATGGAGCTGGCGGAGGCATCGCGATTCGTGCTGCCGCCATGCTCGTCCGCATAGGATCCATCTCAAGGACGGTGTAAAACAAGGTCTTCGTCGTCGCCGCGAGCGGGAACTTCGTGTTCTCCTCAAACTCCCGAGCTGGCGGAGCAGCGTCGTCGAGAGCGCGTTGAACATGGCGCTCAAACATGTTGACCCCGTGCGTGGTCATGTTGTGTCGTGGTGCTTGCGGGTTGGCTTGAGCGGCTGCGGCAGCGGTCTGCGTAGCTTTCCACGCGAGGAAGTACGCGAACCCAAGCGAGTACTCCGCGACCACTCTGTCCACAGCGTCAGACAGCCGCGGTGCATGGTTCTCGGCTACCTCAGGGAGGTTGTGCCGCTCCAGCTCCCGATTGAAGTACCGCACTGCTTCGGCAGCCAGGATCTCGTGCGCTATCCGCAAGAGATCTTCCTGTCGCTGCGCCGTGAGGTTCGCAGGCTTCAGTCGATCGCATAGATGCGCATCGAGGCGCTCACGCCCCGTTTCCGGGCTTGGGCCAAACGGAATCTGCCAGAGGACGCTGAGTGGGTAGTAGGCGCTTGTGAGAGTAGGGCCCTGCAGTCGTGAGTGATCATCTTGAACGAGATCCCATGCTTCTTGGAAGGTGCGTGGCTCCCAGGCGAACGCTTCTGGTGGTGTCGTCGCGTCCGGCTGGATGAGCTTCGCGCTCCGAGCGTCGTTGATCAGATGATGGATTCGGTCCCGATCAGCATGAAAGGGAAACGCATGGTGCCATTCACGCAAGGGAGGAATCGGGCTCGTTGCGGCGGCGAAGCGAAGCAACGCCAGCACGGTGAGTTCAGCCTCAACCGGGGCGTCCGGGATGGGGTCCATGCTCAGCTGGCCGTAGGAAAAGGTATCAACCAGCAACTGCTGCTGGGCACTACGCCAGCCGTTGCGAGCTTGGATGAGTGCGTCCCGTTGGTGCTGCTCATCCTGCTTGCGTAGCTGTCGCTCTTCGCGAATCTGTCGAGCTGCTTCGCCCTCAGGCGCAAGCAACGCCGCCGCCCGCCGCTGTAGGTTCACGTCGCAGTCAACGCAGCTTGCGGGACCACCGGCCAGCACGGTCTCGAGGGCGGACCGTGAGCGCAGCCGAAGCTCCTGCTGGCACTTCGAACACTGCATGTCAGGCAGGACGGCCCGCACCGCGGCTGCTGCCACAACATTGGCGGGGCCGCGGCCTCGTGTGTCGATGTCCTTGACGGGCATGGCCCACATCAGGTTGCCGTACTGATCAACTCCGGTCAGCGACCAATACTGCAGGCCGATCTCCACGAGCTCGTTGTCCACGCCGGCGATGGGCTCGACGTCGAACTTGTGCTTGGCGGTAGGTTCCACTTTCTCCCTCGGTTCGACTACGCGGCGATCTGACAGCAAGAGCAAGTCGTCGTTGGACGGTAACCCAGACGTGCGCATCGCCACGATCGGGTGACAGAGTCGCGAAAATTGAGATCGAGAAGGCGCTTGGCGGCTCAGATTGACGACGTCGACTTGACGGGCACGCGTGGCTGTCGCGAGTACTGATCGCCACGCGTCCCAGCCAGGGTGAGGAGGTTGCCACGGCTGCTTGAGTCGATGGTCGCTTTGTGGGTGAGGTGCGCTGGTCGGCCGGAAGACAAACTGTGGTGGGCCAAAGTTGGCGTGCTTAGGGCAGCAGGGTCCGTTTGGTTGGATCAGGCGTTGCGGAACTCAAAGCCGCACTGGCCAATCCGACCGGTCGAAGGCTGCGACGGAGCCTGCGGAAGCGCGTCGTCGCTGCGGTCATTGCTGCCTGGCTTGAGCTGCGCCGAAACTGAGGCAACCGACACGGCACGGTCCGGGCTGTCGGCTCTTCTCCCAAGCCTTGTCGCGCCACAGATCGCCTTGTGGCGCGGCCTCGACGGGTGGGTGGGCGTTGCTAGGAGTTCTGCCACTCCTCGTGCCGGCGAGCAACGCGCGACATCTCCGCCTCAAGATCGTCGGCCACCTTTTGGAACTCGGCCTTCAACTCATCATCGGACTCGTTCTCAAGGGCGTGGAGAGCTTGTGACCGAACTCGCGCGAGCTTCGGTGACGTGCCGTTGTTGAAACTCCAACTTGCTGGCCACATAGCTTCGGCTATGTGGACGCGGACGGCCGCGGCTGCATGTTGGCCGCTGGCCCGGCTGAACACAAGCAACTGTCGTGCTAGGTCTGGATGGGAGACCGGCCAGGTCCTCACCGCAGTGAGTGCCGTCGCTAGCGCGACGAGCTTGTCCGCTGTCAGGCGGCTCACCTCTGCCACGAGGCAGTCCGCCTGGCTTTCCGTCATGCCGTCGGTCATGGCCAATCGGAGGACGACGGCCGCTGCCTGTGCATCACGCTCGATTTCGTCGATCAGCCACCGAACCAGGTCGACAGCGTTCTGGTTGAACGCTGCACCGATCCCCTCCACGTCGGCAGGTAGCGACCGTCCTGACGTGGCCACGGCCTTCAGCTGATCCAGCATAAGGACTGGGTGCGAGAGTGCGATGCCGGACGCGATCTGTTCCGTCACGTAGCCGTCCCATCCAGCACGGTCAACCAGCCGTAGCACCGCGCCCGCGTCCTCCTTGGAAAGGTTCCTGCCCCACGACGAACCGTTGTAGTTGCTGGCTCGGTCGAGCACGTCGGCGGCTACTTCCCCCGAGATGTCCGCAGCCAGGAGCATGTCGACCGTGGCAACAGGGAAGTCGCTAAGCAGGGCATGAGATCCGAGAAGAAATCGGCTTCGAACCTGGGGATCCTGATCGTTCATGCCCTGCCGGAAGGTGCTCGTGAACGCGCCCCCGCGGCTCGCCCAGCCTGAGTCGACGACTGCGTCGGCTACTGCCAGCCGTACCTCCATCCGCTGCCCGGCAACCCCTCCAAGCCATGCCAGCAGTGCGGATTCGTCCTGTGCTGCCCAAGTGCTAAGGAGCCACGCCAGCTGCCTATCCAGAGGACCCGGCTCATTCGCGGCGAGTGCTTCCACGAGATCTGCAGTCAGCTCCGGTCGCGCATCGGCGAGTTCGCGGAGAAACAACGACGACATGCCCCCGCGTGCATCGACCAGCCGAACCTGACGCGCGACGTCGTCCAGCGTCCGCACGATCGACGCTGCGTTGCTCGTCGCTGTGAGGCTTGCGATAACCCGTGTCACCAAGGCGTCGCGTTCCGCGCGCTTGCGTGAGAGGTGAGCTTCAATGCTCGTCAAGGATCGCGCTTGTTGTTCCTCCTCCGAGAGGCCGCTGCGCGCGAGCGCCTCGGCATCATCGGCTGTCTGTAGCTCCTCGAGTGTCGGGATCGGCAGGCCTGCACGCGACATCGACGTTGTTTGTCCGCGGCCGAGCATCAACTCAGCCAGATCGTCCTCGCGTTCATCGAGGGCGGTGATCAAAGTCAGAGCTTGGCGGCGAAGGAGAAGAGACTTGGCGTGGTCTGCCGGCCATGTCACGGAGTGCCGGATCAAACGACGGATCACGGCGTGACGAGTGCTCGCGGCAGCCTCGGTCAACACGGCAACTGTGGCGAGATCGTCCTCCTGCCAGGCAAGCACCTCTTCAGTGCTCGGGGTATCTCCGAAGCCTCCCTGGGGCGGACGCAACGCATGGCGGAGAAGGTCGACAGCCGCGCTGGCTCGACGTAGATCATCACTGCTTGCCTCGGCCCGTAGGATCCCTCGAATCCGATCCCGCAACGGGCGAGCCCACTCAGGCGACACGACAAACGGTTTGAACGCCAGGGTATGAGGTGCGTCTTGCTCGGTGCGGTATCCGTCTTTCTCCAACAGCGGCTTGAGCGCGAACAGCGGACTGACAGCGTCTTGATGCTCGTCGCCTTCGGTAAGCCAGGCCTCCACTCGTTGGACGATGCGATCTGGGAAGGTGCTGTCGGGCAGCCTGCCGATGTTCGCCAGGTGGTCCGTAACAACTCGCTCTGGATGTTCTGGATATTGGTTCGTTGGCCTGTGGTCGTTGCGGCGCAACGACCACAGTGCGTCGAGGGCGGTCTCAAGCAACTCCGGGGCATAGGTGGCGCAGCCGCCGTAGAGCTCTGCAAGGGCGAACCGAGTACGTTTGGCGTTCCCGTCATCGAGGTCTTGAACCCTGAGGCGCACCTCTTCAAGTGCCTCGATCAGGCGGCGTGGCTGGGTCGTAGCCAACCCGCTGAGCGAACGCAGCATTGAGGGAAGCTCGGTGGTCGCCGCGACCTGCAACTCGCTACGCACCGTCTCCCAGATACCGGCGAACACGGCCGGCCCACCCTGTTGGGCGAAGCGCCAGTCCAACTCGGCGATCTCTGCTACCAGCCTGGTCGCGAACCTCGCACCGAAGGCCCTCCACAGATCAAGCACGAAACCGGTGTCGGTTCTCCCGACTGCTGCTTCGCGTTCAAGTATCTCGTCGGCCAACACATCCGGCGTCACCCGCGTTCCACCGTGTCGCGTCGCCAGCACACCCTTGTCCTTCAGCTGCGTAACAAGCCGAAGCGCGTGAGCCAACTCAAGGCCGCAGAACATCGCTATTTCTGTTGCGAGCTCGGCATCATCGTCGTTGACGGAGCCGAGCGCGGCATAGACCGCGAGGATCCGACGTGCCGGATTGCGTTCTACGTCGTCGAGGCTCAGATCCTGGTACCGCGCAAGGATCTGCTGCCGCAGTCCACCGTCGACAGCCAGGGGAGTCGTGAGCTCCCCGCGGCGGATGAGGTTCGCCGCCACCACCGCGACGTACGGACTGTCGACTGCTTGATCGGCGAAATACTCACGTAGCGGCCAGGGCAGCCCGAGCCCAGCCGTCAGAGACTCCACCAACTCCCTGGCCTCGGGCTTCGCCAGCTGCCCAATCGCGATCTCGCGGATCTGTCCGGACGAGTAGCGAGCCGCGGCTATCTGTGCTCGCAAGGCTGCTAGCCCAGCCGGACGCGACGCCGCTACCAGCTGGGTTCCCGGCACCGCACGTGCGTAGGTCAACAACGGTGCCAGAGCAGCAGGATCGTGGTGAGCGTCGTCGATAACGATCACGGCCGGGACCTGGGGCAGCTCCCCCAAAACCACTGGAGAGAGCTGTAACCCAGGTGACAAGACCACCACCGGAACGGTAGGTGTGTGCCGCTCGAACAGCTCAAGGGCCTCCACAAGGAGCCGAGTCTTTCCGCGGCCTCCCGGTCCGGACACCAGCACAATCGGCTGCCAGTCGGCGCTGCGGTCAACAGCCGCTTCCAGCTGGCGTTGTTCGGTGCCCCTGCCCACCCGCGGTCCAAGATCGTTCAGCACGGTCTCGGGGTTTCGCCGATCGGCGGCGAACGCTGCGAGACTCAAGAACCCGTCCTCGCCAGGCATCTCCAGCAGCAACTTACGGGTCGCTGGACCCCACGTAGCGTCGAGGACGTCACGACGTTTGTGCAGCGGCAGGTCGTCGATCAAGCGCCCCAAACCGCGCCGATCAAGCAGTTGCCAGCCCACATGCCTTCTCATCTCGCTACGCGCTGCGTCCGAGGCCTCTCCGGAAAATACGAGGTAGTACTCGTCAGCCTGAAAAGTGCACGCAGCGACTGCCTCACGCACATTTCTTGGCGTGAGCCGGTCATAGCGCTTGCATTGCCAAGCAGCGGTTGCACCGTCGCTGAACGTGCCCTCGAAGTCGATACCGTCCTGCTTGTCGCCCCGCCGGCCCCATCGTTCGACACGCATGACCTTGCGCAGCCCTGGACCACAGAACCTGTGAGCGCTAAGGACGCGTTCGGTGAAGTCCTCGAACGTGTCCGGCGTCAAGGACGGCGTTGGGACTAGCGTGGGGTCCTTGCCCTGAAGCGCACTAGGCAGTCGAGTAGGGACACCAGGCGGCACAGCGGTGCCCTCGGTCATCAGCACAGATTACGTCGCCCGGCTAGGCGAGTGCAGGAGCGACGCGGCAACGGCGAAGCTGCAGCTGATTCGCCCGTCCCAGCGTGAGCGATGCGCTAATGATCTCCGATGCGCAGTCGCCAGGCCAGTCAGCTGATGCGAAAGTGGCTGCTTGAGGCCTGTATTCGCTCTGGGAGTGATTAGGTACAACGCCTCAGTGGAGTTCGTGTGTTATTTGCTGAAGCTCATGGCAGGCTCCTATAGCCATGCGTAGAACCGTTGAGCCAAACGGCTGACCCGTGTAACGCCCAGCAACAAGGAGCCGAAACGCCAGTCGCATGAAACGTTCCTGTGGTGTCGGTCAGCTCAACATCGGTCGAAGATCGATCGCAATTGGCTAGCCGGACCATCGGGGTGATTGGCCTGGCTGACATAACCAAGTGCGACTAGGTGGGCACCCTTTGTGTGCGCCCGCCAATCTATCGGCGTCGGGGCTGTGCATGTGAGGAGGTTCGCGTGAGAAGGCAAGCGCGTCCTAAGGGTGGTCCCCGACGATCAAGCTGGCGCATGCGAAGGGCTGCTACCGCGCTTCTGTCGATCGCCGCCATGCTTGTAACTTACGTCGCTGTAAGTACTCCCGGACTTGCGGCTAGTAATGAGGTTCTCATCCTCGGCGGGACGGTAACGGGCGGGCAGAACAGCATCGAGGCGAGCGAGGTTGTTGCCAAAGGGTTTGTGCCGGTCGTAGTCGACGATGCGACATGGACCACGATGACCCAGGAGCAGTTTTCGTCATATCGGGCAATCATTCTGGGGGATCCGACGTGCGGTGATACAGCTCCAGCTGCTGCCCTTTCGAACGTTGCAACGTGGGGGGCCGCAATCAATGGCAACGTCGTCATCGCAGGGACTGATCCGATTTATCACGCTAGTCAAGGTGGCGAAGCCATGGTGCGGCGCGCTGTTGACTTTTCCGTTGATCAGGCGAACAAGACCGGGGCTTTTGTAACGCTGAGCTGCTACTACCACGGTACCGCTCCGCACACTGCGGTTCCGCTGCTTGATGCGCTTAGGCCAGGCGGATTTACCGTCACCGGCGTCGGTTGCTACGACAACGCGCACATCGTCGCGACTCACCCAGCCTTGAGTGGCCTGACTGACGCCACCATCTCAAACTGGGGATGCTCGGTCCATGAAGGCTTTGATACGTGGCCAGCGGACTTCACGGTATTGGCCATGGCGCGAGATTTCGGTGCGGCTTTCACTGCCAGTGATGGAACCGTCGGAACCCCTTATGTCCTCGCCTCAGGTGCGGGCTTGCGCTCGTTCCCGCTGTCAATGACACCCACCGGCGGCAGCGGTGCTGCTGGAGGAGTACACACGGTGACTGCGCGGCTGCTGGACAGCGAGACATTGGCGCCCGCACCAGGTGTAGCCATCAAGTTCGGTGTCATCCTTGGCCCGAATACCAACGTCGGAGGCGTCTGCAACACGGGCAGCAGCTGCCTCACTGGGGCCGACGGCACGGTCGCATGGACCTACCAAAGCGGCAGTCAAACCGGCGACGACTCGATCAGGGCGTATCTGGATCGCAACGGCAACGGTGCGGCAGACGCTGGTGAGCCTCAGACGACGGCCGGCATGAGGTGGACAGCTCCGGCGGCCGCAAACTTCTATATCGCTCTTGGTGACTCGTATCAATCTGGTGAAGGTGCGGGTGCGGACCACTACATCGATGGAACAAATACGTCTACGAACCGTTGTCATCGCTCAGATGTCAGCTACCCCTTCCTCCTGAAGGGACAGTCCGGTCTGCCGAACAGCATGAAGAGTGTGGCCTGTAGCGGGGCTAAGATTTCCAATCTGTCAGGTGGTCAGAACGGTGAACGGCCACAGTACGATGCGCTGAGTGACGCTACCTCGCTGGTGACGGTTGGAATCGGCGGAAACGATGTTGATTTCGCCGAGACCATCAAGGCATGTGCCCTTGGCCCCCAGTTCAGCGGCGACCTCTGGAGGCTTAACCAGACCTGCCACGGCCGCTTTGAGGAGAAGACGACCGATCTGATCAAGAAGCTCAATACGCCCGACTCACGTACACGCCTCACACCACTGCAAGCGGTCTATCGAACCATCAAGTCCAAAGCTAAGCATGCGCGTGTGGTAGTAGTGGGCTATCCGCATCTCTTCAAGCCCAGCGGAAACCTCTTCGGCTGCAGCTTGATCTGGCGCAGCGACCAGAAGTGGATCGACGCCAAGATCGACCAGCTCGACGAGGTGATCCGCCAGAACGCGCTGTCGGCAGGTGCGGAGTACGCCGCCGGGCAAGACACGTTCGACGAGCACGAGCTGTGCGGCGACGGTGAGTCCTACCTGAACGGCATCGTTGGAATCGGTGATGTCGAGAGCTTCCACCCGAACGTCAAGGGGCACCAACAGTTCGCAAAGCGGATCTTGAATGACATGCGTGCCAACTCACCTACGGCGACACTCGCGATCGGTCCGCGCCAAACCCGGACGCAGTCCGTCAGCGTTGCGGTGGGCCAAGCGTTCGCCTCGTTCTCGACCACCTGGCCGGGAAGCGACGTTGAGATGACCTTGGTCGCACCCAGCGGCCGAACAATCACCCGCGCGACCAACGAGGGCGACATCCAGCATTCGAACGGCCCAACTGACGAACTCTACGTCGTCGGCACGCCTGAGGCTGGTACGTGGCAGGTAAAGGTCTTCGGAGCTGACGTTGCCCCGGAGGGTGAAGAGGTCAGGCTGACCGTTGCTCAACGGCCGCCGCTGAACCAGGCGCCTGTAGCGGTCGCGTCTGCTCAGGCGAATGCCGCTGGAACGACTGTTGTCTACTCTGCTGCCGGGTCGTACGACCCTGACGGCACGATCGTGAACTACGAGTGGGACTTTAGTGATGGAACCACGGCGGCAGGTCCAACGGTTGAGCACACCTATACCAACATCGGCAAGGTGGATCTTCCGAGCCTGATCGTGACCGACAACCGTGGCGGCCTTGGGTTCGCTGCGGCACCGCCAGTGAAGGTGACGTACGCGTTTGACGGCTGGCGGCCACCGGTAGCAAACGACCGCCCGACCGATACCAAGGCCGGGGATACGGTGCCACTCAAGTGGAAGCTCCGGGATCCGCTTGGCCGACCCGTGACCGATCTCAAAGTCATCACCGGCTACGCCTTCGACACGGCAGGCGCGTCGTTCACCGTCAAGTTTGAGGACGGGCAGTTTGTGGTTCTTGCCAAGACGCCAAAGCAGTGGGCCAACACAACGAAGACCTTCACCCTGAAGCTCAACGACGACACGACCCATACGGCAGTGATCCGGTTCAAGTAGATCAACTGCAGAGTGAGCCACGGCGGCTACCCAGATGTTTTGGGCCTCAGGCACGCATCTGGGTAGCCGACACGTGGCCCGTGGCGCTTATCGAGCGGAGGAGAAGGCCGACATCAATCCCATGTGGACGCTGCCGAATGGCTCGTTAGGAATGTGGCTCGGCCAGCCGAGATGGGTGAAGGTTGCGCCGAACAAGTCTCACGACGCAGAAGATGAGCAGCATCAGGGTTGACGCGAGGATTCCGAGGAGCGGAAGAGCGTCCTTGCGGATACCGGGCAGAAGCAACACCGCAGCGACTAGGCCGGGCGTTGCACCGACCGCGATCCAGGGACGGCGCAGGAGCGCAGCTGCCACAAGGCTCGTTGCAGCAACGACGCCGGCGCCGGCGAAGCCCATCGGCAAAGCTGCTGCGGCCTGTGCGATGGCGTCATCCGTCGGCTCAAAATAGATGTTGCTTGTGGCAGCATGCATCATCTGACCCCAGCCGTAGATCCAGCCGGCGGCGCAGGCGGCCGTTAAAACGTGTCGAACTGTGATCATTTTGCGCATGACTTTGACCAGGCCTCCTTATTGATCATTAGCGCCGAGTGGATTGAGCGGGGATAATTCTTTCCTGTGTACCTGGCCTGTCCGAATACTAGCGGATGTATAGGGGTTGGCAGCGGCTCGACGACAACCAGCTCAAGACGAAACAGTGTTCGCACCTAGGAGCTTGCCCAGCAGCACGCACGGCCCCGGCAAAGTCGTTTTGGCTTGTTAGGCCGGGATTCC
>NZ_JYJG01000325.1 GCF_000955955.1 Lentzea aerocolonigenes
CGTGGCTGCCGACCCTTGGAATCAACCGTCTAGAGCAGCGAGGCGACCTTCGTGGCGGTGGCCACAGTGGACTGCGGGTTCTGACCGGTCACGAGCTTGCCGTCCACGACCACCGTGCTCGACCACGGCTCACCCGGCGCGAGCCGCGCGCCCAGTTCCGCCAACCTCCCGGCGACCGAGTAGGGCACGTCGAGACCGCCCTGGCGCTCCTCCTCGTCGCTGAACACCGCCATCTCCTTGCCGGCGAAGACGAACGTGCCGTCCGCGCGGACCGCGCTCAGCAGCCCGGCCGGTCCGTGGCACAGCGCGGCGACCAGCTTGCCGCTGTCCGCGAAGTCCGCCAGCAACGTGCCCAGCGTCCGGTCGAACGCCAGGTCCGCCATCGGACCGTGGCCACCGGGCAGGTAGATCGCGTCGAAGCCGGCGGCGTTCATCGCGGCCAGGTCGGCAGGGGAGCGCAGATCCTCCAGCGTCGCAACGACCTCGTCGAACCGCCCGTCGAGGCTCGCCTTGTCGACGGTCGGCACGACACCGCCCGGCGTCGCGACGGTGACCTCGATGCCGGCCTCGCGCAGCACCCGCACCGACTCGACGACCTCCTCGGCCCAGAACCCGGTGGGGTGGCTCGTGCCGTCCGCCAGCGTCAGCGAGTCGGCACCGGAAACAACCATCAGCAGCTTCTTCATGTCACCCATGTCATCACGAATCCTTCAAGTGTGTCGGTGGAGCTATAAGCTGCCTTATGGCCGAGAAGTTGACGGACCTCGATCTGCTGGCGACGTTCCTGGAGATCTACCGCGGCGGCTCGCTCACGGCCGCGGCGACCCGGCGCGGCCTCACCCAGCCCGCGGTCAGCGGCCAGCTCGCCAAGCTGGAGAAAGAGCTCGCCGAACCGCTGTTCATCAGGGGTGCCCGGGGCGTCACGCCCACACCCCGAGCGGACGAGCTGGCCCGCCGCGTCGGGCCGCACGTCGACCAGCTGCGCATCGCGCTCGACCCCGCGCCCGCCCTCGAAGGCACTGTGCGGATCGGGGGAGCTGCCGAGTTCATGGCGGTCCGAGGGCTGACCGCGCTCACTCCGCTGATCCGGCGCGGCATCAGGTTCGAGATCAGGCTAGGCCTGGCGAACGACCTGCTCACCGCACTCAAGTCCGGCCGGCTCGACCTCGTGCTGTCGTCGGTCCGCCCCGGCGCGGGCCTGACCGCAACACCGCTCACCGACGAGGAGTTCCTGCTGGTGGGAGCACCGATCCTGGCCAGGACGGTCGACCAGGAGCTGCTCGGCCACGACCCGGCGCGAGCCCTCGAACACCTGCCGCTCGTCGCCTACTCGGACGAGTTGCCGATCATCCGCCGGTACTGGCGCAGCGAGTTCGCCAAGCGCCCGAAGAACCCGACCGCGGTCGTCGTGCCGGACCTGCGAGCCGTGCTGGCCGCGGTGATCGCCGGAGCAGGCGTGTCCGCGCTTCCGCGCTACCTGGCCGAACCCGCCCTCACCGCCGGATCCGTGGAGCTGCTGCACCACCCGGAGATCCCGCCCCTCAACACCCTCTACCTGGCGACCAGGGGAACACCCGCGCCAGGGGTGCAAGCGGTGGCCGAGCAGTTGAAGGAACGCGACTGGGGTGTCCTGTGACGCGGCGGCCGCACGGTGAAAGTGGTCTCGCCCGGCATCAGTCCGGTGTGGAGGGACAGGAGCAGTTGTGCTCAGACGCTCCGGAGCACTGACACGACGATGCCGAGGATCACGGCCTTGTCGCCGTCGATCACCGGGTAGTCGGGGTTGCGCGGTTCCAGGAACACGTGGCCGTTGCGGCGCTGGTACACCTTGACCGTCGCCTCCTCGTCGATCATCGCGGCGACGATCTGCCCGCTGTACGCCTCCTGCGCCTGCTGGATGACGACCATGTCGCCGTCGCAGATCGCCGCGTCGATCATCGAGTCGCCGCGCACGCGCAGCGCGAACACGTTGCTGCCACGACCGACCAGGCCGCGCGGCAGGCTCAGCACGTCGTCCACGTGCTCGATGGCGGAGATCGGCGTACCGGCGGCGATGTCGCCGACCACGGGCACCGAGATCGAGTCGTCGGACAGCTGTGCGACGGCCGTCGCGTGCAGGAAGACGCGCACGTCCATCGGCCGCGTCACGGACGTGCCGCGCTTGAGGAAACCCTTGTCCTCCAACGCGCTCAGGTGCTTGGAGACGCTGGACGAGGACTTCAGTCCGACCGCGTCGCCGATCTCGCGGGTGCTGGGGGAGTAGCCGTGCTCGACCACCCAGTCGCGGATGGCGACCAGAATCCTCTGCTGGCGTTCCGGCAGCACCGTCGTGTCGAGCTCGAGATCGTCGTAGGCGGTCACCGGTCAGATAGTAGTAATCCGGTTGCCGGACACGAACGGGTGGTCGTTTGATCACCGGATGAGCTCATTCTGGGTGGGGAATCTCGTACGTCTGCGCGGCATCGAACCGGGGGACTGGGAAGCCTTCCGGAAGTTCGACGACAACACCGTGGACATGCGGAGGGCGGACCGGGTTCAGCAGCCGTTCTCGAACGCACGCCAGCGCGAGTGGGCCGAGCAGGCTTCACTCAAGAAGCCGGACGGCGACAAGTTCCAGCTCGCGATCGAGTCGCTGGCCGACGGCACCTTCGTGGGGACCGTGTCGACGTTCGAGATCGACTACCGCGCTGGCCGGTTCGGGTACGGCATCTTCATCGGCAGTGAGCATAAAGGACGCGGCTACGGCTCGGAAGCGGTGCCGTTGCTGCTGGGCTTCATGTTCGGCGAGCGGCGCTTCCACAAGTGTGAGACGCACGTGTGGGCGTTCAACGAGCCGTCCATCGCCTTCCACCGCAAACTCGGCTTCACGGAGGAGGGCAGGCTGCGCGACCACGAGTTCTTCGCCGGCCGCCACCACGACGCGGTGGCCTTCGGGATGACCGCACCCGAGTTCGCCGCCCGTCATCCGCACGCACGCGAGATCTGATCTGCAACCTTGGGGTTGCACGTCGTCTTCGGGTGTGCAACTCTGGGGTTGCACTTGTTGGCGGACCGTTGGGAGCTTGTCGTGACTGTGGACCGGATCGAACGCGAGACCGTGATCGAGGCTTCGCCCGAGCGCGTCTGGCAGCTGGTGACCGAACCGGGGTGGTGGGTCGCCTCCACGCCGTCGGGCACCGCCGTCGAGGGCGAGACGACGTTGTGCAAGAACGACACGTACGGCGACTTCCCGGTGAAGGTCGAGACCGTGACGCCGCGGACGTACGTGTCGTACCGCTGGGCCAGCGCGTTCGGCGGGGCCGAGCTCACCTCGGACAACACGACGCTGGTCGAGTTCACGCTGTCACCGGAGGGGTCCGGCACGCGGCTGCGCGTGGTGGAGAGCGGGTTCGCTGCGCTGGCCGGCTCGGAGGAGCTGCGGGCGAAGGCTCACGAGGACAACTCGGGCGGGTGGGTCGAGGTGCTGGAGGCGTTCCAGAAGCGGGCGGAGAGCTGAGGCTCCTGCTGGAACCTGCGGATGAAGTCGCTCATGACCTCGGCGGCCGGGGTGTGGCGTTCGATGATCGCCGCGACGTGCGGCGGCACTTCCTCGTCCCTGAGCGCGTGCCTGAGCCAGCGGGCCAGGTAGGTGCCCGTGTAGAGGCGGTCGTAGTCCTGGTGCTCGGAGAAGAACTCCTTCTCGCCGGGGGACAGGTCGAACTCCGAGGACATGGCGAGGCCGTAGTCCGCGAAGTACAGGCGTTCGCCGTCGGTCAGGATGTTCTGGAAGTGGCCGTCGAAGTGCAGGAGGCCGCGGGCGTTCATGAACGACGTCCCGGCCTCCAGCTGCGTCTCGGTCATGGCGCAGGCGCTCTCGTCGCCGGCGTCGAGCCAGTCGTGCACGTTGTGCCGGATGTGTTCGAGGAACAGCGCGATGCTCGCCGAAGCGTCGCGCACGGCCTCGATCCGGCGGCGGAT
>NZ_JYJG01000326.1 GCF_000955955.1 Lentzea aerocolonigenes
AGCGCGATGCTCGCCGAAGCGTCGCGCACGGCCTCGATCCGGCGGCGGATCTCCTCGCCGCCGCCCCAGTAGGCGACGGCTTTGTCCACGTCGGACAGTTCCTCTGGCAGTGACTGGCCGGGGTGGGGCAGCACGCGCCAGTGGTACATCAGCGGAAAGCCGTCGTGCTCGCCGTCGAGCACCCACTTCGTGGTCATGTCGTGGACGGCCAGCTCGCGCCAGGCGCCGAAGCCCGGCCCGCCGATGAGCCCGACGCCGTAGTGGCAGAAGGCCGGGAGCTCGAAGAGATTCGCGGTGGACCGGGGGTGCTGCAGTTCGAGGTCGGTCAGCGGTAGCCGTTTGACGAAGACCTTCGTACCGTCGACCTCGAGCAGCGCCGACGTCCCGCCGATGCCGGACCCGAGCGGCTCGGCCGTTTCCACGAGTTCGCGCAGTTCGTCGTCGGAGCGCCGGGCGAGTGCGGTGGAGACGGCGCTGTGGGCAGCGATACGCGACATACCTCTAAGTTAGGCGCGTGCCCAAGTCTGCCGACCGCGGTCGCCGCACCCGCGAACAGCTGCTCGACGCCGCCGCCCAGCTCGTGGGCGAGGTCGGCTGGGGTGCGGTGACCACGCGGCTGGTCGCCGAACGCGCGGGCGTCAACGCGGCGTTGGTGCACTACCACTTCTCGTCGGTGCCGGACCTGCTGTCGACGGCGGCGCTGCAGTTCGCCGAGCAGCTGCTCACGGAGTCCGCGGACGCGTTGCGCGCACAGGAACCGGCGGAGGGCATCGAGCGGATGCTGGAAGAGCTCAGCCGCTACACCGGCACAGATGCTCAGTCCTTGCTGCTGTCGGAGGCGTTGCTCGCCTCGCACCGGCTGCCGGAGCTGCGCGGCAGGCTCGCGGCGCTGATCGCGGACTTCCGCAGTCGCGTGGCCGAGTGGCTGCGGAGTGCCGACGTGAAGGACGCCGACGCCATCGCGTTGTTGTTGGGAGCGGCGTTCGACGGGTTGGTGCTGCACCGCGCGCTGGACGAGTCAGTCGACTTCCGCGCGGTCGCGGGCCCGCTCCGGCGTCTCGTCTCTGGCTGACCAGCGGGGTTCGCCGCCGGCGTCGGTGAACGCGGTCAGCGCCTCGACCAGGCCGTGCCGCAGGTGCTCCGGCATGCGGGCGACGATCCTGCTGATCTCGGCGCGGCGGCGGGCCATCACCTCGCTGACGACCCGGCGGCCCTCGGCGCTCGCCACGACGACGACCTCGCGTTTGGTGGCGGGGTTCTGCTCGCGGTCGACCATGCCGGACGTGACCAGCCGGTCGATCATGCGCTTCGCCGTGGACGGGTTGACCTCCAGGAGGTCGGCGAGCGCGGTGAGCTTCATCGGGCCGCGGCTGTCGAGCAGCACGACCATTCTGAGCTGGGGCAGCGTGAGCGTCTCCTCGACCGCGGCCAGCGAGCGCGCTGACACCGCGACCAGCAGGCGGGACGCGGTGAGCACCGCGTCGGTCAGGTCGTCGACATCACTCACCCGCCTAGTTCTACAGGGTCCGGCGAAGATAACGAACAGATAACCATTGCACTGTGCAACGGACGGTGGGTGCCGCTCTGTCCGTACCTCCCGGCATGCGGATACTGCTCATCACCCTCTTGATCTTCCTGGTCGGTGCGCCACCCGCGTTCGCTCAGCAGGACCTGGGGCCCGACTACACGGCGACCGCGTTCGGTCCGATGGGGCCGCCGGGGCGCGACCTGCTGCAGAAGGTGGCACTCGCCGGGTTGTGGGAGGGGCCGTCCGGGCGGATGGCGCTGGAGAAGTCGGCCAACCCGAAGGTGCAGGAGGCGGGCCGTCACCTCATCGAGGGGCACGCCGACCTGGACCGCCGCACCGTCGACCTCGCGCGCACCTTCAACGTGCAGCTGCCGACGCAACCCAACGAGTCGCAGCAGGGCTGGCTGAACGAGATGACGGCCGCGCCCGCGAAGAGCGTGGAGTTCGACAAGATCTTCGCGAACCGGCTGCGTGCCGCGCACGGGGTGGTCTACAAGTTCCTGGCTTCGGTGCGCACGGGTACGCGCAACACCGCGATCCGCGACTACGCCAAGGTCTGCATGGACACCGTGCTCGACCACATGACGGTGCTCGAGGCCACTGGGCTGGTCAACTTCAACGACACCGACGCCATCCCGCTGGCGCTGGTCGCCCAGGCTTCCACGACTCCCTCGGGGCCTTCGCTGCCTCCGCGCGTGGCGGTGCCTCAGGTTCCCGCCCAGAACATCTCGCAGCAGCAACAACAGGACGACGGCATCCCCGACGGACTGCTCGGGCTGGGCGTGGTGGCGGCCGTGGTGGCCGGGATCTGGCTGTGGAGCGGCGGGCGGAGCAGTCGCAAGATGCACCCCTGAGCACCTGGCCGGAAGTCTTGTCCGATGTCCAGCTCTGGACCTCGGTGCTAAGTTGGGCATATGCCTAAGTCGAGTGCCCAACGGGCGTTGGTGGTGGGAGCGGGGATCGCCGGGTTGACGACGGCGTGGTGGCTGGAGCGCGCGGGATGGGAGGTGCTGGTCGTCGAGAAGGCGCCGTCGTTCCGCGCGGGCGGTTACATGATCGATTTCTTCGGGCCGGGTCACGAGGTGGCGCGGCGGATGGGACTGCTGCCGGCGTTGGAGGCCCGGATGGCGCCGATCTCCGCGGTGACCAGCGTGGATTCGCGGGGCAGGAAGCGTGCCGAGATCTCCGCGGAGGCCTACGAGGCGGTGGCGGACGGGGGGATCAGCCTGTTGCGCGGTGATCTCGCGGACGTGATCCGTGCCGATCTGCGGTCACCGATCCGTTATGGCGCAACGATTTCCGTCTCCGACTTCGACGACTTCGACCTGGTCGTGGGTGCGGACGGCGTGCACTCGAAGGTGCGGGAGCTGGTGTTCGGGCCGTCGTCGCGGTTCGTGCGGTATCTCGGGCACCACACCGCGGCGTTCTCCTTCAACGACGCGGAGTTGAGCGCTCGGATCGGCTATCGCTACCAGATGCTGACCGTGCCGCACCGGATGATCGGCTGCTATGCCGTGCGGGACGGGGCGATGGCGGCGTTGATGTTGTACCGGGCTGATTCGCAGGCGCTGCCGGTGGACGCGCGCGCGGCGTTGCGGGAACGGTTCGGCGACCTGGGTTGGGTCACGCCGGAGCTGCTTTCCGTTGTGCCCGAGGAGATCTACTACGACGAGGTGTCCCAGGTGGACATGCCGGTCTGGCATCGCGGCAAGGTCGTCCTGGTCGGTGACGCGTGCGGGGCGGTCTCCCTGTTCGCCGGCCACGGGGCGTCGCTCGCGATGACCGGCGCGTTCGTGCTGGCCGAGGAGCTTGCGGCCAGCACGGACGGCGCTTTCGAGCGTTACCAGGCGCGGATGAAGCCCGTCGTGCTGGATACCCAATCGTTCGGGCGGAAGTTCATCGGCTGGATGGCGCCGCCGTCCGCGTGGCGGATCACGGTTCGGGACATGGCTTTCCGGCTGTCCGGGCTGCCGGTCGTGCGCAAGCTGATCCGCGGTTCGGTCACGCCCGCAGTACCCGCAGGCATAGTCGGCTGAGCACGTCGCGCAGCTCGTCGTCGGTCAGGTGACGCAGCCCCGCGACCACCGGGCCGACGTCGCTCGCGAGGTACCACGCCGCCTTCTGGTCGTCGGTCGGCTCGTTGCCGTACAGCAGCCGCAACGCCTTCTGCGCCAGCTCGTCGAGGCCGGCGTTGATCCGTTCGTTGCGGCGCACGCTCGGATCCGTCTGGCCCAGCGGTGACAGCGCCCTGTTCCGCACCACCTGGTCGACGAACCCGGCGACCAGGTGCTCGGCGCGCGCCCGCTTGCCCTTGATCTTCGCGGTCTCGTCGATGAGCTTCTCGAAGAACGTGATGCTGTTGTCCAGCAACGCTTCCAGGATCGCCGACTTGGTGCGGAAGTAGTAGTAGACGTTCGCCTTCGTCACGTCCATCTCGTCCGCGATCGTCTGCAGCGACGTCGCGTCGTACCCGTGGGTCGCGAACAACCGGCGTGCTGTGGCGAGGATCTGAGCACGGGTGCGTTCGGCTTGGGCGGCACGGGTCATGCGGCGATGCTACAGTGAGTTTCGTTAGCCGATCGGCTAACGAAACGAGGAGGATCGTCATGACCGTTCTGGTGACCGGGGGCACGGGTTTCGTGGCCGGCTGGACCATCGCTCAGCTGCTCTCGCGCGGCTATGACGTGCGCACGACCACGCGTGGCCGCCGTCCCGCCGTCGAGGGCGACCACGAGGTGGTGCGAGCGGACCTGACCTCGGACGACGGCTGGGCTTCCGCGATGTCCGGGGTGAAGTACGTGCTGCACGTCGCGTCGCCGCTCGGCGGTTCCGGTGACCTGATCGGTCCGGCGCGCGACGGGACGTTGCGAGTGCTGCGTCATGCGGTGGACGCAGGTGTTTCGCGCGTCGTGATGACCTCGTCGTGCGCCGCCGCGACGCCTCCGCCGGGCTCGACGGGCACGTTCGACGAGACGCTGTGGACCGACCCGTCGCTGAAGTTCGACGAGTACCGCCGCTCGAAGCTGCTGGCCGAGCGCGCGGCGTGGGAGTTCATGCGGGACAAGGAGACTTCGTTCGTCACGGTGCTGCCGGGCGCCGTGTTCGGGCCGGTGCGGTCTCGTTCGAACTCGGGCTCGGTGCGGGTGATCGGCCGGATGCTGGACGGCATGCCGGGCGTGCCGCGGGTGGGGCTCAACATCGTCGACGTGCGCGACGTGGCCGATCTGCACATCCGCGCGATGACTTCTACCGCCGCCGCGGGGGAGCGGTTCATCGCGGTCAGCGAGTTCATGTGGATGGCGGACGTGGCACGGGTGCTGGACGTGCCGGCCCGCTCGTTGCCGAACTTCGTGGTGCGCGCGGCTTCGTTGGTGGCTCGCGATCTCCGGCCCCTGGTGCCGATGCTCGGCCGCTCCTACACGTACTCGCACGCGAAGGCTTCTTCCGTGCTCGGCTGGGATCCGCGTCCGGCGCGCACCACCGTCCTGGAGTGCGCCGCGAGCCTTTCTCAGCGGGCGTCGTAGGCCTCGCGGTTGATGAGCACTTGTGCGATGTGCTGCTCGGCCCATCGGCACAGCACCAGCAACGGCTCGTGCAACGTGAAGCCGAGCTCCGTCAGCTCGTACTCGACCCGCGGCGGGACCTCGGCGTAGACGTGCCGTGTGACGATGCCGTCGCGTTCGAGGTCCCGGAGCGTCTCCGTGAGCACCTTGCCGCTGATGCCGTCGATGTCTTTTTTGAGGTCACCGAACCGCTTGCGCCCGTCGCCCAGCACCGACACGACCATCGCCGTCCACTTGTTGGCGATGCGCGCCAGACTCGTTCGTGATGGACACGTGGACGCCAGCACGCTCCAGTCCGGCATCGTCTGTGACATGGCGCACATCCGTCCATTAGTTACGTTGAGGTTATTGGTTACCTTTGGTGAGCATAGGGCAACACCAGCCCAAAGGAGAAACCGATGACCACCCCTCTCACCGTCGTCACCACCTACTTCGACGCTCTGGAGTCCGGCGACTTCGCGACCGTCTCGGCCCAGTTCGCCGACGACATCGTGTGGCACCAGCCGGGTGCCAACCGCTTCTCCGGCGTCCACCGCGGCTCTGCCGCCGTGGGCGCGATGATCGGCGGGATGATGGAGGTGTCCGAAGGCTCCTTCTCGCTTCGTCGCAACGCCCCGCTGATGCTCAACGGCGACATCGTGGCCGCGCCGGTGCGCTGGACGGCCAAGCGTTCGGGCGCCGAGATGGACGGCATCGGTGTGGACGTCATGCGCGTGGTCGACGGCAAGGTCGTCGAGGTGTGGCTGTACACGGCCGACCCCGCCGAGGAAGACGCGTTCTGGGGCCAGCCGTAACCCTTTCGGGTCGTAACAACTTTCGGCCGTGGCGCGAGATCTCTACATGTCCGCGCCACGGCAGTACCTCGGTGTGATGGTGTCGTCGACGTTCGCCGACCTCCGCGAACACCGGGCAGCCCTGATGAGTGCCATCCAGGGCCAGCACCTGCACGCCGTGGCGATGGAGTCCGACTCGGCGCGGCCGCTGACCGTGATCCAGTCATCGCTGGAGAAGGTGCAGGACGCGGCGGCGTACATCGCGATCATCGGCCGCCGTTACGGATCCGTGCCGGAGTGCGCGGAGAACCCCGGCGGTCTTTCGCTGACGCACCTGGAGTTCCGCGAGGCGGCGCGGCTGGGCCGGCCGATCCTCGTGTTCATCATGGGTGCCGATCACCTGCTCACGGAGGACGGGTTCGAGTTCGACGCGGACAAGCGGGCGAAGCTGGAGGCCTTCCGCGAGGAGGCGAAGTTCGCCGGCCGCCCGACGCACCAGGTCTACAAGGAGTTCAACGACCTGGCCTCGTTCGCCACCGCGGCCACGCAGTCGATCGCCGAGCTGCGCCAGGTGCTGGACGTCGCCGAGCCTGTTCCTGTGGCCGAGAGCGACATCCCTGCCGCCCCCGCCCTGTATTCACGGCCTCGCTACCTCGGCTCGCACGATTTCGTCGGACGCGAGGCGCAGCTCGCGACTTTGAGCGACTGGGCGCGTCCCGACGGCCAGCACGCGGTGGCGCTGTTCGAGGCGATCGGCGGCAGCGGCAAGAGCATCCTCACCTGGGAGTGGACCACCCGGCACGCGCCCGGCGTGCGCGGCGACTGGGCGGGCCGGTTCTGGTACTCGTTCTACGAGAGCGGCGCGGTGATGTCGGACTTCTGCCGGCACGCGCTCGCTTACATGACGGGCAAACCTCTGACGGCGTTCCAGGATCGCAATCAGCACCAGCTGACCGAGCTCCTGGTCCACCGGCTGGAGGCGGACCCGTGGCTGCTGGTGCTGGACGGGCTGGAACGCGTTCTCGTTGCGTACCACCGGCTCGACGCCGCTCAGGTGCCGGACGAAAAGGCGGGCGGTTCGGACGAGATCGCCACCCGCGACCCTTGCGCGGCGATCCGGCCCGAGGACGACGAGCTGCTGCGCCGGCTGGCCGGAGCGTCACCGTCGCGGATCCTCGTGACGTCACGACTGGTGCCTCGGGTGTTCGTGAACCAGGCGAGCCAGCCGGTCCCCGGTGTGCTGCACGAACGCCTGCCAGGACTTCGTCCGGCCGATGCGGAGGCGTTGTTGCGGTCGTGCGGTGTGACGGGCGACTCCACGGCCATGCGGTCATTCCTGCAGCGGCACTGCGACTGCCACCCGCTCGTCACCGGGATCGTGGCGGGCCTGGTGAACGACTACCTGCCCGCACGCGGTGACTTCGACCGTTGGTCCGCCTGCCAGCCCCTCGACATCGGCGACCTCGACCTCGTCCAGACGCGCAACCACATCCTGCAGGCCGCGGTGAACGCGGTGGAGGGCGAGAGCCGGGAGTTGTTGTCGGTCCTGGCCTTGCTGGCGGAGGCCGTCGACTACGCGACCCTCGAGGCACTCAACGGGGCGCGCGATGTCACCCGCTCGGTGCTCGACCTGGAGCGCCGGGGATTGTTGCAGTACGACCGGCAGGCGGCCAGGTACGACCTGCATCCGGTTGTGCGTGCGGTGGTGGCGAGCGGTCTTGATCCTCGCGACCGGCAGGAGTTCGGAGACCGCCTGGTCGACCATTTCGGCAGTCGTGCACACACCCGGTTCGAAGGCGCCACCAGCATGGACGAACTGAAGGACGTGCTGGTCCTGATCCGCACCCTGCTGCAACTGGAGCGGATCAGGGAAGCGGCCAGGGTCTACTCAGCCGATCTCGACAGAGTCATGAGACACCGCTTCGAGGCCGTACCAGAACGGCTGGCGCTGCTGCGGCCGCTCTTCGGTGTGAACTGGTCTTCGCCGCGGCCCGAGCTGGTGGAGCCGTACAGGTTCGCCAACTCCGCGGGAGACGCCCTGCAGAAGCAGGGGGATCCCGAGCAGGCTTTGACGGCGTTCGAGACAGCGCTTCGCCTCGCTCTGCGCGAGGGCGTCGTGGGCAGCGTGCTCGTCAACCTGGTGAACGTCTCGGTCATACTCGACGATCTGAACCAGTTCGCGGCCAGCTGGCGGATCAAGTCGCTGGGCATCGAGTTCAGCCGGCACCTGGGCGCCGATGCGGATTACACCTACATTGTCACGATGACCGCCAGCCGGTGGTTGCACATCGCCGGTCGGGTGGATGAGTCGGAGAGGCGCTGGCGTGACCTGCCGCCGAGCCGGGGCGGGTCCTACGCAGCGAGATTGCGGTGCGAGGCCGCGTTTCACCAAGCCGAGTTCCACTTCGACCGCGGCGTGCTCACCGAGGAGAAGCTGCGCCAGGTCGAGGCGGACGGTCGGCGGCACCAGGTGCGCTGGGTGACCAGAGGTGTGCTCCGGCTGCGGGGAATGTGGTTCTCGGCTCAGGAGGACTGGCGGCTGGCCGTTCCTCCGCTGGCGGAGTCGGTGCGGATGGCGCGCGAGACCGGGATCTACGACCCCGAGGGCGAGGCGTGCCTCGCGTTGGCGCAGTTTCATCTGGGGCAGTTGGAAGCGCCCGTCGACCATGCCGAGTGGCTGGCGGCTGGACGGGAACCGGATCACCTGCCGCTGGCGCGGTTGTGGCTCGCGTTGGGGGACACCGCCCGTGCCGAGGAACACGCTCTCGCCGCCCACCGGCGGGCGTGGGCGGACGGCGAGCCGTACGTCCGGCGGTTCGACCTGGAGCGGGCGAAGAAGCTGCTCGTCGAGCTGGGCACCGAGATCCCGGTGCTGCCGCCCTACGACCCGGCTTCTGATCCGGAGTTCGGGTGGGAAGCCGACGTGCGGGCGTTCATCGAGAGGCGGCGGGAGCAAAACGGCGGGTCTGCCACCCGTTCGGGCTAGATCACGACAGACTGTGCGCGTGGAACGGGATCGCAGGTGGGTGGACAAGGGTGAGGCCATCGGGCACGGCGTGAGCTGGCTCGCGCGGTGGAGTCTGCGGACGGCGTTGGCCGCGCTCGGCTTCTGGATGGTCTTCTGGTTGATCGGGCAGCTGTGGGTGGTCGTGATGCCCGTGCTGCTCGGCCTCCTCATCACGACGGTGCTGTGGCCGCCGGCTCGGTGGCTGATGGCGAAGGGGCTCAACTCGGCGTTGTCGGCGACGATCGTGCTGGTCGTCGGGCTGGCGGTACTCGGTGGGGTGATCGCGGCGATCGCGTCGTCGATCGCGTCCGGTGTGCCGGAGATCGCGACCAGTGCCACGAAGGCCGTGCAGCAGCTGCAGGACTGGGTGGCGGGGCCGCCGTTCAACCTGCGCGGCAGCGACCTCGACCGGTTGATCGCGCAGGGGGTCGAGCAGGTCAAGTCGAGCATCGGGTCGATCGCCAACGGGCTGCTGACCGGTGCGGGTGCGGTGACGTCCGGTGTCGTGACCGGGTTGGTGGCGTTGCTGCTGGCCTTCTTCTTCGTCAAGGACGGCATGCGGTTCACGCCGTGGCTGCGCGGCCTGATCGGCGAGCGCGCGGGCGGGCACGTGACGACGGTGCTGGAGCGGGTCTGGGTGACGCTCGGGTCGTTCATCCGCAGCCAGGCGATCGTGTCGCTGATCGACGCGGTGTTCATCGGGCTGGGCCTGGTGGTCCTGGGCGTGCCGCTGGCGGTTCCACTGGCCGCGCTGACGTTCCTCGGCGGCTTCATCCCGATCATCGGTGCGTTCATCGCGGGTGCGCTGGCGGTGCTGGTCGCGTTGGTCAGCAACGGGCTGACCACGGCGATCATCATGCTGGTCATCGTGATCGTGGTGCAGCAGGTCGAGGGCAACGTGCTGCAGCCGATCCTGCAGTCGCGCAGCTTGCGGTTGCACGCGGCGGTCGTACTGTTGGTGGTGACCGCGGGCACGTCGCTGTACGGCATCGCGGGCGCGTTCTTCTCCGTCCCGGTCGCTGCTGCCGTGG
This sequence comes from Lentzea aerocolonigenes, assembly GCF_000955955.1. GTDB lineage: Bacteria > Actinomycetota > Actinomycetes > Mycobacteriales > Pseudonocardiaceae > Lentzea > Lentzea aerocolonigenes_A. Next base: position 9,903 of record NZ_JYJG01000326.1, read on the forward strand.
CCGTCGTCATGCGCTATTTGGGCGAGGTCATCGAGGCCAGGTCCGTAATAGTTACGTCACAACCTGACGGGGATGAACCGGCCGAGACCGAACGTTCTCCTGAGTGAACACCGAGCAGAGGAGAAGCACTGTGACGGAGAAGGCTGTTCTCGCGGGCGGCTGTTTCTGGGGCATGCAGGACCTGTTCCGCCGCCACCCAGGCGTCGTCTCCACCCGCGTCGGCTACACCGGCGACCCCAGCACACCCAACGCCACCTACCGCCGCCACGGCAACCACGCCGAGGCGATCGAGATCGTGTTCGACCCCTCGCTGCTGACCTACCGGCAGATCCTGGAGTTCTTCTTCCAGATCCACGACCCGTCGACCCGCAACCGCCAGGGCAACGACATCGGCGCCAGCTACCGCTCGGCGATCTTCTACACCGATGACGCGCAGAAGCAGGTGGCGGAGGCGACCATCGCGGACGTCGACGCCTCGGGCAAGTGGCCGGGCAAGGTCGTCACCGAGGTCACCCAGGCGTCGGACTTCTGGGAGGCCGAGCCGGAGCACCAGGACTATCTGGAGCGCTACCCCAACGGCTACACGTGCCACTACGTGAGGCCGGAGTGGCAGCTCGGCGAGCGTTGATCGAGATCGTCGCGCTGCACGTCTCACCCGTGCACGCCTACGAGGGCCGTCCGTCGGACGGCCCTCGTCCCGATCCTGAGCCCGTCTCGCGCTCGCAGGTCGAGGTGCGGGCTGGGCTCGGAATCGTCGGCGACCGCTACTTCAACCACCCGGCGCACCGCAACGCCGCCGTCACGCTGATCGCCGCCGAGTCCCTGGACCCGTGGCCAGTCGATCCGCTCCTCGCCCGACGGAACATCGTCGTGCGCGGGTTCGATGTGGACTCACTTCCGCGCGGCACGATCTTCAGCCTCGACGGTGTGCGGTTCGAGGTCCACCGGCCCGCGAACCCCTGTGCCTGGATGGATGTGGTCATCGCTCCCGGCGCGTTCAAGGCGTTGCGGGGCAAGGGCGGCATCCGGTGCGTGCCGCTCGACGACGGGGTGCTGAAAGTCGGGAGAGCCGAGTTGGCGATCATGAGCGCATGAAGTGGTTGCGCCGCAAGCCGACGATCATCACCGCAGTCAGCCTCGCTGTCGTGCTCGCAGCAGCCGCGACGCTCTGGAACGTCAGCAGCTCCCGCACCTTCCAGTTCTTCGGTGAACTGGTCGACCGGGTCGAGACGAACGAGAAGGTCGTCGCCCTCACCTTCGACGACGGTCCGGACCCGGCAGGCGCCCAGCAGGTCCTCGACACGTTGAACGAGGAACAGATCAAGGCCACGTTCTTCCTCATGGGCCGGGATCTCGCGAGCCACCCGGAGCTCGGCAGGAAGATCGCCGAAGCGGGGCACGAGATCGGCAACCACACTTACAACCACAAGCGGATGGTCGGCGTACTGCCGAGCACGGTGGCCAAGGAGATCGAGGACACCGACGCGCGGATCAAGGCGACCGGCTACAGCGGAGAGATCCACTTCCGGCCGCCCAACGGCAAGAAGCTCTTCGCGTTGCCGCACTACCTGAGCGAACACCACCGCAAGACGATCATGTGGGACGTCGAACCTGACTCCGAGGGAACGCCGCCGGCGCAACAGATCGAGCAAGACGTCCTCAGCCAGACCAAGCCGGGCTCGATCATCCTGCTGCACCCCATGTACGCGAGCAGGGACCAGACCCGGCAGGCGCTCAAGCCGATCATCCACAAGCTAAAGGAGCGCGGTTTCCGGTTCGTCACCGTCTCCGCGCTCCTCAACCAAGCTTAGAAACCTCAGATCAGGTCGACCAGGTCCACCCGGCGCAGCAGTTCGGCGCGCACTCGGTCGGCCACCCCGTTCACGATCTCGGCGCCGTCCGAGGACGGGTCGACGTGCACGCGGAACGGAGGCTTCTCCGAACCCACCACGGAGACGATCGCGTCCGCCACCGCGCCGACGTCCGCCCACGACGGCTCCAGCTCGGCCAGCTTGCCGGCCACCTGCTCCATCAGGCCGGGGTAGAACTCCTCGTAGGCCTTCGCGACATCACCATCAGCAGGCGTGCCGCTGTGCGCGAAGTGGTTGGTGCCGTGGGTGAACGCGCCCGGCACGACGATCGTGGTCTCGATGCCGAACCGCAGCAGCTCGGCGCGGTAGGAGACGGCGACCGCGTCCATCGCCGCCTTGGCCGCGAAGTACGGGGCCAGGTACGGGGGAGTGCCGCCACGGGTGGACGAGGAGCCCACCCACACGACGTGACCGGAGTGCTGTGAGCGCAGGTGCGGCAGCGCGGCACGGTTGACCCGTTGCGTGCCAAGGACGTTCACGTCGTAGAGCGCGGCGTACTGCTCCGGCGTGAAGGCCTCGGCCGGACCGGTGACCATGTGGCCGGCGTTGTGCACGACCACGTCGAGGCGCCCCTGCTCGGCGATGATCAGCGCGATGGCGGCGTCCGCGGACTCCTGCGACTGCACGTCGAGCTCGACGGCGTGCACGTCCGCGTTGTTCTCGGCACCCCAGGCTCCGAGCTCGGCGACGGCGGGTGCGTTGCGATCAGTGGTCGCGCGCATGCCCGCGTAGACGGTGTGGCCCGCGCGAGCCAGAGCGCGCACTGCCAGTGCTCCGAAACCGCTGGAAGCCCCGGTGACAACGATGACCTTGCCCATCAGATGATGCCTCCGTTCGCACGAACAACCTGACCGTTGACCCAGCGGGCGGGACCCGCGAGGAAGGAGATGACCTCGGCGATGTCCTCCGGCGAGCCGATGCGCTCGAGGGGAGCCTGCTTCGCGAGGTTGTCGATCGTCGCCTGGTCCTTGCCCTCCAGGAACAAAGCCGTGGCGGTGGGGCCGGGGGCGATGGCGTTCACGGTGATGTCACGGCCGCGCAGCTCGCGGGCCAGGATCAGGGTCAGCGCCTCGACGCCGCCCTTCGACATCGCGTAGGCGCCGTACTGCGGGAAACGCAGGCCCACGACCGATGACGACACGTTGATGATGGCGCCGCCGTTGCGCAGCTTCCGCGCCGCCTGCTGCGAGACGACGAACGTGCCGCGCGCGTTGGTGCGGATGATCCGGTCGAACACGTCGAGGTCCATGTCCGCGACGGTGCCGAGCGGCATGATGCCCGCCGAGTTCACGACGACGTCCACGCCGCCGAACGTCTCGGCGGCCAGGTCGAAGGCGGCACCCAGAGCGGCCTCGTCGGCCACGTCCGCCTGTGCGGCGATGGCCTGGCCACCCGCCGCCTTGATTTCCTCGACCGCCTTGTCGGCCTCGACCTTGTTGCCGGCGTAGACGATGACGACGGCCATGCCGTCCGCGGCGAGACGCTCGGCGGCTGCCCGCCCGATGCCCCTCGATCCGCCGGTGACGATCGCAACGCGAGTCATTTCGGTGCTCCCTAGCTGGTGTTTCCGTTGCTAACATCAATAACGTAGCACCGATATCGAATCAGCGCTACCCCTCGTCTGTTATCGTCGTTACATGGACACCAGAGAGCGGTTGGTGAAGGCCGCGGCCGAGCTGCTGATCGAGGGCGGCAAGGAGGCTGTCTCCACGCGCGCGGTGGCGTCGGCGGCAGGTGTGCAGGCGCCGACGCTGTACCGGCTGTTCGGCGACAAGGACGGCCTGCTGGACGCCGTCGCGGCCTACGGGTTCGCCGACTACCTCGCGACCAAGCACGCGATGAGCGCCAGCGACAACCCGGTCGACGACCTGCGTCGCGGGTGGGAGCTGCACATCGGCTTCGGCCTGGCGCGGCCCGCGTTCTACCTGCTGATGTACGGCGAGCCGCGCAAGCGGGCGGCGCGGCTGGAGGCGGACGCGATGCTCCGCGAGATCATCAGCCGCATCGCCGCGGTGGGCCGGTTGACGGTCCCGGTCGAGCAGGCCGCGCAGTTCGTGCACGCGGCGGGCATGGGTGTCGTGCTGTCGCTGATCGCGACGCCGGAGGAGGACCGCGACCTGGAGCTGATCACGTTCTCCCGGGAACAGGTGATCAGGGCGATCACGACGGACACCGAACCGGACGAGCCGACGGACATCCCGAGCCGTGCGATCGCGTTGAAGGTCGCAATGGAGGAGGACCCGCCCCTGATGCTGTCTCCAGCGGAACGGGCCCTCCTGGCCGAGTGGCTTGATCGCGTGGCTAAGTGACTCCTACGCGTTCGGGTCGAACGGGATCCCGGCCGGCTTGGCGATGCCCAGGTTGTAGTTGAACGCGCTGTCCTTGATCGCCAGCGACGCGCTGCCGAAGTTCGCGTTCACCAGAATGTCGCGCACCCCGGCCGGGAAGCGGTCCCAGCTCACCAGGTCGGGGTACTGGTAGACGCCGTAGTGGTTCTCCGCCTGCTCGTTGAAGCCCGCGAGCCGGAAGCAGTGCGTGCTGGCGCCGTCCTTGTGGTAGATGATCTTCGCGTGGTTGCCTTCCCAGGCCACCTTGTCCCGCGAGTAGGTGCTGAACTTGCCGTGCGCCGACGTCGAGACGTACTGGGCCACGTCGTTCTGCACCCAGATGATCACGTGCTCGATGTCGTGGCGGTGGCCGCAGCAGTCCCAGCCCGGCACGGCCTGGTCCTTCTCGAAGTACAGGTCGTACAGGTACGCGCACCAGCCGTTGTTGCACTTCGAGCGGCTGTAGGAGTTGGTGTTGTCCAGGTCGGACTTGTCGTGGCACTGGCCGTTCAGCGCGCCCGAGTTCTTCAGCCCGCCCGCCACCTGACCCGTCGGCGAGATCGCCGGGGTGGGGTAGCAGCCGTCACCGTCGTAGTCGAACGCCGGCTGCCACTTGCCGTCCTCCGCCGCGTAGTTGGCGGGGATGGCCTGCGGCGGGTCGGCGAGCGCGATGCCGGGCAGCAGGGCGGTGATCAGGAGCGCGCCGGCCAGCGCGGGTAGGAACTTCCTCAACAGGGGCCTCGATTCCGGGAGCAGGGGGCGGAGAGGCTTGCGAGGCAGAAGGTGGTACATGAACCACCTTCACGTCTAGCTAGTTCGCCAAATCTTTGCCGTCCGGGAATTTCACAACCTCCGAACGGAATCGATCCCGTCTCGGGGTCGCGCTCTCATCGGCCCAGGTAAACCCCCTCCGTTGCGACGCAGCGACAAGATTCCGCAACGCCGGCTCCACCTCGGCGTAACCACGAGTTTCGGGGCCGCGGCCGGGGTTGATCCACAACCGTTCACCTGGCGCCGCGCGCACCCCCTTGGTGATCAGCGAAACGACGGGGTCGTCTGGCTGACCGTCAGCGTGGACAGGCTGCGGGAACGGCCGGCGTGGAGGTCGGCCACACCTTGGCTGCGCTCATCTGGCCGGCGGAGATGACCACGTCCTCCGTCGCAGCCCTGCTCGCGTCGAGGTCGTTGGTCAAGGCGCCCGTGAGGTTCGCACCGCGCAGGCAGGTGTCGGTCAGCACCGCGTCGCGGAGATCCGCCCCGGCGAGGTTCACCCCGCGCAGATCCGCTCCGCTCAACCGCGCCCCGCGGAGGTTGGCTCCTCGAAGATCCGCGCCTGCGAGCGTGGTGTCCCTGAGGTTCGCCTCCTCCAGCGATGCGCCGGGTGCACTGGCACCTTCGAGCCGTGCGCCGCTGAGGTTCTGGTTGTCGAACTTGATCCCAGGCAGCGTGGTGCCGGGAGCCGGCGTGTTGCGGAGCTGCTCGGCGGAGGGCAAGCCCCGCGGGAAGATGCGGGAGGACGCGCCCACCGGCTGATTGGTCAGCACGCCGTACTCCGCCGCGAGGAGTGCGGCGGTGAGCAGCAAGCCGACCGCGACATTGATGGGCAGCAGCCACTTCCTCGGGAAGCCCTGAGCGCGGCCACCGGTGAACAGCACCAGTGTCGCGGTGAGACCGACGCCGGCGAGGAGTACGCCGAGCGGGCCGAAGAATTGTCCCGACACCGCCATGACGACGATGAGGACCCCTGGCCAGATCCACATGGACAGTTCGCTCTTCGTCTTGTCGCCCCGTTCGGCGTGTGGGGCTGCCGGAGCGGCTGAACTGTTGGTCGCCTGGGTGTCCGGTGCGTCCACTGCCGAATGCAGATCGTCGTCGAACTCACCCGGAAGCGGAGTCGCCGCATCGCTGGGGTGCTCGTGGTCCGCGGTGTCGTCGTCAGTGGATGCCACAGGGGAATGGTGTCAGGTGGTTGTTCTGATCGCTCACTCGTCCTCGGACGGCTGCACCGAGATCGCAACCTGAGCCGCGGGTGGCGGGAGGTCCGACGGTTCTTCGTACGGCAGGGAAACGTCGTCATCAGAGGTGAAGATCTTCATGAGCGCGGTGTTCATCTCCCGCTCGTGTTCGGTCGACTCGGGCTGCTTCAGCCCCATCCGCCGGTAGAGCTCCAGCCTGCTCAGGTCGATCAAGACCATCACGCTGGTGCCGTACTCGTGCGCCAACGCCACCGCGCCCCGGTAGGAGAGGTAGGCGACCGAGTAAGGCACCAGGGCCAGCAACAACCACATGCCGTGCCGTGTCATCACCGCGACCGTCAAGACAGTCGCCAGCAGCCCCATGAGCGACGTCCGGAGCGCGAGTTCCAGCTGTACGCGTTGGTTCTGGAGGTATGCGATCTCCCGGTCGGTCGCGACCATGGCGAGGCGAGGAACCGCGATGATCGGATTGATCCCGTAGGAACGTCCAGCCGAACGCTCATAACGACGAAGCACGTTGCCCAGCCTCGTCGGCAGGATTTCTCTGAGATCGGGATAGGCGCCGAGCGCGCGCTGGCTCTCGGCAGTGACGAAGGCTGCCCGGACCAGGTCGGGCGAGACGGTTTCGAGGTCTCGGGCCTGCGGGTCGGCCTGCGCCAGTGTCAGCTGGCTGGACGACTCGGCCTTCTCCAGGGTGAAGACTCGACGACGGTGGCGGAGTATCCGCATCGTGGCAATCTTGGCGCCGATCCCGGAGTTGCCCCAGTAGCCCTCGAAGAACTGGATCAGCGGGAACTGCAGGGGATTGAGCGTCAGGGCCAGCGCGAGGCCACCGAGCCCGGCAAGCAGGATTCCGTACCACGGCGCATCACCGAGCGAGGACCACTGCACGGGCCCGGACCAGCCGACCTGGACGACGAGGTAGGCGTAGGTGCTGAAGAGCGCTGCCGGAATCGCGCTGACGACCGTGAAATAGCGACCGACCTTGCCGGCGCCGGCCGTGAGCGTGCCAACCGCCGTCGTGCTCAACTGCCACCTCTTCGAACCTTGGCGCCGCAGGTTTCACAGACTGCCACCTGGCTGTGGCGGCTGAACACGAGGTTGCCCCTGCCGCACTTTCCGCACTTCCTGGGTTCGTAAAGGTAGAACGTGTGCCGGCCGCGCCCGCCGCACTGGAACGCGGGTTCGCCGGGTTTCTTGGGCTTGCCCCAGTGCCAGCACTGGGGACAGAGGGGAAGTTTGAAGGGCGCGTGGGCGCCCGAACACTTCCACAGCGGCAGCGTGTCGCGGTAAGCGATCTTGTCGCACCCCGGTCGGCAGCCGGTCCAGGCGAACCAACCGTGGGCTGGACAGCGAGCACTGTGCGACGAATGCCGTTTGATGTGCTTTTTGCACTTGGGGCATGGCATCGGCGGGCCTTCGGCCGCCGGTCCGGTTCCCGGCATGCCGAAGCCGGCATCAGACAGCACGAGAGCTGCGGTGAGCAGCTTCATCAACCTCACCGCGCACCCCCTGCGTTCGAGTTCACCAAGGCTAGGACCGGGCTCACCAGATGTCATCGGATCACGCGCGATCGTTGTTGCGCGACTGGGATCGTCCCTGCATTCGGTGTCAAACGGCACCCGAACGGCGGCTTACTGTCAATTGGACAATAAGCTAGCGTTGAAGTCATGCCCGACGAACAGTGGTCACCACCGCTTGTCATGGTCACGGTGGACCTCGTGATCCTCACCCTCCGAGCGGGTGAGCTGAACGCGCTGCTCGTGGAGCGCGGAGTCGAGCCGTACCAAGGAGAAATGGCACTTCCGGGCGGCTTCCTCAACAACGGCGAGGAAGACCTGCAGGTCGCGGCGCACCGGGAACTCGCGGAGGAAGCGGGGCTCGACGGCGCCTCGCTGCACCTGGAACAGCTTGGTGTCTACGGCACGCCGGGGCGTGACCCGCGGGGGCGCGTGGTGTCGGTGGCGTACCTGGCGATCGCGCCTGGCTTGCCCGAGCCGGCGGCGGGCACCGACGCGGCAGGTGCGAGGTGGCAACCGGTGGGAGCTGTCGCGGCCGGGAAGGTCCGGCTCGCGTTCGACCACGAGCTGATCTTGAACGACGGGGTCGAACGGGCCAGGGCCAAGCTGGAGCACACCGCGCTCGCGACGGCGTTCTGCGGCGAGACGTTCACGATCTCGGAACTGCAGCGGGTGTACGAGGCCGTGTGGGGAGTGGAGATCGACCCGAGGAACTTCTACCGGAAGGTCCAGGGGGTCGAGGGGTTCATCGTGCCCGACGGGCACAAAGCGACGCGCGGGCGACCAGCCCGCTTGTTCAGGGCGGGCCGGAGCGCGGCGCTCCATCCGCCTCTGGTCAGGCCTGAGGGGGCGACATGACGGACAACCTGGTGGTGATGCTCACCGCCTTCAACCTCGAATACGAAGCGGTGCGGCGAAAGCTGACCGGCAGGAGGATCGAGCTGCACGAACGCGGTACGCGCTTCGAGGTCGGCACGCTCGAAGGTACGACCTGCGAGGTGGCGCTCGTGTTGACGGGCAAGGGGAACAGCCCGGCTGCAACCCTCGTCGAGAGGGCGGTGCAGCAGTTCTCACCAGTGGCGGTGATGTTCGTCGGCGTCGCTGGCGCGTTGTGGGGCACTCCTCTCGGAGACGTTGTGGTCGCCACGCACGTATACGCGTATCACGGTGGCACCAGTGACGACGACGGGCTCAAGGCACGACCGCGAGTCTGGGAGACCTCACACGAGATCGCTCAGCTGGCCGCACACCTGGCTCGTGAGGGGGAGTGGAACGAACGGCCGAAGGTGCACTTCGGTGCAGTCGCCGCCGGCGAGATCGTGCAGAACTCCCGCACGTCGGCCGAGGCGGCGTGGATCAGAGCGCATTACAACGATGCCGTCGCCATTGAGATGGAGGCGGCCGGTGTCGCGCAGGCAGGTCATCTGAGCGGCGCTCCGGTCGCGATCATCCGCGGCATCAGCGACCACGCGGATGGCACGAAGGCCACTGACGAAGATCGGAAGTGGCAACCCGTGGCGGCGGAGAACGCTGCCAGGTTCGCCGCCCAGCTGGCGGAACACCTCGTCGCACAACGGACGGAGCGCACAGTGGCGGAGCGGACGGCAGGACCTCGGATCTCCAACGTCGCCCACGGACCTGTCGGCATTCAAGGCTCGACCGTCACCGGCAGCACCGTCACGATGAACGTCGGCACAGGCACACCGGCATCGGTTGACCTCGCCGCCGAGCTGCGGACGTTCCGCGGCCTGCTCGCCTGCGAACGTGCCGCCGGCAACCTCGACGAACTCACCTACGAGGCCGCGCGTGCCGAGCTGGACCTCGCCGATAGGTCGGCGGGTGGCCGGGAGGCTGTTCTTCCGCTCAAACGCCTGCGCGGCTTGATCGCCGAGCTGCCCGAGCTCGCCGCGACACTGGCGGCTGTCATCACGGCGGCGGTGGGCTCCTGATGGACGAGGGCGAGGCGGCGAAGCCCACCGGAGAAACCATGGCGGGCAAGTTCGACAACATCGCGCACACAGTCGGGATCCAGGGCTCGATCGTCCACGAATCCAACGTGTACGTGGTCCATCCGGACGCGACACCGGAGCAGAAGTACGCGGTCGGGGTGCGGTATCTCCACGACGGTGTGCCGGCGGAGGCCCGTCGTCTGATCGGCGACGCGATCGCTCACGGATATGAGACCGGTGAGGTGCGGTTTCACTGGATGCTCGCGATGCTCAGCAAGCGGTCGTTGCGCGATCTCTCCGCCCAGGAACAGGATCAGCTGGAACTGGCATCCCGCAATCTCGAAAGCTACCTGGAAAACGCGTGGAAGCGTGCGCTCACCACGGTGTTCTCGCTGCTGACCCAACTGAATGCGGGCGACTGCTCGGTCGCGCTGAAGGAACTGCGGAAGCTGCCGCCGGAACAACGCGACAAGATCCTCCGGCATCTGGATCTCGTGCTCACGGGCGGTGCGAAGGAATCGCTGTGGGCGGAGACGAAAGACATGGCCGAACGCCTGCGGATGTCGAACGACCGGTCGAACCGGGTGTGGGCGTACTTCGAGCCTGATCCGATCGGGGCACGCGCTCGCCAGCCTGTGGACGACCAGACGGTTCCAGGCGACCGGACGCGTGCGGTGGCGTGGTCGGTCGCGACCGCGGCGGTGTTCGGATTCCTCGGGTGGACGGCTGTCCGGCAGCTGCCTGTCGTGCTGATCGCTTGCCTCGCGCTCGCCGGTGCGGTGTACGTCGGTGGGCGGAACTGGTCGGAGTGGCGTTACCGGTCAAGGCGCTTGGCAGCGAAGGAGCGAGACCACGTCGGTCGTTCCGGTGGCGAGCAGAGTGCCGAGCCCGGCTTCGTGAGCCGGGTCAGCCGTGACTTCGAGTACTACTTCAGCAAGTATCTGCCAGACGGAGTGGAGCGTCAGCACTGGCGGTCCATCACGTCTGGCATTCGCAGGACGCTGCGCGACGAGGTCGTGGAGATCTACCGCGAGAGCCGAACCGAGGCCGAGCGGGTGAAGTGGCTCGTCCGCCACCTCGCCTCGGACGTTCGAACTCGGTGGAGCCAGGGAACGCTTCACGAGCATCGCGTGATCTACCGCGTTTCTTCTGCGACCAAAGCGTGGTGCATCGCCTCGTTCGTCACTGGTGGCGCTGCGCTGCTCTGGCTCGCGTTCGTCGCGCTGCAAGCTGATTTGTGGTGGTCGATGCCGGCCTTGTTCGCGTTGGTTGCCGGGGGACGTGAAGCGGCGCTGGGCTGGTACTGGATCGTCAGCGAGTCACGCCGAGCGGCCGAGGACCGCGAGGAGTACGAGCAACGCCTGCGGGCCCGGAGCTCGGCGTACGAGCAGTGGAAGCAGAAGCTCGACGCCACCCGCCCGTCCGAGAGCGAGATGGAGAACTGGCTGACCTGCGACAGGACTGTGTTGCTGGACAAAGCCTTGCGGCACTACGGACTGGTCTGGCGCGACATCATCACGCACGCGTTCCTGTCGTCACCGGCCAAGGCTTACAAGCGGGCGCGGGTGCGACGTGGGCCGTGGCGCTATTCGAAGTACGACGCCCGGCTTTTCCTGATCACTCAAGACGGAGTGCGCGAGGTGAGCACAGAGCTCGACTTCGAGCACGCCGCACTGGGCGGGCAGGAGCGCACCAACTTCCGCTTCGACGCGGTGTCCTCGGTGCACGTCGTCCAGTCAGGCACTGCTGACTGCAAGTTGGAGCTCACGCTGTTCAACGGTCCGTCGCGCAACATCCGAGTCGTCGACGCCGAGCTGGGTGGTGCCGCGAACAGCGAGAGCACGGACAAGCCGTCGGAAGCGAGCCTCGACTCCGCGGGCTTCGCGCACACCCTGCACATCCTCGAAGGCATCGCCGCGGAGGGGAAGAACTGGATCAAGGCCGTCGGCGGGCCAGCGAGGTGAGGAACTACATCCGAGCCGGCCTTCCAGTAGCCGCTGGGCATCACGGCTCGCGGTCCACCCGGTAGGACTCCTCGGGCGCCTCGGCGAACACCCGCACCGGCCGCGTCTCCACCTCCAGGAGCGCGGCCGGGGCGGGCACCGCCGTCTCGTTCGCCACCAGCAGCACTGACCCGTCTGCCGGTGGCTGGTACGCCGAACCGCCCGCGCGGAACCCGGCCCGGTCGCCCGCGATCGCCCGGCACGCCCCAACATGTGCCCAGGCCGGCGTCACCGTGCGTCGGCGCAGGTCTGGTCGCACGTCCTCGGGCATGGCGCGCAACGAGGTGCGGACGTTGATCCGGTCGTGGGCGGATATCACGAGCTCGCGGCCTGTGACCATCAGCAGGCGGAAGTACTCGTCCGGTGCTCGCTGGACGCCTCTGCGGTCGCACGCTGGCCGGAAACGGCCCTTGACCTGCGACGACCTCCCTGAGGCGCAACTAACACCCACCCCGACGTGCATGCTCATACATCGTCGTGCATAATTCTCAACGTGTCCAAGGTGCTCACTTCACTTCCCGCCGGCGAACGCGTCGGCATCGCCTTCTCCGGTGGTCTCGACACCTCCGTCGCGGTCGCGTGGATGCGTGAGAAGGGCGCGGTGCCGTGCACGTACACCGCGGACATCGGTCAGTACGACGAGCCTGAGATCGACACGGTCCCGGGCCGCGCGGGTACGTACGGTGCCGAGATCGCGCGCCTGGTGGACTGCCGGTCCGCCCTCGTCGAGGAGGGGCTCGCCGCGCTCGCGTGCGGCGCGTTCCACATCCGCTCCGGTGGCCGCGCGTACTTCAACACGACCCCGCTCGGGCGCGCGGTCACGGGCACCATGCTCGTGCGCGCCATGCTCGACGACGACGTCCAGATCTGGGGCGACGGCTCCACCTACAAGGGCAACGACATCGAGCGGTTCTACCGCTACGGTCTGCTCGCGAACCCGTCGCTGCGCATCTACAAGCCGTGGCTCGATGCCGCGTTCGTGACGGAGCTCGGCGGCCGCAAGGAGATGTCCGAGTGGCTGCTGGAGCGTGACCTGCCGTACCGGTCGAGCGTCGAGAAGGCGTACTCGACCGACGCGAACATCTGGGGCGCGACGCACGAGGCCAAGTCGCTCGAACTGCTCAACGAGGGCATCGAGATCGTCGAGCCGATCATGGGCGTCAAGTTCTGGGACCCGTCCGTCGAGATCGCCACCGAGGACGTGACGATCGGCTTCGACCAGGGCCGCCCGGTCACGATCAACGGCAAGGAGTTCGGCAGCCCCGTCGACCTCGTGCTGGAGGCCAACGCGATCGGCGGCCGCCACGGTCTGGGCATGTCCGACCAGATCGAGAACCGCATCATCGAGGCCAAGAGCCGCGGCATCTACGAGGCGCCCGGCATGGCGTTGCTCTACATCGCCTACGACCGCCTCGTGAACGCGATCCACAACGAGGACACCGTCGCGGCGTACCACAACGAGGGCCGCAAGCTCGGCCGGCTGCTGTACGAGGGCCGCTGGCTCGACCCGCAGTCGCTGATGCTGCGCGAGTCGCTGCAGCGCTGGGTCGGTGCCGCGGTCACCGGCGAGGTCACGCTGCGGCTGCGGCGCGGCGACGACTACTCGATCCTCGACACGTCCGGCCCGGCGTTCAGCTACCACCCGGACAAGCTCTCGATGGAGCGCACCGAGGACTCGGCGTTCGGTCCGGTGGACCGCATCGGCCAGCTGACCATGCGCAACCTCGACATCGCGGACTCCCGCGCCAAGCTGGAGCTCTTCGCGGGTCTCGGCATGGTCGGCAACCGCCAGTCGGCGCTCATCTCGGCCCAGCCCGAGTCGACGAAGCTGATCGGCGAGGTCCCGGACGGCGGCGCGGAGGTCATCGCCTCGCGCGGCACCGTCTCGGCGGCCGACGAACTGCTCGACTCGGCCGCGATCGAGTCGGGAACGGACTGATTCGGCCGCTTCCGGCCCCTGACGAGGGGCCGGAAGCTAGCCTGATCTTTCGTGTCGATCATGGGGGAGTGGGCCCGGCCCGCTGTTCGTCTGCATCCGGTTCCGGGCTCGCCGGGGGTGACGGACAGCCACATCGGCGGCCCGCTGCTGTGGCCGGCCGACGAGCCGTGGCCGTGGTGCGACGGCAGCAAGCACGACGAGGGCCTCACCATCCTCCCGGCCGACAGCTTCGGCGTGCCCGTGGCTCTGGTCAGCGCCGTGCAGCTCTACCGGCGCGACTTCCCCGAACTGCCGTTCCCGGACGGCACCGACCTGCTCCAGGTTCTGTTGTGCCCGTTGGAACACTCCGACGAGGAAAGCGACCACTTCGGGCCGTGCGTGCAGCTCTTCTGGCGTTCATCCGCCATCACTGACGTGCTTTCCGGTGCTCCTGAACCCGCGGTGTTCGAGCCGCAGTACCGGACCCGGCCGTGCGTCCTGCACCCGTGCCGGATCGTCGAGTACCCGATGGGCGACGAACAACCCGTGGGCGCGGGGGACTGGCCGCCGGTCGCGAACGGCAGCAAGCTCGGCGGCTGGGCGTTCTGGTGGCAGACCTCGCCCTTCGGCTTGGAATGCCCCTCGTGCGGAGCCGATCGCCGCCTTCTGCTAGCTCTTTACACCCACGAGGAACCCGAGAAGGAGCTCTGCTCCTGCGAGGTCGCCGAACGGGCGGTCGTCGGGTGGGAGTTCGGCCGGGAGGGCGCATTGAACGTGTTCGCGTGCACACAGGATGTCCAGCACCCGATCAAGCTGCACATCGACTGATGGCCGCCGAGGACGCACGGCCGGCCGTGCTGCTGAACCCGATCGAAGGCGACCCGACGGACGCCGACAGCCACATCGGCGGCCCGATGCTGTGGCCGATCGACGAGGACTGGCCTTCGTGCGACGCCGACGGCGAGCCGTTCGTCGGCGCTGTTCAGCTCTACCAGAGGGACTTCCCGGAGCTGCCGTTTCCCGATGGCGCAGACCTGGTGCAGGTCTTCCTCTGCACGCTCGACCACGACGTGCCCGGCCCGGACGTGCGGCTGGTGTGGCGTGACTCCACGACGGTGTTCGAGCTGATCGAGGAGGAACCGGAGCCTTCGGCGCAGGAGGAGCTCTACGTCCCCACGGTCAACGTCTTCGAGCCGATCCGGTACACCGAACACCCGTCGAAGATCTCGGGCGGCACGAAGATCGGCGGCTGGACGGCGGGCGGTCCCGTGACGTTCGCCTGCCCGGAGTGCGGTGAGGAGCAGCGTCAGACGTTGTCGCTCGGCACGTACGAACCGTCCGGTGACAACGTCGAGTGGGTGTTCGGCGAGGACGGCAACCTGAACATCTTCTTGTGCCCCAAGGACGTTCGTCACCCGATCAAGGTCCACATTGACTGAGATCCACGACATCGCCCAGGCGATGGGGTTGCGGCCGGGCTCGCTCGTCGAGTCCGGCGGCGACTTCCGGGTGCTGCACGCTCTGGACGCACAGGGCGATCCGTGGATCCTGCGGCAGCCCCGGCGCGAGTGGGCGTTGAAGCGCATGGGTCCCGAACGCGCGTTGCTCGACCTGGTCGCGGATCGGGTGCCGGTACCGGTGCCGCGCTGGTTGCCGGAGCACCAGGACATCGCCGTCTACCGCGCACTCCCCGGCGAGCGCAACGACGAGCCGTCCGACGAGTACTTCGAAGACGTGGCACGGTTTCTGGCCGCTCTGCACGCCATTTCGCAGGAAGAGGCCGCGCGGACCGGCGTCGAGATGCGGCTGCCGGACGAGATCCGTTCGACGATCGCCCGCAAGATCCACCGCGCCCGTGCCGAGCTCGCGCTGTCCGACGAACTCTGGCGCTACTGGCAGGCGTGGCTCGATGACGACTCGACGTGGCCGCCGCGGTCGGTCGTCGCGCACGCGGACATCTGCCCGGCGAACACGTTGGTGGACAACGGAAGGCTGTCGGGCGTGATCGACTGGACCGACTCGCTGTTCGGTGACCCGGCGGCCGACTTCCGCAGGCTCGTCAAGCAGTTCGGGCGGCTGGACGAGCTGGTCGAGGCCTATGCGCGGCACGGCGGGCTGGTGTGGCCCGGCATGCGGCGGCACGTCGAGGAGCGCATCCGGATGGCGCCGGTCGACTCCGGGCTCTACGGAGTCGACTCTGGCCAGGACCGGTACGTCACGAGCGCTTTGGAGCGGCTAGCACTGCTACGCCCGCCAGCAGGATGAGCAGCAGAGCGGCGAACCACGTCATCACGGTCGTCGGTGCGAGGTAGCGCGTCGCGAGGCCGATCGACAGCGACGGCACACTGAGCCCGAGGTAGGCGACGAAGAACAGGCCTGCCAGCGCCTCACCGCGCCGCGCTGGTGCCGCCGTCGCCGCGACGGCTCCGATCGCGGCCTTGAACTGCACGCCCGCGCCGACACCCGCGATCGCGCCGCCGACCAGGAACAGCGGGAAGCTCGTCGTGTACATGCCCGCGACGACGAGCAGCACGCCGATCGCTTGCGCACCAAGGCCGATCGAGCGCAAAGTGCTGACGCGCACGCCGCTCGTCAGGGTCTGAGCGAGGGCCGCGCCGCCGAACACGATGAACACGACCAGCCCCGCCAGCGTCCGCGACGGGTGGTGCAGCTCGCCCGCCACGAAGCCAGGTGAGACGGACGTGAACACCCCGAACACCGCGAACGCCGAGAAGGCGCCCAGCCCGGCGGCGCCCAGGTCGGCGCTGATCCGTTGTGGACGGTAGGAGACCTGTTGCCGGGTAACGGTTTCCGGAGTCAGCGCCACCGCCACGATGCTCAGCACGAGCAGCACGGCGAGCACGACGTACGGGGTGCTCAACGGGCTGCTGGAGTATTGAGCGAGCACGCCGGCCAGTAGTGCGCCGACACCGAGGCCACCGATGTTCGCCGCGGTCGAGACGATCTCGAAGCGCTGCGAGGATGCGCCGGGGCGGTGGCGCGTGTGGAGGTCGTGCAGGAACGCGGTGGCGGTCGCGGCGATCATGCCCACGCCCAGGCCGTTGATCACCCGAGCCGTGATCAGCACGGGCAGCGAGGTGCTGCTCAGGAACAGCAGCGCGGACACGACCTCCAGGCCCAGCGCGGGAATGAGGATCGCCTTGCGGCCCAGCCAGTCCGAGACGTGCCCGGCGAGCAGGAGGCTGATCACGACGCCGACCGCGAACGCCGCGAACACGACGGTGATCGCGAACGTCGAGAAGCCTTCGCGCGCGACGTAGAGGGGGAAGAGCGGCGACGGGACGGTCGAATAGGCCATCGCGACCAGGAACGTGCCGGCGATGGTCCAGAAACCGATGCCGTGCGCTCGGCTGACCGGGCGTTCGATCGGTGTGGAGTCGAGGAGCAGGGACATGTGACCACCCTGCGTGCCTGGATCCATCACGTCCAACGAAAGTTGAAGCTCGTGATCATCACTTTCTGAGATACTCGCTGGTGTGGACCTGCGTCAGCTGGAGTACTTCGTCGCGATCGCGGAGGAGGGCACCTTCACCCGTGCCGCCGCTCGCGTGCACGTCGTGCAGTCCGCCGTCTCGGCCGCGATCAAGACCCTCGAACGCGAGCTCGGCGCCACTCTGCTCGACCGCAACGCCAAGCGCGTCCTGCTGACCGACGCGGGCGAGGCGCTGCTGCCCAAAGCGCGAGCCGTCCTGGACGCCGCCGCCGAGGCGAAAGATGCCGTGGCCGCGGTGAAAGGCGGGCTCACCGGCACGGTCAAGCTCGGCACGCTGACGTCGATGACCCTGATCGACCTGCCCGCGCTGCTCGGCGAGTTCCACCGCAGGCATCCCGGCGTGCTCGTCCGGACCAGCGCGGCCACCTCGGGTTCGCAAGGCCTCGTTGAGCAACTGCTGGACCGCAGGCTCGACCTCGCCTTCGCGTCACTGCCGGGCGAGGTGCCGGACGGGATCATCCTCGACGAGCTCGCCCATTCGGTCATGGATCTCGTCGTGCCCAACGACCACCCGCTGGCGCACAGGAAAGAAGTCCCCATCGGCGACCTCGCCGGGCTG
Organism: Lentzea aerocolonigenes; assembly: GCF_000955955.1. GTDB lineage: Bacteria > Actinomycetota > Actinomycetes > Mycobacteriales > Pseudonocardiaceae > Lentzea > Lentzea aerocolonigenes_A. Next base: position 27,540 of record NZ_JYJG01000326.1, read on the forward strand.
GACTTCATCGACTCACCACTCGGCTACGGCAACCGCGCCGTGGCGGACCGGGCGTTCGCGCACGCGGCAGTGCCTCGACGAGTCACCTTGGAGATGTCCGACATCTACACCGGCGTCGACTACGTCCGGCACGGCCTGGGCGTCGCGCTGCTGCCCAACTACATCCTCGGCGACGCACACGGTGTGAAGACGCTCAAGGTCACCGGCGCGGACCTCAGGTGGCCGCTGGGTCTCGCCAGGCCCGCTGATCGCACGCCTTCAGCCGCCTCCAGGGCGTTGATCGCGGTGGTGCAGGAGATCTTCAGCCGCGATAAGCGTCGCACGCCAGCGTGACCAGGTCGTTCAGGTGCTGCGGCGGCTGGTCCTTCCACCACGCGAGCCACACCGGGATCGGCGGCGCGTCCTTCACCGCGCGATAGGCCACGCCGGGCCGCGGGTTGAGGCTTGCGGTCGCCTCGGACGTCATCCCGACGGCCTGGCCAGCCGCGATCAACGTCAGCCACTCGTCGACGCCGTGCGTGTTGCGCACGACTGCAGGCGCGGCGCCGGGCTTCCACAGGTCCAAAGTGGTCGTTCCGGTCCGGTCGTCGACCGCGATCCCGTACCGCGAGAAATCCGCCAGGGACAGCGAACGCTTGCGCGCCAACGGGTTGTCCGTCGCCACCACGCCGTAGCGCCGTTCGGTGCCGAGCAACGCCGTCTCGAACCGCGGATCGTCGAGGGCTCGCCGCACGACCGCCACGTCGGCCATGCCCTCGGCGAGCCCTGCGGTCAGCGAGTTCGACTGCACGAACACCAGCGGCAGCCCGGGATGCGTTGCCGCCCACGCCTTCTGGAGACGCCGGGTGTGCTTGCCCAAAGCCGACCACGCGTAACCGATCCGCAGCTCGGTCTGCGACTCGGCCGCGATCCGCCGCAGGTGCGCGACCTCGTCCAGCACCCGTCGTGCGGCAGCGAGGACCTGCGTGCCCACCGTCGTCAGCGCGACGTGCCGGGGTGAGCGCTGGAGCAGCCGTGCACCGAGCGACGCTTCGAGTGCGGCGACCGAGCGCGAGACGGATGCCTGGGTGAGGCCGAGAGCGGTGGCCGCGTCGGTGAAGGTGCCCGCGTCGACCACGGCCACGAACGCCCGCAGATGCCGCAGATCCATGGGCAGAGACTAGAACGCGGCGAGGCGTAGATCCATACGTCAGGCGTATGGCTGGCACGAGCAATGCATTTCCCGCATCGCCAGCAGAACC
>NZ_JYJG01000327.1 GCF_000955955.1 Lentzea aerocolonigenes
GCCTCAGGCTGACCAGCATGAAAAGCCTCGGCGGATTCGCCACGATGACCGCCAGCGCGGCCAGCAGCCAGCTCGGTGCCGCGGTAGGAGCGCACGCGTTCGCCACGATCGGCCCGGCCGGCGTCGTGGCGGTGCGCCAGTTCGTCGCGGCGGCGGTGTTGCTGCCGGTCGCCCGGCCGAACCCGCGAAGATTCACCTGGGCGCAGTGGTGGCCGACGATCGCGCTCGGCCTGGTGTTCGCCACCATGAACCTCAGCCTCTACACGGCGGTCGACCGGATCGGCCTGGGTCTCGCCGTGACACTGGAGGTCCTCGGTCCGCTCGCGGTCGCGCTGGCCGGTTCGAGGAGCAAGCAGGACATCCTGTTCGTGCTCATCGCGGCCGCCGGCGTCTACGTGCTGGTGCTGCCCGGCCAGAGCAGCGACTACCCCGGCATCGGCGCCGGACTGCTCGCGGCGTCGTGCTGGGCCGCGTACATCCTGCTCAACCGCCTGGTAGGGCAACGACTCCCCGGCCTGCAGGCACCGGCGGCGGCCACCAGCGTGTCGGCGCTGCTGTACGTCCCGGTCGCGGTGTTCCTGATCGTGCAGGGCCAGTTCAACGGCATGGCCGTGCTGTACGCGATCGGCGCGGGCGTGTTCTGCAGCGTCGTGCCGTACGTCGCCGACCTGATCGCTCTGCGGAGGGTGCCGCCGAGGTTGTTCGGGCTGGTGTGCAGCGTCCACCCGGTGCTGGCCGCGCTGGCGGGACTGCTCCTGCTGGGGGAGACGCTTCAGCTCCACCACTGGGCGGGAATCTTGCTCGTCGTCACCGCGAATGCACTCGCAGTGACTTGCACCAAGTGGTCTGGATCACCTACCGTTCAGTCCGAAATGTGAATCCCCTTCACTTAGTGGGGTGTCCATGCGGACTGCAGTCATGACGGTCGTTGCCGCCCTAACCGGAGCTGCGCTGGTCAGCGGCCCGTTCGCGTGGGCTGAACCCGAGCCGTACCTGGTGGGTCGGGGCATCTCGGACGTCACCGGCCCGGCCGCCGAGAACGGCATGATGGGCTACTCCAAGTTCGACCAGAAGACGACGGGCATCGCCCAGCGGCTGCGGTCGCGGGCGTACGTCGTGGTCGACCGCGCCAACGGCAAGCGCGTCGCGTACGTCAACGCCGACCTCGCGATGATCTTCCGCGCGGTCCAGGAGGGCGTGCTCGCCAAGCTGCAGGCCAAGTACGGCAACACCTACACGCGCGAGAACCTGCTGCTGTCCGCCACCCACACGCACAGCGGTCCCGGCGGTCAGTCGCACAACCTCGCCTACAACCTCTCGATCCTCGGCATGCAGCCGCAGGCGCTCGCCGCTGTGGTCGACGGCATCGCCGAGTCGGTCGTCGAGGCGCACGAGGACCTCAAGCCCGGCTCGATCAGCCTCGGCGTCGGCGAGCTGACGAACGCCTCGGTCAACCGGTCGCGCGTCGCGTTCGACCGCAACCCGGACAAGGCCGCGTTCCCGCAGGGCATCGACCCGCAGATGACCGTGCTGAAGTTCAGGCAGTCGGGAAACGACGTCGGCGCGATCAGCTGGTTCGCCACGCACAACACGTCGGTCACCAACGCCAACACGCTGATCAGCCCGGACAACAAGGGCTACGCGGCTTACCAGTGGGAGCACGACGACAAGGGCGTGCGGTACCTGGACGACACCGCGGGCTTCGTGGCGGCGTTCCCGAACACCAACGCCGGTGACATGTCGCCGAACCTCAACCTGAAGCCCGGTTCCGGTCCCACCGAGAACGAGTGGGAGAACACCCGGATCATCGGCGAACGCCAGAACCGCAAGGCGCAGGAGATCTACCGCGGCGCCACGGCTCCGGTCTCCGGTGGTGTCGACTACCGCCAGACCTTCGTGGACATGTCGGCCGTGCAGGTGGACGGTCGCTTCACTTCGGACGGCAAGCCGGGCACCACGTGTTCGGGAGTCGTCGGCGCGTCGACGATCGCGGGCAGTGTCGAGGACGGCCCGGCGATCCCCGGCTTCTCCGAAGGCATGCAGTCGCCGTGGAAGAAGCTGTTCGAGCCGTTGCAGATGGAGGTTCCGCAGTGGTTGCGGGACTGCCAGTTCCCCAAGGCCTCTTTGGTGCCAACGGGTCTGATCGGCGCAACGCCGAACATCGTGCCGCTGCAGCTGGTCCGCATCGGACAGCTGCACCTCGTGGCGATGCCGGGTGAGGTCACGATCACCGCGGGTCTGCGCATCCGCAAGGCGGTCGCGTCGGAGTTGGGTGTGCCGCTGCAGAACGTGCTGATCCAGGGCTACTCCAACGACTACAGCCAGTACGTCACGACGCCGGAGGAGTACGACTCGCAGCAGTACGAGGGCGGCTCCACGCTGTTCGGCCGCAACACCACGCCCGCGTACCAGCAGGAGTTCACCAAGATCGCGGCCTCGATGAAGTCCGGTGGTTCCTTGCCCGCCGGCCCGAACCCCGGCAAGCCGCCGTTCACCGAGATCAACCTGCAGACCGGTGTGGTGCTGGACGACAAGCCCGCGGACAAGAAGTACGGCGATGTTCTGTCTGCGCCCAAGTCGTCGTACGCGCGCGGTGAGACCGTCACGGCCGTGTTCGTCACCGGGCACCCGAAGAACAACCTGCACCGCAACGGCACTTTCCTGGAGGTGCAGCAGCAGGTGAACGGCCAGTGGGTGCGCGTCGCCGACGACGGTGACTGGTCCACGCGCTACAAGTGGGAACGCGTCGGCATCGCGTTCTCCAACGCCACCATCACCTGGCAGATCCCCGCTGGGACGCCTGCGGGCACGTACCGGATCGTGCACCACGGCGACGAGAAGTCCGGCTGGACGGGCAAGATCACCGGCTTTACGGGAGCAACAGCCGGTTTCACGGTGGCCTGATCCACCTGGCCTCGGCCCCTGCCGGTTTCGGCGGGGGCCGATGCTATTCCCGGCCCAGGTGAGTTCGTGATTACGTTGTGCACGATTTAATCGCACACTAGCTTTCATGGCATCCGAACTTCCCAGGGAGTAGCCATGAAGCGTCCAGTCCTCGAGCCAGCCGCCGCCGAGTTCGCCGCCGCCACCGCCCAGCCGCCGTTCCTGTTCGAGATCGCGCCGGAGGAGGGTCGCAAGGCCGTCGACGAGGTGCAGTCGGGCGAGATCGAAAAGCCCGAGGTCGACGAACAGTGGGTCTCACTCGACGGCTTCAACGTTCGTGTGGTCAAGCCTGCCGGTGTGACCGGTGAACTCCCGGTCATCCTCTACATCCACGGCGCGGGCTGGGTGTTCGGCAACGCCCACACGCACGACCGCCTGGTCCGCGAACTGGCCGTCGGTGCCGGCGCCGCGGTCGTCTTCCCGGACTACTCGCTCTCGCCCGAGGCCCGCTACCCGGTCGCGATCAACCAGAACTACGCCACCGCGCAGTGGATTCTGAGCAACGGCGCGGAGTACGGCCTGGACTCCAGTCGTGTCGCGGTCGCCGGCGACTCGGTCGGCGGCAACATGGCGGCGGCGTTGACGTTGCAGGCCAAGGAACGCGGCGACGTCTCGCTGAAGGCCCAGGTGCTCTTCTACCCGGTGACCGACGCCTCCTTCGACACCGACTCGTACCTGCAGTTCGCCGAGGGCTACTTCCTGCGCCGCGACGGCATGCAGTGGTTCTGGGACCAGTACACGACGAACCCGGTCGAGCGTGCGGAGATCACCGCGTCTCCGCTGCGCGCGACGACCGAGCAACTGGCTGGTTTGCCGCAGGCGCTGGTGATCACCGCCGAGGCCGATGTGCTGAGGGACGAGGGCGAGGCTTACGCGGACAAGCTGCGCGAGGCTGGTGTGCCCGTGACCGCTGTCCGGTACGCGGGCGCGATCCATGACTTCGTGATGCTGAACGCGTTGCGGGGCACGCACGCCGCGGAGGCGGCGATCAGCCAGGCGACAGCGTTCCTGCGCAAGGCACTCACGAGCTGAAATGGGGGAGGAGCGCGCTGAACGGCGCTCCTCGAAGCATCACGATCGTCAGCAGCACCACCACCGCGACGAGCAGGACCGCCAAGGCGAGCTGCCACCAGACGCCGGACGCAGTCCTGCGCATCGCTGTCCCGACCAGCGCCAGGAGCACACCGACGCCGAACGCGAAGACGTGCACCACGCCAGCGGACACGCCGATCGGCAGCACCGGGCCGAGCAACTCGCTGAAGGCCGGCGGTGGTTCGGGACGGCGCAGGAACCGCACCAGGATCGAGAACCACTCGGCGAGCGCGAACACGCAGAGCGCCAGTCCGGCGAGCACGAGCACCAGCCCAGGCCACCGCGCACCAGACTTCGCGTACTCGACGGGCCGGGCGCCCATCGGGGGGTGCATGCTCGTCTTCGTGTCGGGGTCGTAGTTGATCAGGCTGCGACCTACTACGGGCCACTGCTTGGCTTCTTCGCTCCCGGCGGAACCGCTGGTGTCGTCAGAATTCTTCGCCATCACGGCCACCCCTTCGACTGGGCGAGCTGCACACACCAGGCCGACACCTCGGCGAGCAGAAGAACGAGACCTGCCACGAAGCACCACTGCAGCTTGCGGAGCTTCTTCTGGTTGGCCTCCAGCCACTTCTCGAAGTCGAGCGCGAGATGCCGCCGCATCGAGTCGAGGTCGTGGTCGAGCTCGACGGCGACCAGCAGCTGCGACGCGCTGGACACGAACGTCCACCGCCACATCGGAGCGCAGATGAGCAACGCGAGCAGCAGCACTCCGGTCATCGCCACGATCGCGACGACCGTGGCCACGCTCCAGCGCGGATTCTGCAGCGCGGTGCCGATGAACGAGGAGCTGACCAGCGCGGCACCGGCGGTGAGCAGTGTGACGCGCGAGCGGAGGTTGTCGAGCGAGCTCTGCTGATAGCTCAGCGCGCGCAGCGACTCGGTGAACACCAGCTCGAGCCGTCTGTCCGGCTCTCCGCTCTCCACCGCCTCATGGTCCGCCGATCGGCCCAGAGAGTCATGCCCCGAAAGGGTGGAGGGTCAGGGGTTGATCCGCACCGTCTCCTCGACCTGGAACGGAGTGCCCTGCTGACACGTCGTCATCGCCCCGGGATCGGGCTTCCCGCTCACCTCGATCTCAGCGCCGTTCACCGCGATCGAGGTGTCGGCCCCGAGCAACAGGTACTGCGCGGTCCCGGTGTTCAGCACCAGGCACTTGGCCTCGACGCCGGCTGCCACCGTGCCGCGGACGGTCATCACACCCGGCGCACGCGTCGGCGTCGTGGTCAGAGGCGCGGACGACGGCGGCAGCGGCGCCGGGATGCTCGGCGTGGACGTGTCGGACGCCGGTGAGCTCGACGCGGGAGCCTCAGGCGGTGGCGTCTGACCGCAGGAAGCCAGCATCAGGCAGAACAGCACGGCCGCTAACCCGCGCATGACACGTCACCTCCGATGGACCACGGCGACCGGGCACGGCGCGTGGTGGAGCACAGCGTGGCTGACCGAACCCAGAATTGCACGCTTCACCGCGCCGCGGCCGTGACTGCCGACCACGACGAGAGCAGCGCCGTCGGCCGCCTGGAGCAACGCGCGGGCCGGCGCGTCGAAGGCGACTTCCTGAGCGACGTGCACGGACGGGTTGCGCTCCGCAAAAGGCGCCAGTTGCGAGTCCAGGTGCTTCGCGAGGTCGACGCGGACGTGGTCGAAGTCCTGCTCGGGCAGCTCGGCCCAGCCGACGTCGTTCCACGCGTACACGGCGAGGAGTTCGCGGCCGTGTCGTGCGGCGAACGCGAAGGCGAACTCGATCGCGTCGGTGGAAGTCTCGGAACCGTCGACACCCACGACCACACGACCGTCCAGCGGGCCGGAACGCGTCACGACGACAGGACGGCCGCCGATCGACACGAGTCCGGAGGCGGTGGAACCGAGGAACATCTCCGCGATACCGGTACGGCCGGAGGAACCCAGCACGAGCAGTTCGCCCTCCTCCTCGGCGAGCACGTCGACGGGCCGGCCGAGGCGGACGGCGGTCGAGACCTGGAGGTCCGGCCAGCTCTGCCGAAGCTCCTCGGACAGCTCGGCGAGGTGGTCCTCCGCGGCCCGCGACATCGTCTCCTCGGTGACGAACTCCGGGATCGGCGCGGACATCGGCGTGAAGACCGGCTCGGGCAGGGGAGCGCGGACGGCGTGCACGACCTGCAACGAGGCACCGCACCGGGAAGCTTCCTCCGCGCCCCACAGAACGGCTCGCCGCGCGAGGTCGGAGCCGTCGAATCCCACTACGACCGTGGACATGAGAAACCACCTCCGGCCAGGGGATACCCGACCGGAGGTGGTTCTAAATGTGATCTAGTTGATGATGAACTGCGAGCCCGGCTCGATCAGGATGTTCCCGTCCCGCGAGTTGGTGATGGTCACGTTCGTGAGGCGAGCCGAGCCGCGGGCCTGCGCCATCGCGAGGATGCCCGAGCCGTTGTTCGACTTGTCGATGCGCACGTTCGTGATCTGCACGTCCGGCATGCCGCTGCCGCCACCCTTGAACTGGATGCCGTCGAAGGTGGAGTCGTAGATCTCGGTGTCCCGGATGACCACCCCGGGGATGGCGAGGTTCTGCGAGAACAGCGTGATGGCGCCGAACTCCTGCGCCTCACCCCAGAACGCGCCACCCGTGCGGTACAGGGCGTTGTTGGCCAGCGTCGTCGTTCCGCCGAACGGCAACGGGTCGTGGTCGGTCGCCAGCATGATGCCGGGGTAGTTGGCCGTGTCGGAGATGATGTTGTTCTCCGCGCGGTTGTTCGAACCTCCGTAGATGGCGATTCCGTTGGCACGCCACGGCAGCGCGATCGTGTTGTTGAGGAACGCGTTGCCACTGCCCACGTCGACGTTCTGGTCCTTCACGTACTTCGACGCCCACACCGCCAGCGCGTCGTCGCCCGTGGTGCGGAACGACGAGTTGAACACCGTGGAGTTGCGCGTGCCGTTGGTGAAGTTGATGCCGTCGGCGTAGGTGTCGCGGATCCGCATGCCGCTGAACTGCAGGCCGTCGCCGGGGTTCCAGCGGTCCGGCAGGTTCGTGTAGTCGCGGCCGACCCAGACACCGACGTTGGCGTGCTCGATCCACACGTTGGTGATCTTGGTGTTCTTGCCGAACCGGCCGTTCAGGCCGACGCCGCCTTCGGCGTTGCCGTCACCGCCGCGGATCCGGCCGGAGCCGAAGATCGCGATGTCGGAGATCTGGGTGTTGTCGTCGATGTCGAACCCGAAGTTGCCCTCGTGCGGGTGGTTGACGGTGTTGGCGTCCTGGGGCTGGATCAGCGAGAACAACTGCGAGTGCCACATGCCGGCGCCGCGGATCGAGACGTTGCGGATGCCGACCTGGTTGTACTGACCGCTGTTGAACAGCGTCAGGATCTTCTTCTCCTGGCGGAACTTGCCCTCGGGGATCCACACGCAGGGGATCTCGCCGTTCTGGTCGGCGGTCACCGCGCGCTGGATGGCGTCGGCGTCGTCCGTCTGGTCGTTCGCGGTCGCCCCGTACTGCGTGATCGACACGCAGTCGGCGGGCTTCTGCGCGGCCGGCGCGACCTGCTCCAGGTCGATCAGGTCGATGACGTAGAACTGCGCGTTGTCACCGGAGTCGCGCTGCAGCTTGAACTTCGTGCCCGCCGGGTAGCTGTTGGCCAGCAACGTCGAGGACTCGTCGAACAACCTGCGGGCGTCGCCACCCGGCCGGTTCGTGAGGCCTTCGGGGTCGTCGGTGCTGCCGTAGAGCCAGCTGTGCCGCGACGAGAGGTTCAGCTTCTGCACGAACTGGTCGTTGGCGTACAGGCTGATCGTGGCTTCCTGGCCGCCACCGGCAGCGGCGTCCGGGATCGAGTTGCGGACCACGATCGAGTTCGTGCTGACCGTCGAGGTGATCTCCACGAACTGGCCCTGCGAGTCCAGCCGCACCGACTTGCGGCCGCTGGACTCGCTGCCGAAGTTGGTGTGCCCAAACGTGCGCTTCGCGTCCGCCTCCAGCAGCTGGCCCTGGTAGCGGCCGCTTTCAGCCTCGTAGCTGGTGAACGGCACCGAGGCGCCGCGTCCGACCACAATGGACTGGGTCGCGGTGTTGTTGTTCTCGTTGGTCTCCGCGACCTGACCGTTCGCGTCGGCGGTCGCGGTGGCCGTGGCGCCGCCGTTCGTGGCGGTCCAGGTGCCGACGTTGACCGTGACGGTCTGACCAGCGTTGACGGCAGAAGTGTTGGCGGTCAACGTGCTGCCGCCGACGGCAACCCGCGTCACCGAAGCACCAGCCGCCGACGTGCCGCGGTTGTTGACGCTGACCGCGAACGTGACCTGCTGACCGGCCGCCGGGGACGACGGGTTGGGCGTGATGCTGGTGATCTGCAGGTCCGGGCCCGGTGCCTGGCCGACGACCAGGGGAGATCCGGAGGTGAAGGTGTTGTTGCCCTCGTTGGTTTCCGCGACCTGGTTGGCCGGGTCTACCACGGCCGCGGCCGTGTAGGACCCGGCACCCCGCCGACCGGCGTCCACGGTGACGCTGGTGGTGGCTCCAGGGGCGAGCCCGCCGACCTGGGCGGTGCCCGCCGCGGTCCCGCCGAGCGTGACGTTCAGCGTGGTCGCGCCGGACGCCACCGTGCCGCCGTTGCGCACGGTCGCGGTCAGCCTGATCGCGTCGGCCTCGCTCGGACTGGCCGGCGTCCACGTCAGGTTCGTGACGGTCAGGTCAGGAGCCGGAGCGGCCGCTCCGAACACCTGGAACTCGGCGACCTGGCCGCCGGGCGCGCCGGTGTTCGAGTAGAAGTGCAGCCTGACATCGGCCACCCGGCCGTTGACCGGGATCGTGACGCTGTTGCCGCTCGCCGGATCGAACCGGTAGTCGGCGCGGGCCTTCAGGGTTGCGAACGCCGTGACGCTCGACTCGCGGCCGAGCACCTCGAAGTTCTGCGTGCGCGCACCCCAGACGCTGTCGGGGTTGAGCTTCACGACGACCGAGGTGACGTCGGCGTTCGAGCCCAGCTTCGCGGTCAGGTGACCGGGGAAGCCGTTGGACTCCCAGTACGTGCCGGTGTTGCCGTCGACCGCGTTCGCGGCCACGAAGTCGTGCACGTGACCGGATTCCTCGACCGGCTTGCCCTGGGCCAGGTTGTCCCCGGCAGGCGGCGGGTCGACCGGGCCGGACTCGCCGTGCACCTCGAACTCGCTGAGCTGAGCCGCGGGCCAGCCGGAGTTGGCGGTGATCGTCACGCGGACGTACCGCACCGAGGTGGCCGCGAAGTCCAGCGTCACCGTGTTGTTCGAGGCGGGAGAGAACACCCTGCCGCTCGACCCGGAGATGTCGCTGAACTGCGATCCGTTGGAACTCCCTTGCACGGCAAGCGTTTGCGTGCGCTGCTCCCAGTTCGAGGGCAGCCGCAGCACGACCTTGCTGACATCTTTCGCGGCACCCAGGTCGGCCTGGATCCACTGCGGGAACACGTTGTTCGTGCTCTCCCAGTAGCTGCCCTGGTTGCCGTCACCGGCATTACCGGCGCCGTACGGGCCGTTGGTGCTCGACGCGGTCAGGTTGGCGGACAGCCTTTGAACCGCTGCTCCTGCCGTTGGTGTCAGTCCGAACAGTGCGAGAGCGCTCACGACGGCAGCACTCATCGCACGCTTCAACAGCGTGGATTTCATGGAATTGTCCTTCACGGCAGGGGAGATCAGGTGATGTTGATCGTGAAAGTGGTCGTGGTGTTCTTGATGTCCTGGAAGTTGTTGCTGAACCGGAGGCCGTTGATCGTCACGGCACCCGCGGCAGGACCCTGGCCAGGTTCCGGCATCTCGTTGGCCCACAGGCCGAAACCGGACTTGGCGTCGAACTGGTCGCCGCTCCTGCGCGCACCCGAGATGCTCACGTTGGACAGCACCGTGTCCTGGAAGATGTTCTCGGCCGCACCGTTGTACTTGGTCTGGAACATGATTCCGCTGTACGTCGGATCGGTGATCTCGACGTCGTTCACCCGGATCCCGGTGTACTTCTTGGAAGCCGAGAACATCCAGATCGCGCCGAACGTCTGCGCGCCCCAGAAATGCCCGCCGGAACGGACCAGGGTGAGGCCGCTGAACGTCGTCGGCTCCGGCCCGAAGTCCTCCATCGGGTACCCGAAGTCGAGCGAGCTGATCGTCACGGCGGAGTAGGTCAGCGTGTCCGCCACGTAGATGTTGCGGAACACGTTGTTCTTGCCGCCGTAGACCGCGAGACCCGCCGCGCGCCACGGAGTCAGCACGCTCAGGTTCTCGAAGGTGTTGTTCTGCTGCCCGGTGCCGCCGGAGTCGGTTGCGGCGAACAGCGCGAACGCGTCGTCACCGGTCGAGCGGGCCTCGATGTTCGCGATCCGGTTGCCCGCCGACCCGTTCGTCATGTTCAGGCCGTCCGCGTACATGTCGCGGATCCGGCTGTCCTTGATGACGTTGTTGTCGACGTTGTTGCCCCAGAACAGGCACATCATGTGCTCGACCCAGATGTTCTCGATGGTCATGTTCTGGACGCCGGCGAAGTTGAACACCTTGCCCGGCCCGTCGTTGCGCTGTGTGTAATTGCCGAACACGGCGAACCCGCTGAACGTCGAGCCGCTCGCGGACGACTGCGCGTCGAACCCGAGGTCGGTGTTCTCCTGGTTCGCCGGTGCCTGGAACCTGGTGAACCACGGTCCGGCGCCGATCACCCGGATCGCCTTGCCGTAGACGGTGAACTTCTGTGCGGTCGCGTAGGTGCCCGCGGGCAGGTAGACACCGATCAACGTGCCGGTCGTGTCCATCCGGACGCGGTCGAGCGCGTTCTGCACGTCCTGGTGGGTGAACCCGGCGGGCACGGCATAGCGTGCGGCGTCAGGATTCCCGGCCGCCGTCACCTGCTCGAAGTTCACGAAGTCGATCGCGTAGTTCGAGGAGTTGGCCGCGTCCTTCTGCAGCTTGATCTTCGTGCCCGCCGGGAACGTCGAGTTGAGCATGACGTTGGCTTCGTCGTAGATGTGCCGCGGCCCGCCCGCTCCCGGTGAGTTGCCGGGGCTCGCTTCGTTGCCGTAGAGCCACATGTACTTCGACGTCAGGTCGATCGCCTTGTGGAACTGGCCGTTGACGTAGACGTTGAGGTTCGAGGTGATGCCGCCGCCACCCGAGCTGTCCGGGATGGAGAACCGGGTGACCAGGGTGTTGGTGGGTGCGGACGTCGTGAACTCGACCGAGGCGCCGGTGCTGTTCAGTGTGACGGCCCGGCGGCCGGACGCCTCGCCGGCCAGGTCGCCGATCGTCCTGTTCGGACTGAGGACCTGGGCGCCACCGCCGGTGACCGCGTCCTCGGCCTCGATGTGCTGCCACGGAACGCTGGCGCCGCGGCCGATGAACAGCGACTGCTCGCTGGTGTTGTTGCCCTGCTTGGCGGGGATCTCGTTGCCGTCGTTCGCGATCGTCGTGCGGATCGTGTAACGGCCGTCGGCGGCTTGCCACGTGCCGAGGTTGACAGCTGCGGTCGTGGCGCCGGCGTTGATCGTGCCGTTGTGGCTGGCGGTGAACGTGCGAACGGTCTGGCCGTTGCTCAGGATCGTGAGCGTGATGCCGTGAACGCCGGACGCACTGTTGATCGTGCCCTGGTTCTTGATGGCGACGGTGAACGTGGTGTTCTGGCCGTTGCTCGGGTTGCTCGGCGACCAGGTCGGCACCGCGACGAGATCGGAGCTCGGCACCGGGGTGACGACGATCGGGTCCGGGTGCAGGCGGGAGTTGTTGGTCTCGTTCTGCTCCGCGACCTTCTTGGTCTCGTCGACCTTCGCGGTGTACTGGTACGAGCCTTCCGGACGGGCCGCGATCGTGGTGCTCACGTTCGCCTGCGCACCTGCTGCGAGGGCTGCCAGTTGAGCCGTGCCCACTGCGGTGGTGCCGAGGAAGAACGTGACGTCAGTTGCTCCTGACGCGGCTGTTCCGGCGTTGCGGACCGTGACGTTCAGCGTGATCTGGTCGGTCTCGACGGGGCTCGCCGGCGTGAACGACGTGCCGGTGACGGTGAGGTCGGGGTTCGGGGCAGGGGTGCCGAACACCTGGATCTCCGCCACCTGGGCGCCGGGCGCGCCGGTGTTGGACGTGAAGCGCAGCTGGACGTCGGCGACTCGGGCGGAGACGCTGATCGTGACGCTGTTGCCGCTCGCCGGGTCCCAGCGGTAGTCGCGGCCGGCGACCAGGCTGGTGAAGCCCGTGGCGTTCTGCTCGCGGCCGAGGACCTCGACGTTCTGCGTGCGAGCGCCCCAGGCCGAGTCGGGGTTGAGCTTGACCGCGATCGAGCTCAGGTCCGCGTTCGATCCCAATTGGACGGTCAGGGTGCCGGGGAACCCGTTGGACTCCCAGTAGGTTTGGACGTTGCCGTCGTTGGCGTTGGCCGGGACGAACGTGTGCACGTACCCGGAGGCGGTGACGGGTTTGCCCTGCGCGAGGTTCTCGCCGGTGGCGCCCTCGCGGGTCACCGAGTTGCTGGCGGGGGACTGGTTGCCCGCCGCGTCCTTCGCGATCACGTGGTAGGTCACGCGGAGGCCGTCGGGCTGGCTGTCCGTGTACGTGGTGCCGGTGACCGTGGTTTTGAGGCTTCCGTTGGCGTAGACGTCGTAACCGGTCACGCCGACGTTGTCCGTGCTGGCGTTCCAGGCCAGCCGGATCTGGCCGGACTGCGGCTGGGTGAAGGCCAAGCCGGTCGGCGCTGATGGCGCCTGGGTGTCGCCGGATGTCGGCCCGTAGACCTCGAACTCGCTGAGCTGACCCGCGGGCCAGCCCGTGTTCGCGGTGATCCGCAGCCGCACGTACCGCGTGGTGGCGGCGGTGAAGTCGATGGTCACGGTGTTGGCGGCGTTCGGGTTGAACTCGTACCCCTTGGAGGCCACCAGATCCGTGAAGTTGCTGCCGTCCGTGCTGCCCTGCACGGCGAGGGTCTGGGTGCGCGTGCCCCAGTTCGCGGCGGGGAGCTTCAGCACGACCCGGTCGGCTTTGACCGCCGCGCCCAGGTCGGCCTGGATCCATTGCGGGAACGCGTTGTTCGCGCTCTCCCAGTAGGTGCTCTGGTTGCCGTCGCCGGCGTTGCCCGGCCCGTAGCCCTGGTTGGTGCTGCCTGCGCTGTAGCTCGCCTGGAGCTTGGCGCTCGCTTCGGCTTCCTGTACTTCGAGCTTCGCGGTGGTCTTGGTGGCGCGGACGTGCCTGGCGAGCGTCGGGTCGACTTTGAAGGTGACCTTGCCGTTCTCGAAGGTGTGCGATTGTTCCGCGACGAGCGTCGACCAGCCTCTGCCGTCGAGGCTCGTCTGCACGGCGAACGTTTCGGTGGGGTTCTTCGGTGCCGTGAGCGTGACTTCGTCGATGCGGGCCTGCTTGTGCAGATCGAGGTTCACGGGCGCGGCTTGCGCGGCAGGGGCGATGACGAGCGTTGCTGCCGTGAGCGTCAGTGCGGCTAACGGGGCTAGCAGGGAGCGGGCGCGTGTCGTCTTTGACATGGCGTGCTTGGCCCTTCTCGGTGGGGACGCGAGGGGGTGTGGCGCGCCTCACCGTAGAAGTGCCCAGCAGATTACCGCAATATGTCGACGTGATTGCGCAAATTTGCGACAGAGCCCTCTGAACAGGAAAGACGTGCTCCTGTTCCGGTGCTTGGCCCTCGTCGTAGGCGTGGCAGGGGCGATCACCAGCGGTAGTTGCCTGCTGGCTGTGGGAAGTTTGCGCCCGAACGCCGCTCAGAAATTGATTCTCGGTCGATGCGTCCGCTTGCGCAGGCTTACGATCAGCTTGCGGCTTTTGCGTAAGCCTTGCGCAAAACTCAGAGCTTCGCGAAGAACCTTCTGGCTCGGTTCAGCAGATCCAGCCTGTGCTCACGGGTGCGGAGTGAGTGCCCCTCGCCGGGATAGATCTTCAGTTCCGAGGTCTGCACCGCTCGGTGCAGCAGTTCGGCTTGCTCCACCGGCACGTTGGTGTCGTCGGCGCCGTGCACGATGAGCAGCGGCGTGCGGATCCGGTCCGCGTAGGTGATCGGGCTGTGCTCGGGGCCGTCGCCGAGGGCCGCCTCGAACGCGCCCCACTCGCCGTGCGCGATCAGTTCGGGCCAGTCGGAGATGCCCGCGCCGACCAGCGCGGCCTTGAACCTGTCGGTCCGCGTGGTCGCCCAGGCCGCCATGAACCCGCCGTGGCTCCAGCCGGAGATGCCGAGCCGGTCCGGGTTGGCGATTCCTTGGTGGATGAGGAGATCGATCCCGGCCTCGATGTCGTGCCACTCCTCCTGGCCGACTCTTCTGCTGACCGCTGCGGCGAACTCGTGGCCACGGCCCAGGCTGCCTCTGGGGTTGGGCAGGAAGCTCGCGAACCCCTGGTGCGCGAACCACTGCGCCGACGGCACCCAATGCAGCTGGAAGTCGTCGGCCCACCGGTCGTACGGGCCGCCGTGCACGAGCGTGATGAGCGGAAACGGTCCGTCGGCTCGGGTTTTGCCGACGGGGAGCACCAGCAGGCCGTCGAGGTCGAGTCCGTCCTGGGCCTGGTAACGGAGACGTTCCTGCACACCCCACGGAATGTCACCGAGTTCGTCGGCGCGCCCGCCGCGTGGCCGGTGCGCACCCGTGATGCGCGCGAGGAGGCCTCCTCCGAGGCGGTGGAACTCGGTGTCCAGCCCGGCTGCCACGATCATGATCGGCGCATTGCCGTCGTCCTGGACCAGCTCGGCGGGACAGGCGGGCATGCCCGGGGTGAGGTTGCGGTGGCGCTGGTCGAACACCGCGTTGCCGCCCTGCAGATGTGGTGGCGTCAGCGCGAGGTAGTAGATCTCGTCGCCCCACCAGACGGGCGAGCCCGCATCGGCCGGCGTCGCGCCGAGGTCGGTGATCCTGCCGTTCTCGATCACGTGCAGCGCCGGATTGAGCAGGCCGGGGTCGATCTTCGGCGACGACCAGCTGATCACCGCCAGCCGCCCGTCGGGGTGCTTGGCGATCTCGGCCACGTGACGGCCCGGGATAGTGATGTCGTGGGGCGCTGGCGGCTTCGGAGCAGGTGGGCAGTGGTCGATCACCATCTCGTCCGTCAGTTCCCGCACCCCAGCCCCCTTGGGTTGATCTTCAGTCGACTACAGGTTCCACCGTCGCTGTCATGACGATTCTCGTTGCGGGGGCGATCAGCAACGCGGTGGGGCGGAGATCCGGTACGTCGGGCAGTCCGAGGACCAGGCGCGTGGAAGACGTGCTGGGGAGGCCCGCGCGCTCGTTGGCCTTGTGGGCTGAGGAGCACGCGGGCCGGTTCATCAGCGGAGCAGGTAGGCGTTGATGACGGTCTGCTCCACGGTCTGGCCGTAGCCGGACGCCTTGGCGCGCAAGGAGACCGACTTGGCGTTCTGCGGGTGGGCGAGCAGCACGCGGCCACTGGTCACCGGCGTGCTTCGCCACGTCGTGCCGCCGTCGTAGGAGACCTCGACGGACGTCACGTGCACCGAGCCGGTCTGCGACTGCGTTGAGACCGGTACGGCGAGCATGCGGCCTGCCTGGGCGTAGCCGTTGTCGTCCAGCTGCGGTGTGAAGCGGACGACGCTCAACGGCAGAGCGGTCTGGCGAGGCGTGGTGTCGCTGCGGAACGTCCAGACGCCGGACACCTTGGTGCTCAAGGAGGTGTCCCGAACCGCGGTGGTCTCGACGCGGTACGAAGCCGCGCCCGGTTCGGTGTCGAAAAGGCACCAGCCCGCTTCGGCCGTCTCGCACGCTTTGGCGTTGTCGCGATACACCGTGGTCTGCGCTGACGTGGTCGGGCTGTAGCCCTCGTTGCCCGCGTTGTCACCGAACAGCGGAACCGTGACGCGCATCAGGTCGCCGGTGCGGAACGTGTGCGGGATGTCGCGGGTCTCGGGCAGGGCGGGGCCGAACACCGCGCGGTTGAACGGTTCCACGTAGGACCGGCCCGGCTTGTAGTGGCGCAGCGGCGTGACGAGCGCGCCGATGTTGCCGTTCTCGTCGAACAGGTTGAACCTGCGCGACCAGTCGCCGCCCTCGCCGCCGTAGTACTCGGTGCGCGGGCCGGCGGCCAGGTTGTCCAGCGAGCCGTAGCCCCAGTCGGCGCGGCCGGCCGGAGCCGACGTGTGGCCGATCGTGGCGTTCTGGCCTGCCTTCAGCGCGGGCATGTCGACCTTGACCGCGGCCAGGTCCTTGCGCGAGACCGTCTTGGTGAGGCCGTTGGGCGCGTGGCCCTCCTGGTACCAGGCCAGGCCGTAGAAGTCCGCGCCCGCGTTCCAGAACGTCGCGGTCTTGCCGGTGACCTCCGGCGAGTCCGGGCCGAGGCTCGCGACGCCGAGGTGGCCGATCGAGCCGCCGACCGAGAAGTTGCCGATGGTGTAGCTGGTGCCGTTCACGACGCGTTCGAAACCGGTCTGCAGCAACGAGAGCTGCGCGGTGACGGGCAGTTTCACCTCGACGTGCCCGGCCTTGCGGGCGTCGAGGTTGATCGTGGTGGCGCCGGTGACGGTCAGGTTCGGGTAGTTGATGACGTCGTGGGTGTAGGCGCCCTCGGACGACATGACGCTGCCCGTGAGGATGTAGTGGCCCTTGGCGAGACGGGCGACGCCGGTTTCGCTGTTCGGCCACACGCGGGCGCCGGTGTCGACGTTGATCAGGAACGCGAACGTCTGGGTCGTGGAGACACCCGAGCGCTCGGTGCCGGTGATCTTGACGTCGTAGCTCTCGGTCTCCAGGTCGACGACCACGGCCGTACGGAGTCCACTTGCGACGATCGCGCCTCCCAGCACTCCACCGTTCGGTTGCTCGGCGATGTCCGCCGTGACCGTGGCGGTCGCCGAACCTCCTGCGGGCACGGTCAGTCGAGCGGGCGAAACGCTGAACAGCGAGCCGTTCGTCTCGGTGGTGAGGTCGAGGGTGACCGGTTCGGAACCCGCGTTGGAGTAGGTGATCTCCTTGGTCAGCGCGGGAGAGCCCGTGTGCGGCCACTGGTGCGAGCCGAAGCTGATGCTGGTCGGGTTCGACGTCACGTTCTGCTTGATCAGCTTGGCGACGTCGACGCGGCCGGAGCCCTGTTCGAACGGGGTCAGCTTCGCGGTCGGCGTGGTGCTGCCGGTGAGCCTGGCCTTGAGCTCGCCGCCCTTGAGTTCCGGGTGCTGCTGGCGAAGCAGTGCCGCGGCCCCCGCGACGTGCGGCGTGGCCATCGACGTGCCATCCAGCGAGGTGTAGCCCTCGACGACCGGCGGGCCGATCCGGCCGTCGGAGTGCAGGGCCGCGACGATGCCGACGCCCGGCGCGGTGAGGTCGGGCTTGAGCGTGCCGGCCTTCGTCGGGCCGCGGCTCGAGAACTCCGCGATCTGGTTCTGGTCGTCGACCGCGCCGACGGTGAGAGCCGCGTCGGCGGTGCCGGGGGAGCCGATGGTGCTCGCGTCCGGGCCGCTGTTGCCCGCCGCGATCACGAACAGCGTGCCCTTCTCGGACAGCCGGTTGACGGCCTCCTCGAGCGGTTCGATCTCCGGCGTGTCGTAGCCGCCGAGGCTCATGTTGACGACCTGGGCGCCCTGTTCGACCGCCCACTCCATGCCGGCGATGATGCCGCTGTCCTGGCCGGAACCGTTGTCGCCCAGCACCTTCACGTCGAGGATGCTCGCGTCCGGTGCGACGCCGTGGTACTTGCCGCCGCTCTTCGCACCGGTGCCCGCGATGATCGACGCCACGTGCGTGCCGTGGCCGTAGTGGTCGCCGTCGTCCGGGGAGTTCGTGAAGTTGCGCGAGCCGATCTCGCGGTCCTTCAGGTCCGGGTGGGTGTTGTCGACGCCGGTGTCGAGGACGGCGACGGTGGTGCCCTTGCCGGTGAAGCCCGCGGCGTACGCGGCCGGGGCGTTGATCTGCGGGACGCTGCGGTCCAGGCTTGCTTTGCGCTTGGCGTCGAGCCAGATCTTCTTCGCGCTCGACGTCGACAGACCGCCCACGAGCGGCGTCTTGGCCGCGTCGAACGCCACACCGTTGATGCTGCGCAACTGGATGCCGGACTGCGCGTTGAGGGTGCCGGCGGGGTAGGTGACGATCACCGGCAGGGCGCCGCCGTACGTGGCGAGCTCGGTGACGTCGAACAGGCGCTCGTCGAGACGGCCGGCCGAGATCATCGGGATGGCGTCGTCCGGCACCACGTACTCGTGGCCCTGAGCGGTGTAGGTGGTGAAGAGGACGTGCTCGCGGCCCGGTGCCGGTCTGATGGCGCGCTGGCCGGTGAGCACCTGGTCGCCCGTGATGAGGGTGACGGCCGGTGCGTCGTCTGCTCGTGGGGGAGAGGCATGTGCCTGGCCGGTGGTGAGCAGGGCACCGGCCAGTACGACGACTCCGAGTAGGCGCACCCGGTCCTCCGTAGGTCGTGAGAGCGTTCTCACGGACCGTAGTGAGACGATCACGTGGTGGCAAGGTCTAAACCAATTTCCGGTACCGGGCGTCTCAGCACGTCGCTTCCGCGGTGGCGCATTAACCTTTGCGCCATGACAGGCCTGCGCGAACGCAAGAAAGCGGCTACCAGGGTGGCGCTGGGGGACGCCGCGTGGAGCCTGTGCGTCGAGCACGGCTACGACGGCGTGACGGTGGAGCAGATCGCGCGGGCGGCCGGGGTGTCGCTGCGGACGTTCTTCAACTACTTCTCCTCGAAAGAGGAGGCCGTGATGGCCGGCGACAAGCAGACGGCCGAGACGTTCGTGCGGGCGTTCGCGGCCCGGCCACCGGACGAGCCGGTGCTGGTGGCGCTGCGCGGGGCGTTGCAGTCGATCTATCCGCAGGAGGTCGACCTCGACCGCCTGCGCCAGTCGCGGGAGCTGCGCCGCCATCCGGCGCTGCTGCCGCACGTGTTCGCGGCCTACTCCGCTCGCGAACAGGAGCTGACCGCGGTGATCGCGCGGCGGTGCGGGCTCGACGCGTCGGTGGACCCGTATCCGATGGTCACTGCCTCGACGATCCTGGCGACCTTGCGCGCGGTCGTGCAGTGGTGGCTGGACACGCCGTCCGCGTCCGAGAAGTACACGGCGGCCGAGCTGGTCGGGGAGATGATCGACCAGCTCGGCGCCGGGTTCACCAGGTGACTGTCACCATTTCACCGGCAGGGCGTGCACGCCGTAGATCGACATGTCGGTGCGCAGCGGCACCTCGTCCGCGGGCACGGCGAGCTTCAGGTTCGGCAGCCTGCGCACCAGCTCGGTGAAGCCGACCACCATCTCCACGCGGGCCAGCTGCTGGCCGAGGCATTGGTGGATGCCGTGCCCGAACGCCACGTGGTGCCCGCGCGGACGGTCGACGCGCAGCTCGTGTGGGTCCGGGTACTGGCTCTCGTCGCGGTTCACGGCGGGCACTGAAACGACGACGGTCTCGTCCTTGCGGATGGTGACGCCGCCGATCTCGGCGTCCTCCTTGGCGTGCCTGCTGACGCCCATCGAGATGATCGACAGGTAGCGCAGGAGCTCCTCCACCGCGTTCTCGGCGAGCTCCGGGTGCTCGCGCAGCTTCGCGAACTCCCCGGGGTGTTCGAGCAGCGCGAACGTGCCGAGCGCGAGCATGTTCGCCGTGGTCTCGTGACCCGCGATGAGCAGCAGGTTCGCGATGCCGGCGAGCTCGAACTCGGTCAGGTCGGTGTCGCGGACCAGCCCGGACAGCAGGTCGTCGCCGGGATCGCGCTGCTTGGCGCGCACGAGCTGCAGCATGAACTTCCGCAGCTCGGTGCCGACCTCGATCTGCTCGTCGATCGTGGTCTTGAGGCTGAGCAGCTTGGACGTGCGGTGCTGGAACTCCTCGCGGTCGCCGTAGTCGACGCCCAGCAGCTCGCAGATCACCAACGACGGCACCGGCAGCGCGAAGTCCCGCACCAGGTCCGCCGGCGGGCCCTTCTCGATCATCGCGTCCAGCTGGGCGGTGACGATCTCGTGCACGCGCGGCGTCAGGTCCCGCATCCTGCGCACGGTGAACTGGCCGGTCAGCAGCCTGCGGTAACGGGTGTGCTCGGGGGCGTCCATGAAGATGAATGACCCGGCCTGCCGCTCCGGCGGGAAGATCTTGGCGTGCAGTTCCGGCGAGATGAGCTTGCGCGCCCGCGGGCTGTTGATGCGGTCCGAGCTCATCCGCGGGTCGGCGAGGACGGCCCGCGCCTCCTCGTGCCCGGTGACGAGCCAGACCGACTCGCCGTTGTGCTCGATCCGGTGAATCCGCCCGTGCCCGCTCAACTCGGTCAGCCCGCTGGCCGGATCGAACGGGCACTTGCCGCGCTCGATGAGCTCGGCGGGCAGTTGCGGGCGGATGAGCTCCTGCGCACTGCGCTGCCGCTCTGCCGTGGTCATGGTGGCCTCTTTCCCTCTGACCCGGGGTGACCGGGTCGTGGCTCGGCGTCACCTCCCACGCTACCGAAACTTGCGCGGTGTGCAAGATTTTTACCTGGGCTTGGGGGTTCAGACCGCGAACACCTGGGAGTCGTCCGCGAACGCCTTGAACTCCAGTGCGTTGCCGGCCGGGTCCAGCAGGAACATCGTCCACTGCTCGCCGGGCTCGCCCTTGAACCGCACGTACGGCTCGATGACGAACTTCGTGCCCGCTTCCTGGAGCTTGCCGGCGAGCTTCTCGAACTCGTCGACCGTCAGGACCAGGCCGAAGTGGGGGACCGGTACGTCGTGGCCGTCGACCGGGTTGTGCACCTGCTCGGTCCTCTTCGGCGCGAGGTGCGTGACGAACTGGTGGCCGTGCAGGTTCCAGTCGATCCAGGTGTCGGAGCTGCGGCCCTGCTCGAGGCCGAGCGTTTCGCCGTAGAAGCGGCGGGCGGCGTCGAGGTCGTCGACCGGCATGGCCAGGTGAAAGCGTGGGATGTTCGGCATGTAGGAATGTTAACATTGAGACAAGTTGCCACCTTGTGGTCTTGTTAACATTGCGACATGACGAAGATGGGTCCCGCACGCCGCCGAGGTCTGAGCACCGAGGTCGCCGACGAGATCCGCGAGGCGATCTTCGACGGCCGGTACGCGCCAGGCGAGGCCCTGCGCGAGACGGAACTGTCGGAGGCGCTGGAGGTCAGCCGCGGCCCGGTCCGCGAGGCGCTGCAGAAGCTCGAACGCGAGGGCCTCGTCCACACCGAGTGGCACCGAGGCGCCACGGTGACCGCGCTGTCGTTGCAGGACGTGGCCGAACTGGACAGTCTCCGCGGCGCGCTGGAGGTCCTGGCGGTGCGCCGGGTGGTGGACCAGGCGACCGACGCGGACCTGTCGCTGATCGAGAAGACCGCGGCCGCGATGGACCGCGCCGACACGCCGCACGAGATGGTGCGCTGCGACATCGCGTTCCACGACGCCGTCTACGCCGCCGCGAACCACTCGCGGCTGCAGCAGGCGTGGGAGGCGATCCGCTCGCAGGTGCACCTGTTCCTGATCACGCGGGTCGGGGTCAGCACCGACGGCTACCTGGAGCAGATCCGCGAGGAGCACCGCGACCTGGTGGCGGCGTTGCGACTGGGCAATGTGGACGGTGCGTTGAAGTTGTTCGCGGAACATCGCAGGCATGCGTTCGACGTGCTGACCAAGGGTTAGCACGAGGCGCGCGCACCAGGCTGGAAGGCTCGACTGGAGACCGGCGTGCCGCCCGGCCGAACTGGCAGCACGCGGCGGGCGCGTGGCGTGCTCGCTCAGCACATCCCTCAGTAGACGGTCCGCGTCCTTCTTGACCCGAACAGGAACGCTGGCTCCCGCGAACGCGTGGATTCGCTGGGCCGAAGAGGTGATCACCACGAGGGCACGCGTGCGGGCGGCCCTATGTTCGGCCTGTGGACCTGCATGCGCTGAAGTACGAGGGCGACCCGCTCGCCGACGCCGTGATCGCCGGCCTGGTCGAGAGCGGCGGCCTCGACGACGTCAACCGGGTGCTGCAGGAGTTCCGCGGCAACGACGAGCCGATCCCGGCCGGCCTGCCGCCTGCGATCAGGGACTACCTGATCGCCACCGGCACCCCGCCCAGGTGGATGGACGAGGAGCGCGTCGCCCGCGCGCACGAGTTCTTCATCGACGATGGCGTGCACGTGGCGTCAGTGCTGTCGTTCGGCGCGATGGTCAACTGCTACGCGCAACCCAGGCCATCTCGTGTCCTCACCCTCACGCACCGGTTGAACCAGCCGCACCGCAGGCTTTCCGAGACTTCGCAGTTCGTGCTGAACATGATGGCGCCCAACGCTTTCGGCACGGGCGGGTCGTTCGTTCCGACGATCCAGAAGACCAGGCTCATCCACGCCGCGGTCCGCTACTTCGTCTCGCGCTCGCCCGAATGGGACCGGGAGGCGGACGGGGTCCCCGTGTGCCAGCAGGACCTGCTCGGCGCGATGCTGATCTTCAGCGTTCAGGTGATCGACGGGATGCGCCGCATCGGCGTCTCGGTCACGGACACCGAGGCCGAGGACTACTACCACGTCTGGCGCGTCGCGGGCGCGGTGCTCGGCATCCGGCCCGACGCGATGCCAGAAACCCTTCTGGAAGCGGAGGAGCTCAGCGCGAGCCTGGTCAGGGCCTCCTACGCGCCGTCGCCGGAAGGGGTGGAGCTGACCAGGAACCTCGTCGAGCTGTACGAGAAGTTCGTGCCAGGCAAGGCTTTCGACGGTGTGGTGGCGGCGATGGTGCGCCAGGTCGTGGACGAGGAGGTCGCGGACTGGCTGGAGGTCCCGCACTCGAAGGGCTGGACGCGGGCGGTGAATGCCGGTGCGAAGGTCATGCGGGTGTTCGAACGGGGCGAGGACCGCAGCCGCGTCGCTCGCGCGGTGCTGGACAAGGCGGGTGATCTCCTGCTCGGAGCGAGCGTGCGGACGCTGACGGACGGTCAGTCCACGACGTTGACGGTGCCGGCCTGCCTGCATCGCTGAGCCGGGCCGGCACGGTTTCACGACCTCAAAGCCACCCGTGCTCGTACGCCAGCCGGAAGGCGTCGGCCCGGTTCGCGACCCCGAGCTTCGAGGCGACCGCGGCCAGGTGGTTGCGCACCGTCCCTGCCGACAACGAGGTGCGCGCGGCGATCGCCGTGACCGGCGTGCCGAACTCGGTCAGCCGCAACACTTCCAGCTCGCGCTGCGTCAAAGGACAGGGTGGTGCGGCAAGAGCGTCCGCGGCCAGTGCGGGATCGACCCACCGCGACCCGCCGTGCACGCGACGGATCACGTCGGCCAGCGTGCCGCCCGGCGATCCCTTGGGGAGAAACCCCTTCGCGCCCGCGTGCAGAGCCTGCTGCAGATGCGGTGGCCGGCCACGACCGGTCAGGATCACCACCGCGCACGACGGGAGCACGCGGGCGAGCTCCTCGGTGACCTCCAGGCCGTCCAGCTCCGGCATCTGCAGGTCCACCACGGCGACGTCCGGGCGGTGCGCCCGTGCGGCCTCGACAGCGCGGCCTCGACAGCGGCCCGGCCGTCGCCCGCCCGAGCCACCACTTCGAGGTCCGGCTCCAGATCGAGCAACGCCGCGAGCGCGTCGCGGATCAGTTCTTCGTCGTCGGCCAGCAGCACCCTGATCACGCGGGCACCACGACCTGCAGCGTGAACTCCGCCGAGGACCGCTCCACGGACACCTTCCCGCCGACCGCCGCGAGCCGTTCGCCCATACCCCTGATCCCGTTGCCTTCGCGGGAGGGCTCCAGACCGGCGCCGTCGTTCGTGACGGTCATCCGCACCTCCCCGTCCTGCAGAGCGACGTCGATCATGCACCACGTCGCGTGGCTGTGCCGCAGCACGTTCGTGCAGGCCTCGCGCAACGCCAGCGCGAGCTGGGTGGCGCTCTCGCCGTGCACGGGGACGTCCGAGACGGTGCAGCGGATCCCGGCCTCCCGCAGCACGTTCCGCACGGCTTCGAGCTGCTCGGGGAGGTTCACCGACCGGTAGCCGTGGACCGCGTCCCGGACTTCCGCCAGCGCCGACGAGGCGAGTCGCTGAGCCTCGAACGCCTCGGCGGACGACCGTTCGGGATCCGACGACGCGAGCCGCCCGGCCAGCTCGGCTTTCAAGGCAATGACCGTCAGCCGATGCCCGAGCAGGTCGTGGACGTCGCGGGCGAACCGCAGCCGCTCCTCGCTGACCGCCAGCTCCGCCCGTGCCTCGCGCCCGGCCCGCGCCTGGGCCAGCAACCCGGCGAACCACATCGGCAGCCCCGCCAGCGCGATGATCGTCACCCCGACCGCTGCCGCGATCATCTGGTACGTCGTGTGGTCGCGGGTCACGAAGAACCCGACCAGCCCGGACAGCACGACCGCGCCGAGCGCCGCCATCCACCGCCAGACGCCGCTGAGCAGCAGGGGAGCGAATCCGGCCGCGCCACCGCCGATCCACGCCCAGGTCGACAGCTCGTCCGGCCCGACCGGCGCCACCAGCGGGATCGACACGAGCATCGCGGCCACGAGCACCCACAGCCTGGCCTCCCGCAGCGCCACCGCGTACGCCACGGCCACGATCAGCAGGCCCAGCACCCCGATCCAGCGGGTGGCGGAAGGTTCGCGCAGCACCGACACCAGCGGCACGACGAGCGTCGCCACCCACAGCACGTGCAGGGTGCCGCGCAGCGCGGTGTGCGGAAGATCGTTCATCGCCATCAGCCTAGAACCACTTCAGCGGGGATCGTGAGGGCGATGACCAGGTCGAACACGCCGCAGAAATACGACGCAAAACTCCGGTCGCCGGCGCGGCAGGGCGTGCGCGTCCCACCCGAGCTCGTTGTCATGCGTCGAGAGTCGAAGAAGTTCCCCGCAGAACCCATCCGTGCCGTGTCACGACTTCTCTGTGCGAAACGCACAGGCGGACTATGCGGCGACCTCAGCCCACACGGTCTTGCCGCCCACCATCTCGCGCGTGCCCCAGCAACGAGAGATAGCGGCGATCAACATCAAGCCACGGCCTCGTGAGTTCCCGAGTCGTGACTCACCCAGTTGCGGTAGCGATGCCGGCGTGTGGTCGTCGACCTCGACTCGGATGTGGTCGACGTACCGCCGCACTCTCACGGCGCGTGGTCCGGTCGCATGTTCGTAGGAGTTGCTGGCGAGTTCGGTGCACACGAGAAGAACGTCGAGCCGGACGTCCTCAGGAAGATCTCCCAGCAGAGAGCCGACCCACTTGCGCATGGCGGCGAGGTCGGGCTGATCTTCCGGCAGGGTGTGCAGGGTCCTCGCGGAGGCGCTCAGCACCTCTGGAGTTTCCATCTAGATCCCCACCTCGTTCGGCTGAGGCCTCCTGGCTGCTCAAGACGGCCGTCAGGGTGCGAAATACCACCACGCGTGCTAACCCAAACGTGTGGACGGGTACGGCTTCAACCTCGCGCTGGTCGCGGTCCTGGTGTTGGTCAACGCGGCGTTCTCCGGCAGTGAGATGGCGCTGGTGTCGTTGCGGGAGGGGCAGCTGCGTTCGCTGGAACGCGACGGGCATCGCGTGCTGGTCCGCCTCGCACGTGATCCGAACAGGTTCTTCGCGACCATCCAGATCGGCATCACGCTGTCCGGCTTCCTCGCCTCGGCCACCGCGGCGGTGTCGCTCGCACAGCCGCTCGTGCCCCTGCTGGGGTTCCTCGACGGAGCCGCGAACGGCGTGGCGATCGCGCTGGTCACGATCGTTCTCACGTTTTTCACGCTGGTGTTCGGGGAGCTGGCGCCCAAACGGCTGGCGATGCAGTACGCGCTGCGCTGGGCGAAGATCGTCGCGCGCCCGCTCGACCTGCTGTCCACCGTGTCCAGGCCGGCGGTGTGGCTGCTCAGCAAGGCGACCGACCTCGTGGTGCGGATCCTCGGCGGCGATCCGGACGTCGAGGAGGAGCAGATGTCGCCGGAGGAGCTGCGTGATCTCGTCGAGGTGCAGCAACACCTGAACCCGGAACAGCGCACGATCATGACGGGTGCGCTGGAAATCCACGAACGACGGTTGCGCGAGGTGCTGGTGCCGCGCCGGCTCGTCACGGTGCTGGAACAAGGTTTGACGACCCCGCAGGCGCGGGAAATCTTGGCGAGGTCAGGACACTCGCGGGCGCCGGTGACGAAGGAAGGTCACCTGGACGACGTGGTCGGCGTGGTCCACCTGCGTGATCTGCTCGACGATGCCCGGCCGTTGTCGGAAGTCGGACGGGCGCCGATGTTCCTGCCGGACTCGGTGCGCGTGACGGACGCGTTGCGGCGGATGAAGGCGGAGCACGAGCAGCTGGCGCTGGTGGTGGACGAGCACGGTGCGGTCGACGGCATCGTGACGCTGGAGGACCTGCTCGAGGAGGTCGTCGGTGAGATCTACGACGAGACCGACTCGGACGTGGTGGCGATCAAGGCCGCGGCCGACGGATCGGTCGAGCTGCCCGGCACGTTCCCGGTGCACGATCTGGTGGACGTCGGCGTCGAGCTGACCGGCCCGCCCGGGTCGTACGCGACGATCGCCGGTCTCGTGCTGGTGCTGCTGGGCCGCATCCCGGAAGAACCCGGTGACGTGGTGGAGGTCGCCGGCTGGAAGATCGAGATCCGCGCGGTGGAGCACCACGCGATCACGCGGGTGAGGCTGAGGTCACAGCAAAAACCGCGGAATGAAATGGACCACTGAACCGTTACACCACGTGCAGCCAGTTCCGGCTGCCACTCCTGCCAACGGATACGGGGGATTTGGCATGCCTGCAGATCTGAAGAACCGCGCGTCCGGGCAGCAGGACGCGGACACGGTCGGCTTGTACCTGCGCGAGGTCGGGCGCACGCCGCTGCTCACCGCGTCCGAGGAAGTCGACCTCGCCAAGCGCATCGAGGCGGGGGTCTACGCCGCCCATCTGCTCGCGTCCGGCGACACCACGCGTGACCGCCGTTCGCTGCGCAGGATCGCCGCCCAGGGCGAGCGCGCCAAGGACCACATGATCCGCGCGAACCTGCGCCTGGTCGTGTCGGTCGCGAAGAAGCACTCGTTCCGCGGCCTGCCCTTCGGGGACGTGGTCCAGGAGGGCAACCTCGGGCTGATCCGCGCGGTCGAGAAGTTCGACTACGCCAAGGGTTACAAGTTCTCCACCTACGCCATGTGGTGGATTCGTCAGGCGATCGAACGGGGTCTGGCCGAGCAGACCCGCACGGTCCGCCTGCCCGTGCACGTCGTCGAAGAGGTCAACAAGCTCAGGAAGATCGGGCAGAAGTTGTCCGCTCAGTTCGGCCGCGAGGCCACGGTCGAGGAGATCGCCGCCGAGGCCAAGTGTTCGCCGACGCGTGTGCAGGATCTTCGCGACGCGGCACGCACCTGCGTGTCGCTGGAGACGCCGGTCGGCGACGACGGCGGATCGGTGTTGGGCGACCTGATCCAGGACACCGACGGCGTTTCGGCGCCGGACATGGTGGAGCAGCAGGAGTTCACCGACGGCGTGCGGTCGCTGCTGGACGTGTTGCCCGAGCGGCAGGGCCGGATCATGCGCCTGCGCTTCGGCCTGGAGGACGGGCGTGAGCGCACCCTCCAGGAGGTCGCGGAGGAGCTCGGCCTGACCCGCGAGCGGATCCGCCAGCTCGAGAAGCAGTCCCTCGCGGTCCTCAAGCAGTCGGGCCGCCCGGACGAACTCTTCGCGCTCGCCGGATAACAACCACCGAAAGTCGCTTGTTCTGGTCGTTGTCGCAACTAAAGACTCATCACGTCCGAAAACGGACTAACGCTGTTTCGCAACCGCGTGTGAACGCACCTGCATGGGCTGTCGAGGGCCGGCCCGCGTTCGCACGCGGTTCCCTGCGATCAAGGAGCAGTGATGAGACAACGCACCCTGCGCACGCTCGGTGTGGCGGCGATTGCCGCCGTTGGCACGGTGTTAGCGCTCCCACAGGCCGCTGTCGCGCAGCCGGAGGGACCGATCGTCGCGGAAAGCGCGCCGAACGCCGTCCAGGACAGC
>NZ_JYJG01000328.1 GCF_000955955.1 Lentzea aerocolonigenes
GCTATATCGTCGTCCTGAAGAACACCATGACCCAGTCGGAGGTCGGCGGCCGCGCCGGTGAGCTGGCCGGGAAGTACGGCGGCAGGATCGGGTTCACCTACAAGGCCGCGTTCAAGGGCTTCTCCGCCACCATGTCGGCCAAGCAGGCCAAGCGCCTCGCCGCCGACCCGGCCGTGGCCTATGTGGAGCAGGACCGCACCGTGCAGGTC
Source organism: Lentzea aerocolonigenes (assembly GCF_000955955.1). Lineage (GTDB taxonomy): Bacteria > Actinomycetota > Actinomycetes > Mycobacteriales > Pseudonocardiaceae > Lentzea > Lentzea aerocolonigenes_A. The sequence goes on from NZ_JYJG01000328.1 coordinate 210, forward strand.
CTGACCGACCAGCTCAACCCGCCGTCGTGGGGCCTGGACCGCGTCGACCAGGCGGATCTGCCGCTGAACAACAAGTACAGCTACAGCACGGACGCGTCGAACGTCACCGCGTACGTGATCGACACCGGCATCAACTACAACCACACCGACTTCGGCGGGCGCGCGACGTTCGGGTTCGACGCGTTCACCGACGGCCAGAACGGCAAGGACTGCATGGGTCACGGCACCCACGTGTCCGGAACCGTTGGCGGCGCGACGTTCGGTGTCGCCAAGAACGTGAAGCTCAAGGCCGTCCGGGTGCTCAACTGCCAGGGCGGCGGATCCGTGTCCACCGAGGCCGCTGGTGTGGACTGGGTGACCGCGAACGCCGTCCTGCCGGCGGTCGCGAACATGAGCCTCTACACCGGAACCGCGAACGAGCCGAGCCGTGTGCTCGACGACGCCGTGCGCGCGTCGATCTCTCACGGCGTCACGTACGTGGTGGCGGCGGGCAACTTCAACGACGACTCGTGCAAGTACTCGCCGCAGCGCGTCACCGAGACGATCAACGTCATGGCGACCGCCCGCACCGACGCCCGCGCGTCGTTCTCGTCGTACGGCACGTGCAGCGACCTGTTCGCGCCCGGCCAGGACATCATTTCCGCGTCGTACAACAACAACACCGGCTTGGCCACGATGAGCGGCACGTCCATGGCCTCGCCGCACGTCGCCGGCGCGGCCGCGTTGTACTTGGCGGACAACCCGTCCAAGACGCCGGCCGAGGTGCAGGCGGCGATCAAGGCCGCGGCCACGCCGAACAAGGTCACCAGCCCTGGTGCCAACTCGGCGAACCTGTTGCTGCGCACCAACTCCGGTGGTGTTCCCGGCGTCTCCGTGACCAACCCCGGCGCGCAGACGACCGCCCTCGACGGTTCGGTGTCGCTCCAGCTGTCGGCCTCCGGTGGTACCGCGCCGTACACGTGGTCCGCGACCGGGCTGCCGGCCGGTCTGTCGATCAGCTCTTCGGGTCTTGTTTCGGGCACGGCTTCCGTTGCGGGCACGTACAACGTGACGGCGACGGCCACCGCTTCCGCAGGTGGTTCGGGCAGTGCTTCGTTCACGTGGACGGTCGGCGCGGCCTCGTGCGGCACGCAGACCAACGGCACCGACGTGGCGATCCCGGACAACTCCACGGTGTCGTCGTCGATCGTCGTCTCCGGCTGCACCGGCACCGCGTCGGCGTCCAGCAAGGTCGAGGTGCACATCAAGCACACCTACCGGGGTGACCTGGTGGTGGACCTGGTCGCACCGGACGGTTCGGCGTACAACCTGAGCAACCGCTCGGGTGGCAGCGCGGACGACATCGACCAGACGTTCACGGTCAACCTGTCGTCCGAGGCCCGCAACGGAACCTGGAAGCTCCAGGTCAGGGACGCGGCGACGGCTGACGTCGGAACGATCGACACCTGGAGCCTGACCCTGTGAGGTAGGCGGCGAGCACCAACGCGCTGAAGGTGACCAGTTGCGCCCCGATGAACGCGTCGGGGCGCAGCGTCACGAACATCCGCACGAACGCGTCGTGCCCCGCGTGGAACCCGACGCCGAGCCACAGCGACCCGCTCACCACCCGGCAGGTCGCCAGCATCAGCCCGAACCCGGCCGCCATCACCGCGTAGACCAGCCGTTCGGTCAACGTGTTCGCGCCGCCGTGCGAGAAGACGTGGATCGACCCGAAGATCAGCGAGGTGACCACGACGGTCGCCCAGGCCGGCATCTTCTCGCGCAGGTTGGCGAAGATGTAGCCGCGGAACACCAGCTCCTCCGGGAATCCCTGGGCCAGCAACGTGCTCGCGGCGAGCGAGACGATCACGGCCGGCATGCCCACCTCGGCGGCAGCACTCCAGTCCACTCCCCAGTCCGCGAAGCCCAGCCAGACGCTCACCGCTCCTCCCAGCAGCGCCACCACGACGGCGATCGCGATGCCCGACAGCAGCAACGGCGTTGTGGTGCGGTCGAACCTGACGAGATCCTGCGGTTTGCGGTCGAGGCGCCGCCGCAGCAGGCGCACCAGGCCGAACACGGCCGCCGACGCCGCCAGGCCCCCGACGACCATCGGCACCGGCATCGGCAGCGATGCCGTCGCGAGCTGAACCAGTACGCCGACGATCAGGATCGTGGCGACGAAACCCAGTAATGCCAACATGATTCGCATGCCTGGAGATCTTGTGAGCAACACGCCCGCAGCACATCCAGCCGCGGGCAGGCAGCAGACCATGACCGAAGTCATGGGTGAGGTACTCACCGAAGTCCGATGTGCGCGAGCGGGCTTCTGGCTAGCGTCTCCGAAGTGCGTCCATTGCTGTTCACTGTGCTGTTCTGGGTCGTGGCACCGGCCGTGCTCGTCGTGCACCTGCTCGGCGCACCCACGTATCCGGCGTGGCTCGGGGTCGCGGCGATCGTGGGTTTGCTGGCCGTCGTGGTCGCGTTGTGGTTCGCGCTGCCGTGGGAGATCACGACGACGCGCAGGGCGGTGAGCATCGCGTTCGTGATCGCGTGTGTGGTGCTGGGCGCTGTGGACGGCAGCGGGCTCGTCGCACCGTTGCTGCTCATCGGGCTCGGCAACGTCACACAGGTCTTCGGCACGCGGTGGGCGTTCGGCACACTCGCGGTCACTGTCGTGTTGTTCGTCGTGGGCGGGATGGTGATCTACGGCCAGGACTGGGTCACCGCGTTGCGCAGCGCCTCGACCTCTGCCGTGCTGTGTGCGTTCGGCATCAGCGTGGCCGCGGCGGTGCGCAAAGCCGTGCTGCAGGCAGAAGAGATCCGGCGGCTGGCGGTCGCCGAGGAACGTGCGCGCATGGCGAGGGAGATGCACGACTCGTTGGGCCACTACCTGACAGTGGTCAAGGTCGGGCTGGAGAACGCGGAACGGCTCCGGGAACGCGCGACGGACAAGGCGTGGGACGAGGTGCGGCAGGCCAAACTGCTGACCATGGAGGCGTTGACGGAGACACGACGGTCCGTGCGCGCGTTGCGCCCCCTCGTGCTGGACGGGCGACGGGGGAGTGACGCGCTGAGGGAGCTCGCCAGGACGTTCGACGGCCTGCGGGTCAGGCTGCAGGTGACGGGCCAGGAACGCGAGATCGGCCCGGACGCGGAGATCGTGCTGTACCGCGCGTTCCAGGAGGGCCTGACGAACGTCCTGCGCCACGCTCAGGCCGCCGAGGTGGTCGCCGAGCTGAGCTTCGCGCCGGACCGGGTCGTGCTGATGATCAGCGACGACGGCCGGGGCGCCGAGGCGGTGGACGGCTTCGGGCTCGTCGGGCTGGGGGAACGGGTGGAGGCGCTGGGAGGCGCGGTCACGGCGGGGAACCGGGCGGCCGGAGGGTTCGAGCTGCGGGTCGAGATCCCGGCATGATCAGGGTGATGCTGGTCGACGACCAGGTGCTGATGCGGCGCGGGCTGCGGACGTTGCTCGACATCGAGGACGGCATCGAGGTCGTCGCCGAGGCCGCGAACGGCGAAGAGGCGCTCAACGCGATGGACTCACGCCCGGACGTCGCCCTCGTCGACGCGCGGATGCCGGTGATGGACGGCGTGGCGTTGATCGGGGCGCTGAAAGCCGATCATCCGGGCGTGGCGTGCATCGTGCTGACGACGTTCGAGGAGGACGAGTACATCTTCGGCGCGCTCAAGGCCGGCGCGCTCGGGTACCTGCTGAAGGACACCTCGCCGGACGACCTGGTCGCGGCGATCCACAAGGTCGCTGCCGGGCAGATGATCCTGGACAGCCCCGTCGCGGCCCGGCTGGTCGCCGAGGTCGTCCAACCCGAGGTCACGTTCGCCGGCCACGAGCTGTTGTCCTCGCGCGAGTCGGACGTCGTGGAGCTGGTGGGCACCGGGGCGAGCAACCGGGAGATTGCCGCGCGGCTGTACATCACCGAGGGCACGGTGAAGAACCACGTGTCGAGCGCGCTGCGCAAACTCGGGCTGCGGGACCGCACACAGCTCGCACTGGTGGTTCGGGAAAGATGGCGGGGGTGAACGTTCCGGCTGTCCTGCGCACCCTGGCCCGGCTCAGTGCCGCCGAGCAGCCGCAGAAGGTCCAGCTCGACCTCAGCAAGGCGGCGGGCCTGCTGTGGTTCGGCGACCACGAGCCGGCGTGGCGGGCGATCACGACGACGCAGCAGGACCAGGAGTGGACCCCGATCACCTGGACCGCGCCGCGGCACGAGCGCGAGAAGGTCCAGCACCTCGCCGCGTACGACGCGCTGCACCAAGAGGACCGGCTGCTGCGCCTGGGCTGGGCGTATCTCACCGGACCCGCGGACATCGGTGGCCAGCGGCGGCGGGTGTGCCTGCCGTTGATCACGCGGCCGGTGCGGCTGCACCACGGCTGGGCCTGAACTACGCCTTCCACGTCGCCGGTGACGTCGCCCTGTTCCCGCTGATCGACGACTGGGCGAAGACCGCGGAACGGGAGGCCGCGCTCGCACCGACCGAGGCGTGGATCACCGAGACGTTGCGGCAGGCGGGGTTCCAGGACGTGCCGATCGTGCGCGAGGACCCCAGCTCGCTGATCCGCGGCCGGGAGCTGGTCGTGGCGATGGGGTGCGGCCTCAACGCCGGCGAGACCGTGGTGACGACAGAGCAGGGCTCGGCGCTGTACCAGTGGGCTGCCGCGACCGGTGTCGAGGACACCGCGCTGGCCGCGCTCTACGGTGCCGGTGAGGCTCTGAGCGAGCACGACGAGCCGATCAGTTCCCTGCTGCCGTTGAGCCACAGCCAGCAACGGGCGGTCGAGCACGCCCGTCGCGCGCGGATCACGGTCGTGGGCGGGCCGCCGGGAGCGGGCAAGACGCACACGCTGGCCGCGCTGGCGTTGGACGCCGTGGCCGCCGGACGGTCGGTGCTGCTCGCCAGCCGCACCCGCAACGCCGCCGACGTGCTCGGTGCCGCGCTGCGCAGGGCCGGTGGGCCGGTGCCGGTGCTGTTCGGCGACTCGGAGCTGCGCCAGGAGATGGCGCGCGAGCTGTCCGACGGACTCGCGGCGACCGGTGATCCCGGCCGGCTGAAGGAGCTCGACCGGGTGCGCAGAGCTGAAGTCGCGGCTGTTGGACGGATTCAGCGCGCTGTCGCCGCTTCGTTGCACGACGAGGAGCTGGCAGCCGAGGCGCGCAAGCACCACTCGCTGATGGCCGGACATCGGTCAATTGCGCCTCATGCGTTCGACGCGGGTGTTGATTTTGTTGCGCTGCACGGACTTCTTCGGCCGCGCACCGGCCTCCTGGGTGGGCTGCGGACCGGGTGGGCGCGGTCGAGGGCGCGCAAGCTGACCGGTGCGGGTGAGGCGTCGTTCGAGGACCTGACGGCGGCTGTGGTCGCGGCCGAACAGACCGCTGCCTCAGTGCGGCTCGCGGCCGGTGGCGGCACGACGTTCGCCGAGCTGAGGCTGTTGCTGTCCGAACAGGACAGTGCGGCCCGGTCGGCGACTGCCGCGTGGCTCAAGGAGTTCGCGGTCAGCGGCCGCGGCTCGGGTGCGCGCCGGGCGGTGGCGGCGCTCGCGAAGGCGTTGCGCTCGGGCAGGGCGGCACGGCGGCGGGGACTGGCCGAGATCGACAGCGCGGATCTCGTCGCCGCGCTGCCGTTGTGGGTGGGCACGCTGTCCGACGTGGAGGACATCCTGCCTCCGGTGCCGGGCATGTTCGACCTGGTGATCATCGACGAGGCGAGCCACGTCGACCAGCCGCTTGCCGCGCCGGCGTTGCTGCGCGGGCGTTCCGCGGTGATCGGCGGTGATCCCCGGCAGCTGCGGCACGTGTCGTTCGTGAGCGACCAGGCCGTGCAGGCGGCGGTCGACGCCGAGGGCACCCAGGACCTGCGCGACCGGCTGGACGTGCCGAAGATGAGCCTGTTCGACGCGGGCGCCGCCACCGCGGGCGTGCACTGGCTCGACGAGCACCACCGCTGCGCACCGCACCTGATCGGGTTCGCCGCGGCGAAGTTCTACGACGGCAAGATCGCGTTGCTGACCACGCACCCGGCGATCGCGGACGTCGACTGCATCGACACCGAACGCGTCGCCGGCTCGCGGACGCCGAAGGGCGTGAACCAGGTCGAGGTCGACGCCGTGCTCGCCCACGTGCGCAAACGGATCGTGGCGGGCGTGCGGTCGATCGGTGTCGTGACGCCGTTCCGCGCGCAGGCGGACGCCCTGGAGGAAGCGCTGCTGGGCGAGCTGACGCTGGACGAGATCACCAAGGGCGGGGTGCGCGTCGGCACGGTGCACGGGGTGCAGGGCAGCGAGTTCGACGAGGTCGTGATCAGCCTCGCGGCCGACGATAAGCCCGGCGGGTGGCGGTTCGTGAACGACCCCAACCTGCTCGCGGTGCTGACCACGCGTGCTCGCGGGAAGGTGCACGTGATCACGTCGGTCGCCGAACCGCCGGGACTGGCCGGCGAGTACCTGAAGCACGCGGACGTGCCGCCGACCGAGACCGCAGGGACCGAGCCGGCGGACGCCTGGACGGCTCGGCTGGCCCAGGAGCTGACGACCGCGGGCCTGACCGTGCGGACGGGCTATCCGGTGGGGCAGTGGCGGGTCGATCTCGTGGTGGGCGAGAAGGAGGACGCCGTCGCGGTGGAGACGCGCCCGCACCCGGAAGGGGCACAGGCGCATCTCGCCCGCTGGCGCGCCCTGACCCACGCGGGTTGGCGCGTGCACGACGCTTTCAGCAGCCGCTTCGACCACGACCCGGCCCGCGCCGCCGTAGAACTGGCCCAGGAACTCGCGCCGGGTGGCTGAGGGCGTCTGCAAGTACCACCAACTGCGAG
>NZ_JYJG01000329.1 GCF_000955955.1 Lentzea aerocolonigenes
CTGCGAGTTGGTGGTACTTGCAGACGCCGAAAAGCCAGGGACGTCAGCGCCGGGTGGGCTGGAAGAGCGGTTCGGCGATGGCCGTGGTGGGCAGGAACGGGTTCGGGTTGGCCGGGCAGACGGTGCCGACTGGTGGGAGCGCGCCGTTGAGCAGGTACGCGTTGGTGTAGTCCGAGGCGCACTTGCTCAAGCCGTAAGCGGTGTGGCCCCAACCTGCGTAAGCCAGCAAACGGCTTCCGGCGATCTGTCGGTTCACCGCCTGGGCGCCGCGGAAGTCCGTCACGCCGTCGAAGTGGTTGCCCACCACCAGAACCGGCGCGTTGGTCTTCGTGCGCCACGGTCCGGCGAACCGGTCGGCGTTCACGGGCCAGTTCGCGCACGCCGCGTTGCTCCACCACCACGCCGGGCCGAACTCCGAACCCGCTGCGGCGTAACGAGCAGTCGCGCGGTAGGCGTCGAACCCGCGCGGGAACTCGATGTCCGCGCACACGTTGCCGTTGTAGGCGTCGAAGCCGTTCTCGTAATCCGGTTCCGCCGCAACGGAAACAGCACTCGATGAAGACGCATCCGACAGCTGGTCGAACAGGGCGGCCGCATCCGGCCAGTCACGCGGGTTGTACATCGCGCCGATCGCCGCGTTGATCACGGCGTCGTAGGTGTAGACATCGTCGCCGAGCTGGATCGGCTTGGCCCGCACGGAAGCCAGCAACGCGTTCCAGCGCTTCTCAGACTGAGGGCCGAAGACGCACTTCGCCTCGTCGCAGTTGCGCAGGAACTCGCGGAACTCCTCCTTCGTCGCGATCCGGTCCGACTCGACCTGCCGCCCGCTCGACCACAGCTCCGAGTTCAGCACACCGTCGATCACCAGTGCGCGGATGTTGTTCGGGAACAGGTTCGCGTAGGTGGCGCCGAGGAAGGTGCCGTACGAGAAGCCGAGGTACGAGATCTTGCGGTCACCGACCGCGCGGCGCAGCAGGTCCAGGTCCCGCGCGACGTCCGCGGTGCTCATGTGCCGCGCGATCCTCTGGTCGTCCTGGCACTCCGGTCCGAGCGAGCGGTACCGGTCGAAGAACGGCCGTTCCTGCGCGGCCTGGTACGGGAAGCCGGGCACGCCCTCGAAGAACTTGTCCAGGTCGGCTTGGCCGGCAAAGCAGTGCAACGGATCCGACCGGCCGATCCCGCGCGGGTCGAAGCCCACCACGTCGAACCGGCCCTGCAGATCGGCCGAGATCCTGTCGCCCGATCCCAGTGCGAAGTCCACGCCCGAGCCGCCAGGTCCGCCGGGGTTCAGGAACAGCGACCCGATCCGGTGCGCCTCGTCCGTGGCGGGTTTGCGCGCCAACGCCACCGAAGTGGTCGCGCCGCGGGGGTTGTCGTAGTCCAGCGGCACCTTCACGGAGGCGCACTCGAAGCCGGGGTGTTCCGGTCCGCACGCCTCCCAGGCGATCCGCGGCACTCCCGGCTCCGCCAGTGCGACAGGTGCCCCGGTGACCAGCAGCGCGGCCGCCGCGGCGAGCACGGTGAAACGCATCGGCAAGCTCCCCTCTTGTGCGCAGAGGGGCCATTCCTACCTGTCCGCGACAGGTGTCGTCGACCGCCGAACGTCGTGTTGTCCCAAGCGGGGTCAGTCCGGTCGCCGGTGCTTTTGGCGAACTCCCAGCCGGTCCGCGATCTGGTCGTGGATCGGCGTGCTCATCACGATCGGGCCCGGTGGTGGTGCCGACTGTGTCGGTCCGGGGGTGTCCTGGTCTGCAGGCATGGCAGGAGCGTAGGCATGATCATTGACCCATCAAGCACGCTGATCAAGAAATCACACTCGACGTACCCCAAGAGGTGAATCCGAATCGGCCGATTTATACCGAGGGTGGTATCTCGTACCTGCTGCGTGACTACGTGTGGGTGTGCCCGATGGGGGTACGCAGAAATGCTCGGCAACGTGGAATCTCACCGGCCGGACGTACCGTTTGCGTGATCTCGCCGTGATGCTGAACCATCGGGTTCCTCACCGGACGAACGTGGAGCGTGACGTGGTCAGTGGCAAGCCGGGCATCGCGAAACGGCAGCTCATCCTGCTCTCCGGCAGGGCGCACCCGGAGCTCGCCGAGGCGGTCGCCAAGCACGTCGGCGTCGCCATCACACCGCAGTCGGCCTACGACTTCGCGAACGGCGAGATCTTCGTCAGGTTCGAGGAGTCGGTGCGCGGCGCGGACGCGTTCGTCATGCAGAGCCACAGCGCGCCCATCAACGACTGGCTGATGGAGCAACTGCTGATGGTCGACGCGCTGAAACGCGCCTCGGCCAAGAGGATCACCGCGGTCGTGCCGTCGTTTCCCTACGCGCGCCAGGACCGCAAGTACGCCGGACGTGAACCGATTTCGGCACGGCTGGTCGCGAACATGTTCTCCACGGCCGGCGCGGACCGGATCGTCACGGTCGACCTGCACACCGCGCAGGCGCAGGGCTTCTTCGACGGCCCGGTCGACCACCTGCACGCGATGTGGCTGCTCGCCGACCACGTCCGGGGGCGGTACCAGGGCGAGGATCTCACGATCGTCTCGCCGGACGCCGGTCGCACCCGGCTGGCCGAGAAGTGGGCCGACCTGATGGGCGGGTGCCCGATCGCGTTCATCCACAAGACGCGTGATCCGTTGCGCCCCAACGAGGTCATGGCCAACCGCGTGGTCGGTGACGTCGAGGGCCGCACGTGCGTCGTGGTCGACGACATGATCGACACGGCGATGACGAGCACGGGTGCCGCGCGGCAGTTGCTGGAGCAGGGCGCGAAGGACGTCGTACTCGTGGCCACGCACGGCGTGCTGTCCGGCGACGCGTACGACCGGCTGATCGCCAGCAAGGCCCGCGAGGTGATCCTCACCGACACCCTGCCGATCCCGCACGAGAAGCGGTTCCAGGGGCTGACGGTGCTGAGCATCGCGCCGCTGCTCGCTCGCGCGATCCAGGAGGTCTTCGAGGACGGCTCGGTGACCAGCCTGTTCGACGGAAACGCTTGATCTGAGGAAGCCTCGCGCGTCGTCCCGTGTTGGTATGGGACATGGGCAACGAGCAGCGTGGCCGGGTCAGGGTCGAACACTCGGCGAAGCGGGTCCGTGCGTTCTTCGGTGGCGAGCTGGTCGCGGACACGACCTCGCCGCGGCTGGTCTGGGAGATCCCGTACTACCCGGCCTACTACCTGCCGCTTTCCTCGGTCAGGGCCGAGCTGAAGCAGACGGGGGAGACCAAGCACTCGCCGAGCCGGGGTGAGGGTGTCCTCCACGACGTCGTCACCGCAGGCGGCACGGCCGAGGGCGCCGCGTTGACGTACCCGGACTCGCCGGTCGAGGAGCTGCGCGACCTCGTCCGGTTCGAGTTCGCGGCGATGGACGAGTGGCTCGAGGAGGACGAGCCCATCTACGTGCACCCGCGTGACCCGTACAAGCGCGTCGACGTGCTCGGCAGTTCGCGGCACGTGCGAGTCGCGCTCGACGGCGTGACCCTCGCTGCCTCGTCACAGCCCCGGATCCTGTTCGAGACGAGCCTTCCGCCGCGCTACTACCTGCCGTTGAGCGACGTGCGGTCCGATCTGCTCAGGCCGTCGGACACCCAGACGCACTGCCCGTACAAGGGAACGGCCACGTACTGGTCGGTCGAGGTGAACGGCAAGCTGCACGAGGACCTCGTGTGGATCTACCGGGCGCCGCTGCCGGAGAGCCAGAAGGTCGCAGGGCTCGCGTGCTTCTACAGCGAGAAGGTCGACCTCTTCATCGACGGTGAGCTCCAGGAGAAGCCGAAGACCCCCTGGTCATAGCTACGCTCGGCGTTGTGTACTTCACACACTGCAAACTTGCAGTGACTGCAAAAACCTCCGTACTGTGAGCTCGTGAACCAGTCGGGGGAGAGCCTGCGCGACCGCAAGAAGCGCCGCACGCGTGCGGCGCTCGAGCGGGCGACGGTGCGTCTCGCCGCCGAGAGGGGCTACGACCACGTCACCGTGGAGGAGATCGCCGCCGAGGCCGACGTCTCGGTGCGCACGTTCTTCAACTACTTCGCGAGCAAGGACGAGGCGCTGATCGGCGCGGACCCCGAGGCGGGCCCGCGCATGGCCGAGCGCATCACGTCCGCCGCGGACGGGGTCTCGCCGTTCGAGGCGTACCGGCAGTCGGTCCTCGCCGAGATCACCGACGAGCTGAACAACGCCCGTGACCTGTGGCTGCTGCGCAAGGAAGTGCTGATGCAGCGGCCGGACCTGCTGGTCCGCGCGTTCGCCAACAGTGCGGAGTCCGAGCAGCTGCTCGCGGCCGCGGTGGGTGAGCGGGCGGGGCTGCCCGAGTCCCACCTGTACCCGCGGCTCGTCGTCGCCGCCGGGAGCGCCGCGTTCCGCTGTGCGGTAACTCGCTGGGCTCTCGACGACAACGTCGCGTTGGGTGACCTCGTCGGCGAAGCGCTCGACCTGTTCGGCACCGGGCTGGTTCACGTGCCGCCGCACCACCACGAAGGGGGAACCTCATGAGCGCCGAAACCGAAGTGCCGCAAACCGAGGTAGCACCGATCCACAGCAAACGCGAAGTCGTGCAGGCCATGTGGGGCCTGATGCTCGGCATGTTCGTGTCGATCCTCGCGAGCACCATCGTCTCGAACGCGTTGCCGCGCATCGTGGCCGAGCTCAAGGGCTCGCAGTCGATCTTCGCCTGGATCGTGACGACCGAGCTGCTCGCGATGACCGCGACCGTGCCGTTGTGGGGCAAGCTCGCCGACCTCTACAACCGCAAGCTGCTGATCCAGGTGTCGCTCAGCCTGTTCGTGGTCGGCTCGCTGATCGCGGGCTTCTCGCAGAACATCGAGATGCTCATCGTCAGCCGGGTCGTGCAGGGTCTGGGTGCCGGTGGTGTCACCGCGCTCGCGACGGTCGTGATGGCCGCGATGATCCCGCCGCGTGAGCTCGGCAAGTACTCCGGCATGTTCGGCGCGGTGTTCGGCGTCGGTACCGTCGCGGGCCCGCTGATCGGCGGCCTGCTCGTCGACACGTCGTGGCTGGGCTGGCGCTGGTGCTTCTTCATCGGCATCCCGTTCACCATCGCCGCGATCTACCTGCTCCAGCGCACCCTGCACCTGCCGGTCGTGCAGAAGCGGGAGACGAAGATCGACTACCTGGGCGCGTTCCTGATCGTCTCCGGTGTCTCGACGCTGCTGATCTGGTCGTCGCTCGCCGGTCAGAAGTTCGACTGGTGGTCGGGCTGGACCGCGGGCCTGGTGTCGCTGGGTGTTCTGCTGCTCGTGGCGGCCGTCCGCGTCGAGGCCACCGCGCACGACCCGATCGTGCCGCTGTCGATCTTCCGCAACCGCACCGTCGCGCTGGCGACCGTCGCGAGCGCGTTGGTCGGTGTGGCGATGTTCGGTGGCACGGTGTTCCTCTCGCAGTACTTCCAGCTGGCGCTCGGCAAGACGCCGACGCAGGCCGGTCTGCTGGGGCTGCCGCTCATCTTCGGCCTGCTCGTCTCGTCCACTGTGGCCGGCCAGCTGATCACAAAGTACGGCAAGTGGAAGGCGTTCCTCGTCGCCGGTGGTGTGGTCATGGTCGGCGGCATGCTGCTGCTGTCCACGATCACCTCTCAGACCACGGTGTTCATGGTGTCGGTGGACATGTTCGTGCTCGGCGTCGGCGTGGGTCTGATGATGCAGAACCTGGTCCTCGCCGCGCAGAACGACGTGCCCGCCAAGGATCTCGGCGCCACGACGTCGACGCTGACGTTCTTCCGCTCGCTGGGCGGTGCGATCGGTGTGTCGGCTCTGGGCGCGGTGCTGGCGAGCAAGGTGTCGTCGCTGGCCGCGGAGAAGTTCGGGCCCATGGGCGGCACGGACGGTGAGGCCAAGGTGCCGGACCTCTCGGTGCTGCCGCCCGAGATCAAGGCCGTGATCGCGGACATCTACGCCACCGCCACCGCGGAGCTGTTCCTGGTGGGCGCGCCGTTCGCGGTGCTGGCACTGCTCGCTGTGCTGTTCATCAAGGAGAAGCCGCTCAAGGAGCAGAGCGGTGACGACAGGCTGGCCGCCGAGATGGCCGCCGGGCACTGATTCCTGCTGTGAGAGCGGACCCCTGACTTTCGTCGGGGGTCCGCTCTGTCTTTCGGGTCGGGTTTTCGCCGTTCGTGATCCTTACGTTCGGTCCCATGAACATATGGGGTGCAGCGCTGGCGCTGTTCGTTTCCACGTACATGGGTGAGGCCTCGTTCCCCGGCGTCTCGGTGGCGATCACCAAGGGCGATCAGGTGGTCGCCGTCCAGGGCTTCGGGCACGACTCCTCCGGCGCGCCGATGACCGAGCACACGAAGATGGCGATCGCGTCGGTCAGCAAGTCGTTCACGGCGCTGGCGGTCCGGCAGCTCGCGGACGCGGGCAAGATCGATCTGGACCAGCCGGTGTTCTCCTCGCGGGTCACGCCGCGGCAACTGTTGTCCCACACGTCGGGGATCAGCGACCGCACTTTGCCGGAGAAGAGCCTGCCGCAACCCTCTTCGGCTGAGGGAGCGGTGGAGCGGGCTCAGGAGGTGTTGCGGTCGGCCGTGCCCGACGGCCAGTTCCGGTACACCAACACGAACTACCACCTGGCCGCGCGACTGGTCGAGCTCGCGTCCGGAGAGGACTTCAACTCCTATCTGCGGAAGCACATCTTCGAGCCGTTGGACATGCGGGAGACGGTCGCGATCGACGTGACGCCGCGCGATCTGCCATCGGACTATCAGCGCGGTTACGGCTACGCGTACGGGTTCTCGGTCGCGACGACCGAACCGGAGCGGTTCGTGGCGGGGTCGGACGGTGTGATCACCACCGCCGCGGACATGGCGAAGTGGCTGGCGGCGCAGCCGAAGCTCGCACCTGGGGACGGCATGGGGTGGCAGGCCGACGCGCAGCAGCGGCTGCGGCACAACGGGATCTGGTTCACCAGCACGGCCGGACAGGTGCTGACGCCGTCCGGTTACGGCATCGCGGTGATGTCCAACAGCGGCGTCACACTCGGGAATGAGGGAACTTATGCCTTGGAGAACGGAATCGCGGACATCGTCGACGGCAAGTCGCCGCCGGAGCCCTCGTCGTACCGGCTGCCGATCGATCTGCTGCTGGCCGGTCTGACGCTGTCGTCGCTGCTGCTCGGGATCCGGGCGGTGCGGCGGCCGCGGAAGCTGCCGAGGGCGTGGCAGGTGCTCAGGCTCGTGCCGCTCGGCATACTGCTCGCGCTGCCGGCGCTGCTCGGGCTGCTGTACGGCGGTGGGCGGGACATCACGTTCTTCCAGCTGGCGCACTACTCGCTGCCGCTCGTGGTGTGGTTGGTGGTGTCCAGCGTGATGAACATCAGCGTGGGGGTCGTCAGATGGTCGCGATGAGGATCGTGGCGCTCGCGGTGTGCGTCATCACCGCCTTCGTCATGTCGCTCTTCATGGTCCACACCGTGCCGCCGTGGACGGTCGCGGTGTGCGCCGTGGTGTTCATCGCAGCCTTCTGGCTCGGTCGCCGGATGGAACCAGGCTGGCCGCTGATGATGTTCATCGCCGCGGCCTGGCTCTCGCTCACCCACCTCGTCGTGGTGTTGCTGGCGGTGACCCTGCCGTGGATCCTCGGCCGGGTCGCCCAGCAGCAGGCAGCTCTGGCCGCGTCCCACGTGGAGGCCGCTCACCTGCGCGAACGCACCCGGATCGCGCACGAGGTGCACGACACGCTCGGGCACGAGCTGAGCCTGATCGCGTTGCAGGCGGGCGCGCTGGAGATGAACCTGCCCGCCGAGCACCAGGCCGCGGCCGCGCAGCTCCGGGTGGCCGCCTCGGACGCCACGGAACGGTTGGCGGACCTGGTGTTCCTGCTGCGGGACGGGGATCCGCTCACCGTGGTCGACCTGCGGGACCTGGTGGATCGCGCGGTGGCGTCGGGCCTGCGGGTCGAGTTCAGCGTGACCGGCGGGATTCCGTCCACTGTGGAGCGAGCGGTGCACCGGGTGGTCCAGGAGTCGCTGACGAACGCCGCCAAGCACGCGCCGAAGTCCTTGCTGGCGCTGAAGGTGACGACGGCGGACGACACCACGGTGGTGGAGGCCCGCAACGATCTCGGGCTGCGGCGGGGAGCGGGCAGCCGGCTGGGCCTGATCGCGCTGCGCGAACGGGTGCGGCTCGCCGGCGGTACGCTCCGGACCAGCCGTGACGACGGCAAGTTCGAGCTGGTGGCGACGCTGCCGCACACGGGGGAGACGTGATTCGGGTACTGCTCGCGGATGACGAGGCGATGGTGCGCGCGGGTGTGCGCGCCATCCTCGGTTCGGATCCGTCGATCGAGGTCGTCGCGGAGGCCGGTGACGGTCGTGAGGCGATCGACCTGGCGTTGAAGCACCGGCCAGACGTGGTGTTGCTGGACATCCGGATGCCCCGTCTCGACGGGCTCGAAGCGGCTCGCGAGCTGGCACGGCTGGGGTTCGGTGTCGCGATGCTGACGACGTTCAACGACGAGGGCTACCTGGAACAGGCCCTCGACGGCGGTGCGCGCGGATTCCTGCTGAAGTCGGGGGATCCGCGCGAACTGATCGCGGGTGTGCACGCGCTGGCGTCCGGTGGCGCCTACCTGGCACCCAAGGTCGCCGCGCGGATGATCGCGAGGTTCCGCGGCGGGCGGGTCAGCGAGGCCCGTTCCCGCGTGGAGACGTTGACCGCGCGGGAACGGGACGTGCTGGCGTTGCTCGGCGAGGGCCTGTCGAACGCGCAGATCGCCAGGCGGCTGGAGCTCGTCGAAGGCACGGTGAAGGGGCACGTGAGCGCCATCCTGACCCGGCTCGGGGCGGAGAACCGGGTGCAGGCGGCGATCGTCGCGCACGAAGCGGGCCTGATCTCCAGTTAGGGGTCAGATCGGGAAGTGACCGTGTTCCGAGGCGACGGTGACCCAGCGGGTGGCCGAGAACGCCTCGATGCCCCACCTGCCACCGAACCTGCCGTAACCGCTGGCTTTGACGCCACCGAACGGCGCCTGGGGTTCGTCGTCCACGGTCTGGTTGCCGACGTGCACGATGCCCGTGCGGATCCGGCGCGCCAGGGCGAGGCCGCGCCGCGAGTCCTCGGTGAGGATGCCGGCGGTGAGGCCGTGCTCGGTGTCGTTGGCGATGGCGACGGCCTCGTCGTCGTCCGCGACCGCGGTCACGACGACGGCCGGGCCGAAGATCTCCTCCTGGAAGATGCGCATGGCCGGGGTGACGTTGTCCAGCACGGTCGCGGCGCCGTCACCACCCGCCCGCACGCGAGCGCCCGCGTCGACGGCCTCGTCGACCAGCGCGGCCACCCGGGACGCCGCGCGCGCGGTGATCACCGGGCCGATCACCGTGCCGGGATCGGCGGGGTCGCCGTGGGGGAGCGAGGAGACCTTGGCGGCGAGCTTCGCGGTGAACTCCTCCGCCACCGCCTGGTGCACCAGGATCCGGTCGGCCGACATGCAGATCTGACCTGCGTTGAAGAAGGCGCTGAACGTCGCCGCCTGCACCGCGTGGTCGAGGTCGGCGTCATCCAGCACCAGCAACGAGTTCTTGCCGCCGAGCTCCAGCACGGCGGGCTTGAGGTGTTGCGCGGCAAGGGTTCCGATGATCCGGCCGACCTCGGTCGACCCGGTGAAGTTCACCGCACGCACGCGAGGATCGGCGATCAGCGCACCCGCCACCTCGGCGGCGTCGGAGGGCGCGTTCGTCACCACGTTGAGCACGCCGGCCGGCAACCCGGCCTCGTGCAGCACGTCGGCGATGAAGTGGCCGGCCGCGATCGGCGCGTCCTCGCTGGGCTTGAGCACCACGGTGTTGCCCGCGGCGAGCGGCGCCGCGACGGCACGCGTGCTGAGGATGATCGGCGCGTTCCACGGCGAGATCGCCGCCACCACGCCGAGCGGTTCGCGCACCGCGAGCGACAGCTGGCCCGGCGTGTCCGTGGTCAGCACCTCGCCGATGGGCGCGGTGGCGGCCGCGGCGGCCTCGCGCAACATGTTGGCGGCCAGCATGACGTTGAAGCCGGCCCACCCGGCGACGCCGCCGACCTCCTGCGCCATCAGCGCGATGGCCTCCGGCGTCCGCTTCTCCAACTCGTCCGCCGCGCGCAGCAGGATCTTGCGCCGGGCGGAGGGGGAGGTCGCCGCCCACTCCGCGAACGCCTCCTGCGCCGCGTCGACCGCACGCGTCACGTCCGCTGCTCCAGCAGCGGCGATGACGGCGTACACCTCACCCGTGAACGGGTTGAGGTCTTCAGTGGTGCGGCCGTCCACACTGGGAACGCTTTCGCCGCCGATGAATAGCTGACGCTTTTCGCTTGCCACGGTTGAAGATTCAATCGCTCAAGCGCGCTCGGCACCAGGTCCAATTTCCGGTGGATGGAAACCGGGGTCCAGCGTGCGTCCGATACCGCGCGCCGCCACCTGCAACGCCGCCACCAGCCGTCCGCGTATGTTGCGCAGATCGGGCACCACGATGCCGAGCGCCGCCACGACCTGTCCGTCCACTTCGACCGGCACCGCGACCGAGCACGCTCCGAGCGTCATCTCCTCGAACGTCTGCGCGTACCCGTCGCGCCGGATCCGGTGCAGCTGCGCCCGCATGCGGCCCGGCTCGGTCACCGTGTAGGCCGTGACCCGCGTGAGGTGGTGCAGCAGCACGTCTTCCTGCACGTCTGCGGGCGCGTGCGCGAGCAGCACCTTGCCCACGCCGGTCGAGTGCAGCGGCAACCTGCTGCCCGTCGAGCTGACGATCGGCACCGACGCGTGCCCCGACACCCGATCGAGGTACAGGACCTCGGTGCCCTCGCGGATGGCCAGGTGCACGACAGCGCGCGTGGCCGCGTGGATGTCGTGCAGGAACGGCTCCGCGACCCGGCTGAGGTCGACCTCGCCCGCCGCGAGCAGCCCGAGCCGCCAAATCCGCCGCCCGATGACGTACTCACCGGACTCCAGCCTGCGCACCGCACCCCAGGCGTCCAGCTCGGCCAGCAACCGGTGCGTGGTGCTGATCGGCAGGCCGCTGCGGCGCGCGATGCTGCTCAGGGTCTGCCGGCGGTGGCGGGAGTCGAACGTGCCGAGCAGCGACAGCAGCTTCGAGGACACGGTGGCGGCCATCCCGGAATTCTGCACGCCGTACTTAGTATCGGCCCCGTGACGTACCTGGGTGAGGGCTGGGACAGCACGGCCGAGCTGGTCGGCGGCCGCTGGGTGGAACGACGGCCGCGCCGCGCCGAGATCGGCCCGCAGCTGGTGCGCGAGTCGGTGGTGATGCCCTGGCTCGCACCCCTGCTGCCGCTGCCGGTCCCGGTGCCCGTGGTGATCTCCGACGATCCGCTGGTGGTGCGCCACGAACTGGTGCCCGGCGCCGAAGTGACGTCGCTCTACGCTGTGCAAGGCCGCCAGCTGGGGGAGTTCCTGCGGGCACTGCACGCGGTTCCGGTCGCCGAGGCCGCTGAACGAGGCGTCGGCCCGATGACGTTGCCCGTCGAACGCTTCCGCGCGGAGGTCCAGGTTCCCGGCGGCGACGAGCTGCTGGCCGAGATCGGCGGGCTGCCAGCGGACACGCTCGTCCACGGCGATCTCGGCCCCGAACACGTGCTGGGCCGTGACGGCGTGCTGACCGGGGTGATCGACTTCGGCGACCTGCACATCGGCGACGCGGCGATCGACCTCGCCTGGGCGCTGCACTCCACCCCACCGGAGTTCGTGGACGCACTCGTTGCGGCATATGGGGTAACGGACGAGCTGCGGCGGCGTGCGTTGATCTGGCACCAGCTCGGGCCGTGGCACGAAGTCCTGTACGGCAACGACATCGGCGACCCGCGGGTGGCGGCCGGTGGACTCGAAGGCGTGCGTGACCGGCTCGCGATCGGGGTATCCCAGGGGCCCACCGACTGAAGGAGTGTCGAGGATGCCCTGGGTTCGACGGCACCGCCGCAGCGCCCCGTACAGCTGGTTCCGCACCACCACGGTCCGCAGCCACTACCGCAGGCCGCAGCGTGGGATGTGGATCCCGATCCTGGTCGCGATCGCCCTGATCGTGCTGCTCATTGCCTTGTTCTAGGGCCCTGTTCCACAGGGGTAAGGTCGAGTGCATGGGACAGTTGGGTGAGTTGTTCCCGGGACGCAAGCTCCGCAGCGAGGCGACGGACTCCGGCACCGGCGAGGACTTCGAGGAGACCGGACCGCTCGACCTCACGGCGGGAGCGGTGCGCCTGAGGCCGCGGCCGAAGCCTGCCCCGCGGGAAAGCGCGGAGCCCGAGAGCAGCGAGTGATCTTCGGTATTACTCTGGGCCAGTGCTGGCCGCCCTGCTGTTCGTCATCCCCGCGTTGGTCTTCGTGTACGGGATGGTGCGCGACCGCCGCAGGCTGAGCAACGCGGTCTGGCTCGGCATCACGCTGGTGATGCTGCTGCTCCTGCTCGCCGAAGCCGGCCGGGACAACCCCGTGCTGAGCCTGCCGCTGCTGCTCGCGTTCATGCTCGCCGTGCTCGGCCTGCTGTTGCTGCCCTTGGCGTTGCTGGCGAACGGCCTGGTCATGGTCCGCCGCGAGGGCCGTTCGCTGGGCAACCTGCTGTCGTTGCTCGCCGGTCTCGCGCTGATCGGCGAGATGATCTACTTCGGCTGGGGCATCGGCCAGCCCAACGACTGGATCCGCGGCAGCGCGATCGGGTTGTTCCTGGTGTCCGCGTACATCGCGTTCCTGTTCGTGAGCCTGCTGCTGTACTCGGTGATCTACGGTCGCACCGGGCGCCGCAGCGGGTTCGACGGCATCGTGGTGCTCGGCGCGGGCCTGGTCGGATCCCGCGTGCCGCCGCTGCTGGCGTCCCGGCTCGACCGCGCGTTGCGGCTGTACCGGCGCGACAGCGAGGCCGGCCGGTCGCCGGTCATCGTCGTGTCCGGCGGGCAGGGCGCCGACGAGGAGGTCTCCGAGGCGTTCGCGATGCGCCGGTACCTGCTCGAGCGCGGCGTGCCCGACGACGACGTGGTGCTGGAGGACCAGGCGACCACGACCGAGGAGAACCTCCGCTACAGCAAGGAGTTGCTGGCCTCTCGTGGGCACACCGGCCGGGTCGTCGCGGTGACGAACAACTACCACGTGTTCCGCACGGCCGTGCTGTCGCGCAAGCAGGGGTTGCGGCTGCAGGTGATCGGCGCGCCGACGGCCTGGTACTTCGTGCCGAGCGCCTTCCTGCGTGAGTTCGTGGCACTGCTGGTCCGCAACCCGGTCGTGCACACGCTGGCGTGCGTGTTGCTGATGGCGGGCGGGCTCGCGCTGACCCAGATCGGCTGAGCCCGCCCGCCGGCAGCGTCACCTCACGGTGATGTTGGAGTTGCCGCTGCTCCGGTACCCCTCGGTCGCGAGGATCATGTAGTAGCTGAAGTTGCCGAGCCGCATGCCGGCCCGGCCCCACGCGTCGAAGTGGTTGCCGGTGGTGATGGATCCGCCCGTCCGCTTCTGCTGCCGGACGCTCCAGAACTGCGGGAACGTCTTGACGCCTTCGACGGAGGGCGCGTTGTAGCGCATCGTCTGGTAGATGTCGTACGTGCCACCGTCGCTGGTCACGGTGCCCTTGTACGTGCCAGTGGGCCGGTACGTGCCCCAGTTGTCGACGATGTAGTACTCGACGAGCGGGTTCGACGTCCACCCGTAGAGCGTCAGGTACGCGTTGCCGGACGGGTTGAAGCTGCCCGAGTAGTTCACGGTCCGCCGTGAACCGTTGCTCCAGCCCTTGCCGCCGACGAAGTTGCCGACGTTGCTCCACGACGTGCTGTAGTTGCCGCCGGAGCCGAAGTCCATGCAGACCCGGCCGCCGCCGTCGGTCCAGAACGAGTAGTAGTAGCCGCCGTTGCTTCCCGTCTGGCTCGAGCACGTGGCGTTGGCGACCACGTCGGCGCTCGCGGTGCCGGGCAGCAACGCGGCGGCCAGCGCGCAGACGAGCAATGCGAAGCGGCCGGACTGTCGAACGTTTGTTTTGGTCATGTGCTGCTCTCCGAGGATCGGTCAAAGGTTTCGATAGTTTTTCGAAACTCTCCGACGGTCCGATTCTGTCGAATTCGAATTGTCGAACCGTCGAATGCGCCCGCGGTCAGCGTTGCAGCGTCAACAGGCCCGGCCGATAAGGCAGGAGACCGTAGTCGCCGCCGGAGTTGGGATCACGTCCCTGGTAGAGCAACTGCAGGTTGCAGGGGTCGATGGTC
>NZ_JYJG01000330.1 GCF_000955955.1 Lentzea aerocolonigenes
CCGCTGCACAGTCATGACCGCACCAGCGCGAGCGGCACCCGGCACAGGCCGCCGATGTCCTCCACGGGCGCGGACGCGGTGCCGGAGGTGATCACGTGCACGCGTGTGTCGCTGAGCAACGCGGCGCGCACCGCCACATCAGCGAGGAGGCCGCAGCGACGCGTCGGCGACCAGTCACGGGCCACATCCGTTGGCGCGAGGCCGTACCAGGCGGTCGCGGTGACGTCCTCCGGGTAGCCGACCAGCAGATCCTCCAGCCTGGCCTCGGCGATCGCGGCGAGGGTGTCGTCCACTCCCTCCACGGACAGCTGCCTGGCGCGGCCGCGTGAGTTGAAGTCGTCGAGCACGCCCTCTGTCCACGAACGGGCCGCGGCAAGGGTTTCGGCGGCGACACGGCTCGGCGTCAGGTCCGTGCCGGTCCAGCGGACGACGACGTCGCGGCGGACGGGGGCGGGCAGCGCCTCCCACAACGCGCCCACCACCTCGTCCTCCCCCGCGACCACCAGCAACCTGGCCTCGTGCCGGTCGAGCATCTCGGCGCACGCGGCAGCGGCGGACCTGACTCCTTGCCGCCACGTCGGTGCCGGATAGCTGAGCACCACGCGGCGCGCGTCTCCCGCGACCAGTTCCGCGCAGTCGCGTCCTGCGGTCATGGCCACGCGCGCCGGGCGTTCCTGCAGCCACGCGAGCAACGGCAGCACGTGCGCCGGGGAGCTGTACCAGGCGAGGTCCAGATGGCGCAGTCCGGGCGTGTGGAACACGCGTGCGGGCAGCTCCTCGCCCGCGAAGGCCACGAGCGTGTCGGCGGACGGGTAGGCGGCACGGGCTCGGCTCAGCACCTCTCCGACCGTGTCGACCAGCTCGGCTCCGGCGCCGTCGCACCGCAGCTGGTCGGCCAGGCGGATCCAGCGCGCCCGCCAGCCGCGCAACGGACTCGACCCCAGGTACACGGACGCGACGGGACGTGCGGGGCGCACCACGTCGACGAGATCACGCAACACAAGTCGGCAGCTCATGAGCCACAGGTTCGGCGGGCGGGCATCCGCGCTGCTTCACCCGGCACAGGTGATCCACCTGTCCCGAGCCGCGCGGGTACCGCCCGCCGCGGGGGAGGCCGGGTGGTGACGTACGCGTGCAGCCTCGGGACGCGGAGGAGGTGACCGATCTTGAGCCGTCGACCCGACCGCTCCCGGTCCCGGCGCGTCGTGCTGGCCGTGGCCGTGTTCTTCGCAGTGTTCGTCACCAGTGGAGACGAACACTGCGGACCACCCACCGGCACGTTCGCCGCCCTCAGCCTGCTGCCTCGGCTGATGGGCGTGTTGGCCCGTGGGCTCGTGCTGATTTCCATGGCTGACAAGGACATCGAGTTCGAATGCCCGCCACCGGGATGATGCGGTTCGATCACGCGATCATGCCTCGACAACTCCATCGGGAGACATACAGCGATGTCCGACAGTTCGGAGTGCGACCCGTCCGGTCCCGAGACCAGCCAGGCGAAGCTGCGCGTGCCGGCGTCCGCGACCCCATTGGTGCCGCGTGACCACCTGCTATCCACAGTGGACGATCACGTGCAGTCCGCGCCGGTCACCGTCGTCACCGGGCCGGCGGGCTGCGGCAAGACCACGCTGCTCGCCGAGTGGGCGCGGCGCCGCGAGGACCGGATCGCGTGGCTCACGCTCGACGAGCACGACAACAGACCAGAACGGCTGCGTGCGGCGATGCGCGACGCTCTGGCGTTGAACAGCGGCATCCCTTTGGCCGAACCGGGTTTCTCGTCCGCGGTGATCGCGGCGTTCGACCAGGCGTCGGTGTGTCTGGTGCTGGACAACGTGCACGAGATCCACGATCCCGAGGCGTTGGCCAGCATCGATCTCCTGTTGAGGCAGCCGCCGGACCGGCTGCGCCTGGTGCTGCTGGGCAGGTTTCCGCCGCAGCTGCATCTCGCGCGGCTGCAGTTGGAGGGACGGCTGCGGGAGATCCCGCCGGATTTGTTCGCGTTCACACGCGCGGAGACCTCCGCGCTGCTGGCCGCGCACGACGTGCGGCTGTCCGGGGACGACGTCGATTTGCTGTTGCGGCGCACCGAAGGCTGGATCGGCGGGTTGCGGTTCGCGGTCATGAGCCTGGGCACGGCCGGAGCGCGGCCGGACGAGCTGTTGATGTTCGAAGGCCTGGACCAGGTCGTGAGCCGGTACCTGGGCGAGGAGGTGCTGGGCCGGCATCCGCAGCCCGTGCGCGATCTGCTCGTGGCGACCAGCGTGTGCGACGCGGTGAGCGCCGACCTGGCAGGAGCGCTCACCCGGCATCCCAGCCCCGGCCTGGTGCTCGACGCGCTGGACCGCACCAACTCGTTCGTCAGCAGGCTCGATGCCGCGCCGGAGTGGTATCGCTGCCACCCGGTGCTGCGCGCGCATCTGACCGCGGAGCTGCGCAGGTCGCGGCCTGGGGATGAGACCGCGTTGCACCACACGGCTGCGCATTGGTACCACCGCAACGATCAGCCTTCGGTCGCGCTGCCGCACGCGTTGCGCGCTGGTGACGACCAGCTGACGGCCGACATCGTGGAGCATTCGGTGCTGCCTGAGGTGTTGCGGGAGGGCAGCGCGGGGATGTGGGCCGTTTTCGATGCGGTGCCGGACCACGTTCTGGCGCGGCCCCAGGTCGGGGTGGTGGCGGCGCTCGTCGCGATGGACGCGGGCGACCTCGCGGCGGCCGATCGGGTGCTGGCGGGGCTCGGCGGGGAGCTGCTGGTGTTGCGGCAGGACCGGGTGCGGGTGCTGCACGCGGCCGCGTTGCTGCGTCGCGGACGGTTCGACGCGCACGTTTCGGAGGCGCTGCGAGTGATGGCCCGCACCGCGTCAGGGCGCGGCGGCGCGGACGCCGAGGTGGCCGCGTTGCTCAACCGCGGGGTGGCGGCGTTGCTGTCCGGTGACCGCTTGGGTGCGGAGGACGATCTGGTGCGGGCCGCCGCGATCGCGCGGGCCGAGCGGTTCGATCACGCGGTTCTCGACTGTCAGGTGCATCTCGCGGCGTTGACCAGTGCGTGCGGCGACCTCCAGGCGGCGGCGTTGCAGGCTTCTGAGGCGTTGTCGTTCGCGGAGGAGAGGGGCTGGCAGTCGCACTTCGTGTGTGCGCTCGCCTATGCGTTGCTCGGGGTGCAGGCCTACCTGGGTCTGGACGACGACCGTGCTGTCGAGTTCGCCGGCCGGGCCGTGCACGCGCTGGGTGATCGTCCGGATCCGGCGACCGGACTAGCGGTGTCCACTTTGGACGCTGCGGTGTCGTTCCCGACCGCAGGTGATCCCCGTGCGGTGGTCGGGCGCGTTCGCGCCCAGTGGCAGGACGTCGCCGAACGCCAGGTGATTCCGCCTGTTATCGCTCACATCGCTCCCGCCGTGCAGCGCATCGCGTTGCGCTCGGGCGACGAGCAGTGGGCCACCCTGATGGCCGACCAGATCGAGGCGATGTTCGGTCCGTGCGGCGAGCAGGCGGTGTTGCGCGCCGTCGTGCACACCCACCACTCCCGCGTGAGCCAGGCGCGCAAGATCGTCGGCCCGCTGCTGTCCGGTGATCTCCCCGCCGTCGCCGCACCGACCGTCGTCGACGGCTGGCTGCTCGAAGCCGCGCTGGTCGACCGCACGGGCGATCAACGCCGCGCACACGAGGCCGTCACCCGAGCGCTGGCCGCCGCGGAACCCGTCGGCGCGCTCAGGCCGTTCTTGAACGCGGGCAGGCCGATCCGCGACCTGCTGGCCCGCGGCGCCGGCCGGTTCGGGAAGCTCGAATCCTTCGCCACCACCACGATGACAGCGCTGCCCGCCGCGTCGACGGCTGTCGTCGACGTGCTGACGGGCAGGGAACGCGACCTGCTCCTCGAGCTG
This sequence comes from Lentzea aerocolonigenes, assembly GCF_000955955.1. Classification (GTDB taxonomy): domain Bacteria; phylum Actinomycetota; class Actinomycetes; order Mycobacteriales; family Pseudonocardiaceae; genus Lentzea; species Lentzea aerocolonigenes_A. The sequence goes on from NZ_JYJG01000330.1 coordinate 3,882, forward strand.
CCGTCCATGCGCACCACCGAGGAGATCGCCGACTCGCTGTTCGTCTCCGTCAACACGGTGAAGACGCACCTGCGCGGCATCTACCGCAAGCTCGGCGTGAACCAGCGCCGCGACGCCGTGCTGGCCGCGCGTCGACTAGGCCTCATCTAGTTTGGCCCCTTGGGTTGCTCGTTTCCGAGCCCCACACTTGATCCACGTCAGTTCGAACGGCACCCCCGGTCATGCGCTGTCTTCGTGCTGCGCACGACCGGGTGGGGTGCCGCCATGTTCCTTCAGATCTTCGCGACTTCCGAGGAGGCCAGCAGGAACGCGCCCACGCCGAAGTTCGCGGTGTCGTTGCGGTTGATGGGCTGGTGGTCGGACGGTTGCGAGCCCATGCCCTGGACGTAGCCGAGCCTGCCGTTGGATTGCAGGGCTGTGCGCAGCATTCCGTCCCAGGCCTTCATGGCTACCGGACGATATGTGGTTGCGCTGAGGTGACCGGACCTGACGCCCCAGGCGAGGCCGTAGGTGAAGAACGCCGTGCCGCTCGTTTCCGGGCCGGGGTAGTTGTTGGGGTCGCCGAGGTTGACGTTCCAGAAGCCGTCACCGCGCTGGACTTTCGCTATCGCCGAGGCCATCTTCTGGAAGTCCTGCAAGTAACTCGCGCGGTAGGGCGAGCTCTGCGGCAAGGCGTCGATCGTCTTGGCCAGTGCCGCGATGGCCCAGCCGTTGCCCCGGCTCCAATAGATGTTCTTGTTGACGAACTTGCCGTCGCGCCACCACAACCCGTCGTTCCACAGCCGTTGGCGGGTCCAGCGGTAGAGGCGGTCTCCGTAGTCGGCCTTGTTCAGCCGCGCGAAGATCGGCATCGCCATGTGCAGCGCGTCGACCCACCACCAGTAGTCGACCTTGCCGGTCGCGATGGTGGCGTCGATCTCCTTGACGATGGCTGCTTTCCGGCGCGGTTCCGGGTTGTCCTCGTACAGGTCGAGGTACGCCTGCCCGGCGGCCTGGTGGTCGGCGAAGTGCGGGTTGCCGCTCGAGCTCTTGAGGCCGAAGTTGTGCCGGTTCGCCCAGCTCAGCGAGTAGTCGCGGTACTTGGCGTCTTTGGTGGCCTTGTACAGGGCCATGACGCCGCTGTGCAGGGTCGCGTCCTGCCAGTCGTTGCCGCCCAGACTCTGCGTGCGAATCCAGTAGTCCGCGGCCGCCCGCCCCGCGTCGAGGGGCCCGGCCAGGGCTTGTGTTCCGGCCAGGGCTTGTGCTGGTGCCGTCCCGGGGCCGATCAGTGGCAGGGCTGTTGCACCGAGCAGGAACGAACGCCGCCTCACCATCAGGTTCTCCAACCTGTGACATGGGCGGCGTCGCCTCCATTAGAACTGGCGATCACCCTGCCGGACCAGAGTTTCCGGAGATCCCGGTACATCCGTTCGGTGGTGAGCGACCACACAGATCACCTCGGAAACACTTGAGCACCCCACCCCGTTATAGCTACTGGTTGGTGCGGTTCAGGTCCCCCGGGCCTCACCCAAACAGCCTTCGCGGAAGACCGTTCGGCTGGTACCGCGTCGTGCCCCTCGCCGAGAGGCGACCCCCGTACCAACCATCACAGCCCGCCTTCAGGCCGTCGAGGCCTCCCCCGACGACGGCCTGGAGGCCTCCCGCACCACCAAGCCCACACCCGTGGGCAGACCTCGGCGCGCCCACAACCGCGGGTACGCCCCTGGCTCGCTCTCAGCCCGTCGCGTCCTCCCCCAGCGACGGTCTAGGAGCTTCCCGCTTGCTCTCAGCCCGTCACGTCCCCCGGCGACGGTCTGAGAGCTGCCAGCTTGCTCTCGGCCCGCCACGTCCCCCGGCGGCGGGCCTGAGAGCTGCCGCGCTTGCCCCCAGACCGCCACGTTCTCCCCCGATGGCGGCCTGGGGGCATCCTGCGTTTGCCGCCCGACCGCGTGCCCGCAGCGGGTGAGGCACCACACAGATCCCTTGGAAACAAACAGGATCCAGGTGCCGTTGAACAGTCTGGTCGGTGCGGTCCAGGTCCCCCGGGCCTCAACTACATCGCCTTCGCGGAAGACCGTTCGGCTGGTACCGCGTTGTGCCCACCGCCGAGAGGCGACCGCCGCACCGACCACCTCACAGACTCGCCCTCAGGCCGTCACCTGTCCCCCCGACGGTGGCCTGAGGGCGTCTTGCTCTGCCGGCAGCGTCAGGCGATGCCCGCGTCGATCAGCACCTTCCAGATCTCGCCCTGGTCGACCACTTCCACGCCGAGCTTCTCGGCCTTTGCCGTCTTGGCCGCGCCCACGTTGGCGCCCGTGATGAGGAGGTCGGTGGTGGCGGAGACCGAGGAGGCGGCGGTGGCGCCGGCTCGTTCGCACATCTTCTGGAAGGTCGGGCGGGCAACCTTCTCGCCTGAGCGCGGGTCGGCGAGCGAGCCGGTGATGACGACCGACTTGCCGTCCAGAGGGGCGCCGGCCACCACCTTGGGCGGCAGGTCCTCCTCGCGGACGTCCAGGGAGACGCCGCGTTCGCGCAGGCGCTCGATCTCCGGGCGCAGGCGGGCCAGGTGGGCGGTCAGGGACTCGGCCACCTTGGCGCCGATGTCCTCCACGGCTACCAGCTTGTCGACGCCCGCGTCGGCTACCTCTTCCAGGGAGCCGAAGCCTGCTCGGCAGAGGCGGGCGGCGGTGCCTTCGGAGGCCATCGGGATCGAGAGGCCGATCAGGGCTCGGCGCAGGCCCACGGAGCGGCTGCGGTCGATGGACTCGATCATGCGGGTGGCGGAGACCTCGCCCACGCGGTCGAACTCGAGCAGCCGTTCCTTGGTGAGCGTGTAGAAGTCGGACGGGTTCACCAGGTCGCCGGTCTCGGCGAGGCGTTCGATCCAGACCTGGCCGATGGCGTCGATGTCCGCGCCGGCCCGGGACGACCAGTGGATCAGGCGGCGCACGGTCTGGGCCGGGCAGACCGCGTTGGTGCAGAACAGCTCGCGGCTGTTGCCCTGCTCCGACAGCGGCTGCGCGCACGACGGGCACGAGGACGGCGGGACGATCTCGCGCTCGGAGCCGGTGCGCTTCGAGGCGTCCAGCACGCCTGCCACGAACGGGATCACGTCGCCCGCGCGGCGGACCAGGACCGTGTCGCCGATCTTGATGCCGCGGGAGCGGATGACCTCCTGGTTGGCCAAGGTCGCGCGGGTGACGGTGGTGCCGCCGACGAAGACCGGTTCGAGCCAGGCCACCGGAGCGATCTTGCCGGTCTTGCCCACGTCCCAGACGACGTCCAGCAACACCGTCGTCTTCTCCTCGGCCGCGAACTTGTAGGCGATGGCGCCGCGCGGCGAGGACGACCTGGTGCCGGCGGCGGCGAACGCGTCGCGGTTCGCCAGGCGCAGGACGGCGCCGTCCAGGTCGTAGTCGAGCGTGTTGCGGGCCGTTTCGATGCCCTCGATGACCGATTGCGCCTCAGCAGCGGTAGAGCAGTGACGCATCTCGGCCACGCTGAAGCCGAGCTTGCGCAGACCCGCGTCGAGGTCGGAGTCGGCGCTCTCCGGCTCGGTCGTCAGGTCGAAGGCGAAGAACTGCATCCGGCGGCCCTCGACGGCCTTCGGATCCTTGGCGCGCAACGTGCCAGCGGCCGCGTTGCGCGGGTTGATCAGCGGCTTGTCCGGGTGCGCGGCGTTGTAGGCGTCGAACGTCGAGCGCAGCATCACGCACTCGCCGCGCACCTCGACCCGGCCCGGCGCGTCGACCTTGTCCGGCACGCCGTCGCACAGCGCCCGAGTCAGAAAGGTGACGTCGTCGCCCGTCGTTCCGTCGCCGCGCGTCACGGCGCGCGCCAGCCGGCCGTTCTCGTAGACCAAGGACAAGGACAGGCCGTCGAGCTTCGGCATGACGACCACCGGCTGACCGGGGAACCGGGCGAAGAACGCCTCGACCTGCTCGGGCTTGTTCGCCTTCTCCAGCGACAGCATCGGCCGCGAGTGCCGCACCGGCGCGTGCAGCACCGACGGCGCGCCCACGTGGTCGAGCGGGTTGTCCGCGGGCGTCAGATCGGGGTGCGCAGCGATCAACGCGCGCAGCTCGTCCTCCACCGCGTCGTACTCGGCGTCGGCCACCAGCGGCGCGCCCTGGTAGTACGCGTCGCGCAGCTCCACGATCCGCGCGGACAGCTCCTGAATCCGGTCCCCAGCACTCATGGGGTGGACGGTACCGGGCGGTACCGACAATTCCGTGCAGTCGCGCTCAAGCCCTGTTCAGGCGCTCGTAGAGCCACCCGAACCGGTCAATCCGCCACAGCTGCGCGACCACCACGAGTACCGCCCCGGACACCGTCGGCCACACCGCCAGAGCGATCATCCCCCACAAGATCAACGCGAAGCCCACCGAACCCAGCGACACCAGCAACCGCAGCACCGAACGGTGGTCCGGCGGCACCAACGACCGGTTCTCGAGCCACAGACGCTCCCCGTAGATCCCGCGCTCCGTCCAGCTGCGCGGCTCGGAGACCGGCGGAAACGCCCGCGGGTTCACGATCAGCCAGACGACCACCAGACCAACCGGAACGAGACACCACCAGCCGATCCACGCCCGGCTCCAGATCGCGAGCAACATCGCCGGAATCGCCGCGAACCGCGTCCACACGCTCCACGGGTTCGCGTGCCGCCGCCACGCCTCGTCGTCCATCCGGAAGAACCGCGCCACACCCTCAACGTCCATTGTGGACCTCCGAGTACGCCGAAAGGAACCGGTCGTCGGCGAACAGCCCGTGCGTCAGCATCTCCAGCCCGGCCACCGCACCCCGCACCGCCACCGGGACCGAGGCCGGATCACCCCCGAGCAACCGGCCGACCTGCTCCCCCAACACCAAGGGCGCCAACAACCACGACACATAAGTCACCGCCCGGGCACGCACATCAGAGCAAGGCCGCACCCACCCCTCAGCCTCTCCCCCGGCCAGCCAATCCTCGGTGCGCGAGACGATCGAGTCGAACAACGCGGAAGCGCTGGGAGTGCCGTCCAGGAGCGAACGAGCCAGATAACGACGAACCGGCGTGGCAGCCGACAGGACCTCCCCGAGATCACCCTCGGCGGAGAAGCCGTCGAGCACGTACGAGTCGCACGCGTCCCGCAGCCCGTCCTTCGACCCGAAGTGGTGCAGCACCAGCGCCGCCGACACCCCCGCGTCGGCCGCCACCGCCCGCACCGATGTCCCCGCCACCCCGTCAGCACCGAAGCGCGCCAGCGCAGCGTCCCGGATACGGGCACGCGCGGTGAGATCTGAACGCATGTTCAGAGTATTGAACACTTGTTCAGCGAAAGCTAGTCCCGAGGGCCTCGCAGCGTCAGGACCACCCGCAACACGTACTCGACCGCCGCCGGGAACACCGCTCCCCTCAGCTCGTCACGATGCGCCAGGGTCTGTCCGGCGAACTCGAGCATGCGCTCCGGACCCACCCGGCGGACCACCAGCGCGGCGACCTCCTCCAGGTCGAGTCCGGGATTGTCGAGGCGGGTCAGCGCGAACTCGACGATCAGCTCCTCCTCGGTCACCGGCACCTCCTCCAGGTCGACTCGTCGAATTTTCTCACCGATACAGGTCGAAAACATGCGCTGGACCGACGATCGGCGCCACCGCACGCTGGTCCTCATGAAGTTCTCGCGGCCAACAGCCTGGAAGTGCCCGCCCGCGCCGGCGAACGTCCGGGACTTCCACGCACGCCTTCCCGGCTACGCGCCCACACCGCTGACCGAAGTCCCCGCCCTCGCAACGGAACTCGGGGTCGGCCGGTTGTTCGTCAAGGACGAATCCTTCCGGCTCGGCCTGCCCGCTTTCAAGGGTCTCGGCGCGTCCTGGGCCGTTCACCAGGTGCTGAAAGACCAAATCGGACAGGTCACCCTCACCAGCGCCACCGACGGCAACCACGGCCGCGCCGTCGCCAGGATGGCACGGACCTTCAACCACAAAGCGCACATCTTCGTGCCGCGCACCGTTCCCGAGCACGCCGTCGAAGCGATTCGAGGCGAACACGCCGAGGTCACCATCGTCGACGGCACCTACGACGACGCGGTCGCCATGGCCGCGAAAGCCGACGGAATCCTCGTCCAGGACATGGGCCTGCCCGGCTACGAGGAGATCCCGGCCTGGATCGTCGAGGGCTACAGCACGCTCTGCGCGGAGATCGACGAGCAACTCGAAGAACAACCCGACCTGGTCGTCATCCCGGTCGGCGTGGGGTCGTTCGCCCAGGCCGTGATCACCCACTACCGCAGCCGCGACACCCGTACCGAGCTCATGTCGGTAGAACCGGACACCGCCGCCTGCGTCCTCGAAAGCCTGAAAGCGGGCGAGCTCAGGACCGTCCCCACCGGCGACACGATCATGGCCGGCCTCAACTGCGGCACTCCGTCGAGCACCTCCTGGCCGTTCCTGCTCAACGGCCTCGACGCCGCCGTGTCGATCTCCGACGCCGAATGCGCTCGAGCCGTGAAGGACCTGCACGCCAACAACGTCCACTCCGGACCGTGCGGAGCGGCACCGCTCGCCGGACTCCGCGCCATCCGGAACGAGTTCGACGACCTGAACACCGTCGTTCTCATCAGCACCGAAGGATCCCGGTGAACCCACGCGACCTGCTGGCCGAGCTGATCGCCATCGACAGCGTCAACCCCGACCTCGTCCCCGGCGGCAACGGCGAGACCGAGATCGTCGACTTCTGCACCGAATGGTTCAAACGCAACGACTTCGAGGTCCACCGCCTGGAGCAACGGCCGGGCAGACCATCCCTCGTCGCCGTCAAGAAGGGCACCGGCGGCGGCAAGTCGTTGATGCTCAACGGGCACATCGACACCGTCGGCACCGCGAGCTACGACGGCGACGCGCTCAAGCCGGAGGTCGAGGACGGCAGGATGTTCGGCCGCGGCGCGTTCGACATGAAAGGCGGTGTGGCGGCGATGATGGTCGCCGCCGCCAAAGCGACCGAACGCCCGCTCAGGGGTGACGTCATCGTCGCGTGCGTGGCCGACGAAGAACACGGCAGCAAGGGCACCGAGGAGGTCCTCACCAGGTTCACCGCCGACGCCGCCATCGTCACCGAACCGAGCCACCTCGAAGTCACCCTGGCGCACAAGGGTTTCGTGTGGTTCGACGTCACCGTCGAAGGCAAGGCGGCCCACGGTTCACGACCAGAGCTCGGCGTCGACGCCATCGCCAAAGCCGGCCACTTCCTGGTGGCGCTGGAGCAGTTCAGCCCCACCACAGAACACCATCTGCTCGGCAAGGGCACCATCCACGCATCGCTGATCAGCGGCGGTGAGGAAGCCTCCACCTACCCGTCGAGCTGCAAGATCACCCTCGAACGCCGCACGGTCCCCGGCGAGACCCCGGCACAGGTCGAAGCCGAACTCACCGCGATCCTCGACCACCTCACCGCCACCGTCCCGGACTTCCGGGCCGAGCTCACGAGAACCCTGGCCAGAGACCCGTTCGAGGCCGACCACGACGCCGAGATCGTCAAAACACTCATCGCCGGCCTCGGCACACCCCCGGTCATCCGCGCGGAGCCGTTCTGGACCGACTGCGCCCTGCTCGACCAGGCAGGCATCCCCTGCCTGCTGTTCGGCGTCGACGGCGCGGGCGCCCACGCGGCCACCGAGTACGTCGACCTGGCCTCCCTCGACCGCCTCACCGAGATCCTCACGGGCACCATCACCGACTTCTGCGGGTGAAACGCGAACGTCAGCCGGACGAGACCGCTCGTCATTAGATTCCGGTGAATGCCACGGAAGGAACGTCCACTCGACGCGGGCGACTCGGCGGTGCTCACGTTCGCACGCGAGCTCAGGTCGTTGCGGGAGAGGGCGGGCAAGCCCACCTACCGCGAGCTGAGCTCCGTGACGCACTACTCGGAGGCGGCGCTCTCGCAGGCCGCCGGCGGGCGCAAGCTGCCGACGCTGCAGGTCACGCTCGCGTACGTGCGCGCGTGCGGCGGCTCGGAGGAGGAGTGGGAACGCCGCTGGTACGCCACGGCCGCCGACGAACCGCAGCCCGAACCCGACGCGGCTTCTCCGTACGCGGGCCTCGCCGCGTTCCAGCAGGAGGACGCCGACAGGTTCTTCGGCCGCGCTGACCTGATCAACCGGCTCGAGAGCCTGGCCGCCGAGCACAAGACCGTCCTGGTCGTCGGCGCGTCGGGTTCAGGCAAGACGTCGCTGCTCAGAGCCGGTCTGATGCCTCGGCTGGGCGACAAAGCCGTGCTCTTCACGCCAGGCCCGAACCCGCTCGACGAGATCCCCACCAGCGCTGACGTGCTCGTGGTCGACCAGTTCGAGGAGATCTTCACGCTGACCGACGACCGCGAAGTCCGCAGGCGGTTCGTCGAACAGATCACCGAGCGCCGAGTCGTGCTGGGCGTACGGGCGGACTTCTACGGCCACTGCACCGACTTCCCCGCCCTGGTCAACGCCATGGGGACCGCACAGCTCACCGTCGGCCCGATGACCACCGACGAGCTGAGAGCAGCCATCATCCAGCCCGCGCGCACGACCGGACACGCCGTCGAGACCGCGCTCGTGTCCGAGCTGGTCGCGAACTGCGCCGAGCACGCGGGCGCGCTGCCGTTGCTCTCCCACGCCCTGCTGGAGACCTGGCACCGCCGCAAGGGCAACACCCTGACGCTGCAGGGGTTCCGCGCCGCAGGAGGGTTCGAGGGCGCGCTGACCCGCACGGCCGAGTCGGTCTACGCAGGCCTCACCGGACGCCAGCAGGAAGTCGTGCGGGAGCTGTTCATCCGGCTCACCGCGGTCGGCGACAACACCGAGGACACCAAACGCCGCATCTTCCGCACCGAGCTGGACGACGAGCCCGAGGCCGCGCTCGTCCTCGAAGCCCTGACCACGCACCGGCTCGTCACGGTCGACCAGGACAGGATCGAGATCACCCACGAGGCGTTGATCCGCTGCTGGCCGCGGCTCAAGGAGTGGCTGGCGGCCGACCGCGACGGCCTGCGCGCCCACCGCGACCTCGTCGAGTCCGCCGCCGTCTGGGAGTCGCTCGACCGCGACCCCGGCTCGCTCATCCGCGGCACCCGGCTCGCCTCGTTCCGCTCGTGGCTCGCACAACCACCGCACCCGCTGAGCGCCCGCGAACGCGCGTTCCTCACCGCGAGCCTCACCGCGGAGTCCGCCGAGCTCGCCACCGCGCGGAAAAGCCGCCGAAGACTCCAGCTGTTCGCAGCCCTGCTCGGCGTGCTCCTCATCGCCACCACCGGCGTCAGCATCGCCGCACTTCAGGCCACCTCCGAGGCGACCAGGGAGCGCAACACCGCGATCTCGCAGAAGGTCGCCCAGGACGTCAGGCGCCTCCGTTCCACCGACCCCGCGCTGGCCGCCCAGCTCGCGCTCGCCGCGTACCGGCTCTCCCCCACGACCGACGCCCGCAGCGCGCTCCTCAGCTCGTTCACGCCCTCCTACGCCACGCGCCTGACCTACCACCACGACCACGTCAACGCCGTCGCGTACGCACCTCAACGAAAACTCCTCGCCAGCGCCGGCAAGGACCGCAAGGTGCAACTGGTCGACGTCAGCGACCCGCACCACCCGCGCGAGACCTTCACCCTCACCACCCACACCGACAACGTCACCAACGTCGTGTTCAGCTCTGACGGCGCGTTGCTCGCCACGGCCGGATGGGACCGCACGGCGCGTCTGTGGGACACCACCACCGGCAACCCCGTCGCCGTGATCAGCCACTCCGACCAGGTCAACGCCGTGGCGTTCAGCAGCGACAACAAGATCCTGGCCACCGCGAGCGCCGAGACGGTCCGGTTGTGGGACCTGACCAACCCGCGCGAGCCACGCCGAATCACGGAGTTCCAGAACTCCGGCAGGGTCATCTCGATCGCGTTCAGCCAGAAGGACCCGCTGCTCGTCGCCGGAGCCTGGGACGGCACCGCACGCGTGTGGAACCTGGACGGCACCCACCGCGACCTGCGCGGCAAGGGTCCGGTGAACGCGGTCGCGATCAGCCCCGACGGCCGCCGGATCGCCACGAGCAGCGACCGGGCGATCCAGGTCTGGCCCACCGACGGCGGCGAACCGCAGCTCCTCAACGGCCACACCGACGTGGTGCGCGGCCTGGCGTTCAGCCCCGACGGCCGCCTCGCCAGCACCAGCGTCGACCGCACGGTCCGCATCTGGGACCAGGGCGACCCGCTCGTCCTCACCGGCCACACCGCCCCGGTCGTCGGCGCCGCGTTCATCGGCAACGGCCTGGCCACCGCGAGCGACGACAACACGGTCCGGCTGTGGGACCTGCCCGGCGACCTCATCCAGGCACACAGCGACTCGGTGTACTCAGTGGCGACCAACGGCTCGTTGATCGCGACCGGCAGCTACGACCGCACGGTCAAGCTCTGGCAAGACGGCCGCCTCAAAGCCGTGCTCAGCGGTCCCCAAGACGCCGTGAACACCGTCCGGTTCTCCCCCGACGGCCAGACCCTGTACGCCGCGAGCGCCGACCACCGCGTCCACCGCTGGACCATCGCCGGCACACCGCTGCCCGCCCTCGAAGGCCACACCGACGCGGTCAACACGCTGGCAGTCAGCCCGGACGGCAACCTGATCGCCACCGGCAGCACCGACCGCACCATCGTCCTGTGGGACGCGAGGTCAGGCTCCTCGCTGGGCACCCTCCCAGGCCACGCGGACTCGGTCGAGTCCCTCGCGTTCAGCCCGGACAGCCGCCGCCTGGCCAGCGGTTCCGGCGACTTCAGCGTCCGGATCTGGGACGTCGCGAGCGGCGACGTCGTCACGCACCTGTCCAACCAGGGCCACGCGGTGAAGTCGGTCGCGTTCAGCCCGGACGGCACCAAGCTGGCCACCGGTGGCACCGATTTCGTCGTCCGCGTCTGGGACCTCGCCACCGGCACCCCCACCGAGCTCACCGGCCACACCGACACCGTGCACGCCGTGGCGTTCTCCCCCGACGGCAGAACGCTCGCCAGCGCGAGTGCCGACCACGACGTGCGGCTCTGGCAGCTCGACGGCCCGCTCGCCACCCTCTCCGGCCACGCCGAACGGGTCTACGCGCTGGCGTTCGCCCCCGACGGAACCCTGCTCAGCGCGGGCGGCGACCGCACGGTCCGCCGGTGGGAGACCGATGCCGCGCACGCCACCCGACGCGTGTGCGCCACGGCCTCCCCACCTCTGACGACACCCCCGTCTGCCCGGACTAGGACGACCTCGGCAGACCCACCTCTTCGCATCTCATGGGACCTGTCTAGCCGCCTGGAATTAATCACGTTCGAGGTCAGCGCGTTGAACAACAAATCTTGAACATCAGGGGCAGGGCGGCCGGAACTCCACGCCCGGCAGGTACCGGTCCCACTCCTCGCGGGTGATCCGCGGGTGGGCCAGCGCGCAGATCCGGTGTGCCACCCGCTCCGGGTTCACGGTCCAGAGCCGGGTGGTCCGGTCCATGCCCGCGCTCACGGCCGGGGACGCCGGGGTTCGGCGACATCCCACAGCCGCACCGTCATGTCCGCGCCCGCCGTCGCGAGGGTCCTGCCGTCCGGGCTGAACGCCATCGCGTCGACCTCCGCTGCGTCCAGCTCGATCGGCGGGCGACGGGTGCCGGCGAGCGACGACGTCGTCACCAGGTTGTCGACGTCCCACAGCATCGTGGTCGTCTCCTTGCCGGCCGCCGTGGTGACCAGCTTGCCGTCCGGCGAGAACACAGGCAGCCTATGGAGTGAGCCGCCGCTTGAAGTCCGGGCACTCGATCAACGGCTCGTGCGTGCACGTCGAGGCGTGCTCGAGGCTGTCGCGCATGCGTTGCAACCGGGCGATGTCCTCGTGCAGCACCGCGACCTTCTCGGCCATCTTGGCGCGCAACGCGGTGTCGCCGGGCGTGGCGACCAGGAACCGGCTGATCTCCGCGATCGAGAACCCGGCCCGGCGCGCGCAGTTGATCAGCTCCAGCCGGGACAGCACCTCGGGCTCGTAGGTGCGGCGCAGTCCGTTGCGGCCGCTCGACGTGAGCAGCCCCTTCTTCTCGTAGAACCGCAGAGCCGACGGCGCGAGGCCCGTCTTCTCGGCTACTTCGGCGATGTCCAGCACGCAGTCAACACTAAGTGCAGGCGAGATTAATCCAGTGGACGCGACGATCAGACGCGTCTACCTTGCTCCTCGGCCGTGGCTTCGACTTTGGAGGTGAGTACCCATGAACACTGTTTCGATGTGGGTGCTCCCCAGGTCGTCACGGTTGGGCGGCTAGGGGTCCGCCCGGAGCACCTTCGGTGATGTTTCCCGGAGGATGAGTACTTTGGATTCTTTGGTTTTGGCCCGTGTCTCGGACAACTGCTGGCACGCAGTCGGCGATGACCGGGTGATCGGCCGCGGAGAGGTGTCCGCGAGGCCCGATGGCCGGCGGTTCCTGAGCATCGACGTGTGGCGTGACGACGTGTTCGGGCGGTTGGCCGAGACGATGCTGCCGGTGTTGCCGAAGCCGCTGTACACGGTGGTCGACGAAGCCGATGCCGAGTCGGCGGACCTGTGGCGCGGGGCGGGCTTCGAGGTCCGCCGCAGGGAATGGGAGTGCCTGATCCCGACGCGGCCGGCCGGGCCGTCGGACGTCGCGGTGATCTCGCCGGACGAAGAGCCGCTGGCCGAGCTGGACCGCGTGATCCGCGCCGAGGTCGACTGGCAGGAGATGCCCGCGGAACTGCTGGGGCCTGGAGTGGTGGACCCGTCGTTGTACTCCGTGGCGGTGCAGGACGGCAGCTATGTCGGGATGATCCGCGTGACCCATGTGAATCGCCTACCGCGCATCGGCCTGATCGCGGTGCGCGCGGACTCACGCCGTCGTGGTGTCGGGCGCGCTTTGCTCAGCCACGCCTTGGGTTCACTGCACAACCGCGGCGTCAACACGGCCTCGGCCGAGTTGAACGAGACGAACACCGCCGCGCTGGCGTTGTTCGGCGAGTTCGGCGCGCGCCGGGTCGGCAGCAACCTGGAACTGGTGTTGCGCTGATGGCCAAGACGGGAATCGAGGTCGAGGGCACCGTCGTGGAATGCCTTCGTGACGCGAAGTTCAAGGTGGAGCTGGCCAACGGGCACCACGTGCTCGCCCACATCAGCGGCAAGATCCGGCGCAACTACATCAGGATCCTGCCGTTCGACCGGGTCCTGGTCGAGGTGAACCCATACGACCTCGACCGCGGCAGGATTCTCTTCCGCTATCGCAACTAGTGATCTTGATGTTCTCCGAACACGACCCGAATCGCTTCCGGTTCTGAGTCCGGCAACGTACTGCCCCGAACGTTTCCTTGAGAGGGGTAGAACATGAAGCTGAGACGGGTGGTTTTCGGTCTGACGACCGCGGCGGTGCTGTTGGCGGGCACCGCCGCGGCGTCGGCGGCCGCACCGGCACGTCTCTCCGTGTCCGGGTCGAACGTCGTGGATCCGGCGGGGAACCCGATCGTGCTGCGGGGGTACAACTGGGGGCAGTGGGGCACGGTCCAGCCGCAGGACCCCGGTGACAACGCGGCGGCGGGCGCGAACTCGGTGCGGATTCCGCTGCGCTGGTGGGGAGAGTGGAAGGACGGGGTCGACAGCCGCGACCCCGATCCGGGCAACCCCAGCCACATCGACGCCGCGCACCTCGCGCTGCTGGACCAGACGATCAAGCAGGCGAGCGACGCGCACCTGTGGATCACGCTGTTCGTCGACTCGGACTACGGGCAGGGCGCGGGTGGGCGGCCTGACAACTTCTGGACGAACCCCGTGATGAAGCAGCAGTTCAAGGAGGTCTGGCAGTTCCTCGTGCGGCGCTACAAGACCACGCCCTACATGGGCATGCTGGAGATCCTTCCTGAGCCGAAGCCGATCGGGCAGAGCGACGCGCAGGTGAGGGCGTTCTACGACGAGATGACGCTCACGATCCGCGGGATCGACAAGCGCACGCCGATCGTGGTGGGGCCCAACGACAACTACAGCTGCAGCCACCTCGAGGGCGCCTACACCACGGTCGACCCGAAGATCGTCTACACCTGCAACTACTTCATCTTCGACAACCCGCTCAACCGCATCAAGCTGATCACCGACTTCCGCGCCGCGCACAACGTGCCGGTGTGGATCAACCAGGTCGGCATCGAGAGCGGTGACGTGGACGCGAAGACGAAGGCGCGCACCGTGCTGCAGGCCTTCGAGGACAACAACATCGGCTGGGCGTGGTGGACGTACCGCATCAGCGGCACGAACCCGGACACGCACGGCATCTACTACGCCGACCCGAACGAGCCCGACGGCTGGCACCTCAAGCCGGCGTGGCTGGCTCTGGTGAACGGCTTCCTCGTCGCATGACCGGTTCCTCGACGTAACGCCAGCTGAGCGCCGCCGCCACGACCGTGAGCACCGCCGCGACCGGTCCGGCGGCGGCGCCCAGCTCCGGGCGCAGCCACAGCGTCAGCGGGTAGTTCCACAGGTAGGCGCCATAGGAGAGGATTCCCAGCGCCACCAACGGTTTGACCGGTGTCGCGACCTGTTCCCACTTCGACCAGACCAGCAGCAGCACCGCCGTGCAACCCGCGATCGCCGGGCCCGCGACGAGGTAGGTGAGTGCGCTGCCCCGCAACGGGATCACGGACAGGGCCACGATTCCGGCGAGCGCGATCGGGACGGCCCACTTCGGTGCGCTGGTCAGCTTGAGCCTGGTGGCCGCGCCGATCACGAAGCACACGAACCACGACGTCGGCAGCGCGTAGGCGTTGTCGGCGTTGGGCCACAGCCATATCAGCGTCGCCGTGCAGGCAGCGAGCGCCGCCAGTGCGGTGACCGCCAGTGCCGCGCCCGTCCGGTTGCGCACCCATGCGAACGCCAGCAGAGCAGGCCACAGCAGGTAGAACTGCTCCTCGGTGGCGAGCGTCCAGCTGTGGAACGCCGCCGGGCTCACCCCGCCGATCGGCAGGTTGCCCGTGAACGTCACCAGCACGATCGCGGTCCTGAGCAGCTCGTCGCGCTCACCCAGCGGGTCGAAGACGAGCGTGACCAGCGCGAAGACGACTGTGAGCGCTATCAACGCGGGCAGCAGCCTGCGCGCCCTGCGCAGGTAGAACCGTTTGAAATCGACGCGTCCCTTGGTGCTCAGCTCTCGGCTGAGCACGCCGGTGATCAGGTAGCCGCTCAACGTGAAGAAGACGACCACGCCGACCACACCGGCACCGGGGAACACGTCGGGGAACGCGTGGCGCAGCATCACCAGCAGAATGGCGATGCCGCGCAACACGTCCAGTCCGGCGATGCGCTTCACCGCATCGCTCCCCTGACCAGCTTGTCCAGTAGGTCCGAATAGGACAGTCCGACGGTCGCGAACATCTTGGGCACCTGGGACTCCGCCGTCATGCCCGGCATGGTGTTGACCTCGTTGAGCACGAGGCCGTCGTTCGTGAGGAAGAAGTCGACTCGTGCCAGTCCACGGCACCCCAACGCCTCGTAGACGCGCAGTGCCGCATCTTCCAACGCCTTGAGCTCGATGTCGTCCAGCGGCGCCGGGATGACGAACTTGGCGCTGCCGTCGTACTTCACGGTGGTGTCGAACAAGCCCGGCACCTGGATCTCCAGCGGCGGCCCGGTCCGGCGGCCTTCGTCCGGGTCGTCGAGCACGGCGATGTCGATCTCCCGGCCGTGCAGGACCTCCTCGATCAGCACGCGGTCGTCGAGCTGCAGCGCCTGGCTCACAGCGGGTTCGAGATCTGCCTCGCGCTCCACGAGCTGCACGCCGAAGCTCGACCCCGCCGCCACCGGCTTCACCACGACAGGGCCGGTGAAGTCCACAGTGGACGCGTTGGTGACCAGCCGGGCCTTCGCGGTGCGCACTCCGACCGCCTCCGCGACCAGCTTGGTCGCCCACTTGTCCATGGCCAGAGCACCAGCCCTGAGCGGCGAACCCACGTACGGCACACCAGCGAGTTCACACAGTCCAGCGAGGGTGCCGTCCTCGCCGAGCGGCCCGTGGACCAGCGGCAGCACGACGTCGCAGCTGGCGATCACGTCGAGTGCGGCCGCGAGACTGCCCGCTGCCAGCGTGTCGAGCACCTGGCCGTCCGTTCCGTGCCACCTGCCGTCCCTGCCGATGGTCAGCGACACGGCCTCGTACTTGGCCGGGTCGAGCGCCTTCCGCACCGATGCCGCCGAGGCGACCGACACGTCGTGCTCGCAGTTCTGCCCGCCGCCGATCACGGCGACCCGGATCCCCCTCATCGCACAAACCTCCGCACCCGCGCCCCGATACCCGTCACGATCTCGTGCGGGATCGTTCCCGCCCACCGAGCCCAGTCCCCCACCGTCGGCTCGCCGTCATCCCCTGGTCCGAACACCACAGCCTCGTCTCCCGGCAGCACCGGGTCGTCCTCCACGTCGACCACGACCTGGTCCATCGAGATCACCCCGACGACCGGCCGGCGACGTCCGCCCAGAAACACCTCCGCGCGGCCAGAAGCCGCGCGCGGCAAGCCATCCGCATAGCCGACCGGCAGCAGCGCCAGCGTGGTCGCGCGCTCGGTCACGTGCCGATGTCCGTACCCCACCCCGGTTCCCGCGTCGACCCGCCGGACCTGGACCACTGGCGCGGTGAGCCGCAACGCGGACCGCAGCCGGGTGGTGCCGGACGGGTCGATCCCCACCAGACCCGCGCCGATCCGGATCATGTCCAGATGCGTGCTGGGGTCCGTCAACGCCGCGCTCGTGGCGGCCAAGTGCCTCAGTTTCGGCCGCAAACCGGCCTGCCGCGCCATTTCCACGCCCTGGATGAGCGCTCGCCGGCCAGGACCGTTGGCACCAGGCGTGTCCGCGCACGGCAGGTGCCCCATCACGCCGACGACCGTGATCTTCCCGGCCAGTTCCGCTTTGCGAGCCGCCGACATCAACGCCAGCCACGAGTCCGGCGAGGCGCCGTCGCGTGCCATCCCGGTGTCGAGCTGGAGGTGCACGCGCACCGGCCCTGCCTGTTCGATCACCGCGAGGTGGTGCGGGCTCGGCACGCTCAGGTCGATGCCGTACCTGGCCGCGGTGCGCACGTCGACGTCGACCGGGTTGAGCCAGCTGAGCACCGGAACGTCCACACCGGACTCCCGCACCGCGACGCCCTCGGCCAGCGAGGTGACGCCGATCCACGTCGCGCCGGCGGCGACCGCAGTTCGTGCGGCGTCGCCGAGCCCGTGCCCGAACCCGTCCGCCTTGACCACGGCCATGACCTCGCCGCGGGTCAGCTCGACGAACCGCCTCGTGTTGGCCGCCACCGCACTCAGGTCCACGGTCAGCCGTGGTTCGGCCGACGCCTGGCGGATGCTCGTCACGAGCGCGCCCACGCAGGCACCTCCACCGGTCCGTAGAGGGCGTGGTCGGCGCTGGTCATCAGGGCCCAGTAACGGTCGCCGTACGACCAGTGCCACCACTCGGTCGGGTAGTTCACCAGTCCGGCGCCGCTCAGCGCGTCGGCCAGGATCGTCCGGTTGCGCTGCGCCTCCGCGTCGACCTCGGCGTTGAAGAAGCACCTGCCGTCGCTCTGCTCGGGGGTGTCGTCGATCTCGGTGCCCATCCACAGGTCGTCGCCCCGCTCGTCGACCAGCGTCAGGTCCACGGCAGCGCCCGCGACGTGCGGCGCGACGGCCAGCGGAGCCACGAACCGACTGGAGAGGCGGTCCAGCTCGACCCCATCGGCCGTCGGGTGGAGCTCGCGCAACTCGTCGGTGTACCGCTCGATGATCGCGTTCTGGTCGGCGATGCTGCGGTGCCCCTCGACCACCCGCAGGTCCACACCGGACGGCAGCGCGTTGCGCGCGTCGACGAGCCTGAGCGCCAGTCCTTGCCTGACCAGCACACCAGGCGCGAATATCAGCGGTACCAACGGATCTTCGTTGTCGAGCACGCGAACGGCGCGCACGACCGGATCAGCCAGCAAGATGGTCATGCGGCCAACCTAGGAACGCTTTCTCCGCGCGAACTCCTCCTCAAGGTCAACCCCGGACGCCGAACGGCCGGTTCGCCACCCTCCACATCAGCCGTTCGGCCGAGGGCTTGACTTGAATCGCGGTTCAAGTTGCACGGTTGGTGACATGAAGATCCATCACCTGAACTGCGGTTCCGTCCGCGAGATCGACCCCACCTACGAAGGTCTGCCCAGCACGCCCGCCGTGAACCACTGCCTGCTCGTCGAAACGCCTCGACACGGCCTCGTCCTCGTCGAAACAGGACTCGGCCTCGACGACGTCCGCGACCCGTCCGGCACCCTCGGAGCCGAGTGGGTCGAGATGGCCCAGCCCGCGCTGGCCGAGGGCGAAACCGCGTTGCGCCAGGTAGAACGTCTCGGCTTCACGGCGTCCGACGTCCGGCACGTCCTGCTCACGCACCTGGACGTCGACCACTGCGGCGGCCTGCCGGACTTCCCGCACGCCACGGTGCACTTGCTGGATGCCGAACTCCGGGCCGCTCTCACCGAGGCCCCGAGCCGCCGCTACCGCCCGGCCCATTGGGCGCACGGTCCACAGTGGCGCACCTACGAGTCCACAGGCGACCAGTGGTTCGGCTTCTCGTCGATCCAGCCCGCCGGTCTCCCCGAGGAGTTCAAGCTCGTCCCGATGGGCGGGCACACCGAAGGGCACACCGGCATCGCGGTGCACGACGGATCGCGGTGGCTGCTGCACTGCGGCGACGCGTACTACTACCACCGCGAACTGGACGCCGACCCCGAACCGCACCCGTTGCTCGACATCGTGCAGACCGGTTCGGAGGTCGACCACGGTCTTCGCGTCGACACTCAAGCCCGGCTGCGGATCCTGGCCCGCGACCACTCCGGCGAGGTCACCCTCTTCAGCGCACACGACCCGTGGGAATTCGGCAGACTGGCGTCGTGACCCCATTGAGGAAGTGCTGACGTGCACGCCGCCGGCCTGGTGCTGCACCCGCAACGCGACTCCGCCGACGCCGTCGCCGCCGTGCTCGGCTGGGCGACCAACCGCGGCGTCGAGATCCTCGGCATCTCCGACGAGATCCAGCGACTCCAATGCGCGGCCACCCCGGTCTCCGCGGAGGAACTGGGCCGCCGCGCCGACCTGGTCGTGAGCCTCGGCGGCGATGGCACGATGCTGCGCGCCATGCGCCTGGCCGACGGCGAGCGCGCGCCGGTTCTGGGCGTCAACCTGGGCAAACTCGGCTTCCTGGCCGAGGTGGACGTGCCCGATCTCCCCGCTGCCCTGTCCGCGATCGACGCCCACGCGTTCACCGTCGAACCGCGCCTGGCCGTCGACGCGGAGTTCAACGGCGGCAAGGTGACGGCGTTCAACGACATCGCCGTGGTCCGCGTGCCGGGCGACGGCAGCGCGCGGGTGGCGGTGCGGGTGGCCGGTCAGCCGTTCGTCAGCTACGCGGCGGACGCGGTCATCGTGGCGACGCCGACCGGTTCGACGGCGTACAGCTTCTCCGCGGGCGGGCCGATCACCAGCCCGTCCGTCGAAGCGCTTCTCGTCACCCCGGCCGCACCGCACTCCGCGTACAGCCGCGGAGTGGTGCTGTCGGTGAACGACGAGGTGGAGCTCGATCTGCTGCCGTCGAGTGGTCGCCTGGCCGTCGAGGTGGACGGCATGGTCGCGGGTTATGTCGAACCGGGCGAACGCGTGTACCTGAAAGGGCGCCCCGCCGCTGCGCGTGTGGTCCGGCTCGGGATGACGACGTTCTACCAGCGGGCCCGGCGCAAGCTGCAGCTCACGGACTCGGCGGAGCTCACGTGAGACTTCGCGAGTGGACCGTCGAGGACGCGGCCTGGTACGCCGAAGCCACCAGGGACCCGGAAGTCCAGCGCTACACCGCCGATCCGCCCACGCTCACGGAGGAACAGGTCGCGGCCGCGATCGAGACACGACGAGATCACCCGTCCGCCAAGTCCTTCTGCATCGAGGACGAGGGCGAACGCTGCGGCAACGTGGCCGTCGACGTCGAGGACGGCATCGGTCACGTGTCCTATCTGGTCGCAGCGCCGGCCCGCGGGAAAGGCTTGGCCACCAAGGCACTCAGCGAGTTCGTGGCCTGGATCTTCGCGAACCGCGAGGTGACCGAGGTCAGGCTGTGGGCGCACCGCGACAACACCGGTTCGCGCAAGGTCGCCGAGCGCGCGGGATTCGTCCGGGATCCCGATCGTGACGCCGACCGCGAGATCAAAGGATCGATCTGGCCAACTGTTGCCTACCGACTCTCTGGATGAACTGACCATCTCGACCTAGGCTGCACCGGCGCTCGGCGAGCGCCGGGCTGAATGGGGGCACCGAGAATGTCGGAGTTGAACAGACGCAGCATGTTCGCGTTAACAGCGGGCATTGCCGCGATGAGTGCGGCGGACACCGGGGTCGCGTCCGCCGACAACAACAACCACGAGGCAGATCTGCCGGGTTTCAAGCACAACTACGCCCAGGTCAACGGCGTGCGCCTGCACTACGTGACGGGTGGGCGCGGTGAGCCTCTCGTGCTGCTACCGGGGTGGCCGCAGACCTGGTGGGAGTACAGCAAGATCATGCCCGCGCTGGCCACGAAGTTCCGCGTGATCGTGGTCGACCTGCGTGGCATGGGCGGGTCATCGAAGCCCGAGGGCGGCTACGACAAGAAGACGATGGCAACGGACATCCACGAACTGGTCCGCAAGCTCGGCTACGAGAACGTCAACATCGCCGGGCACGACATCGGCAGCCAGGTCGCGTTCAGCTTCGCGGCCAACTTCCCTCAAGCCACGCGCAAAGTTGCGCTGCTGGACGTGTTGCACCCTGACGAGCACTACTACGAGATGCCATTGCTGCCACGGCCCGGCGGCTTCAGCCTGTGGTGGTTCGCGTTCAACCAGGTGCAGACGCTGCCGGAGCAGTTGCTCGCCGGCAGGTTCCGGTTCCTGCTGGACTGGCTGTTCGCCAACACCGCGTTCAACCCGGCCGCGATCGACGAGCGCTCGCGGCAGATCTACGCGCGGGCGTACAACTCGCCGGACGCGATCCGGGCCGGCAACGGGTGGTACAAGGCGTTCCACCAGGACATCGCGGACGGCAGGACGTACGCGAAGCTGACGCCGCCGGTGCTGGGGCTCGCGTCCGTGTTGTCGCACGACCAGATGGCCGCGGCGCTGCCGGACCTCGCGACGACCTTCAAGACGGTGGCGATCAACGCCGGGCACTGGCTCTCCGAGGAAGCACCCGACGACGTCGCCCGTGAGCTCACGGCATTTTTCGGCTGACCCGAGGGATGAACGTCGCGACCACGCACGCGAGCAGCGCGGTCGCGGCGCCCAGGCCCATGATCAGTTTGAAGCTGAACGGGATCGTCACCTGGGTGAGCACGACACCCGCCACGGCGCTGGAGGTCGACGTGCCGATCGCGCGCGCCAAAGTGTTGAGGCTGTTGGCGGCAGCGGTTTCCGACGTCGGCACGGACGACATGATCAAGGCGGGCATCGAGCCATAGGCCAGGCCGATGCCCGCGCCGATCACGGCCGACACGACGACCAAATGCCACACGGCGGTCATCATGAAAATGCCTGCGCCGTAACCCACTGCGACCACGACGGTGCCCAGCATCAACGTGACGCGCGGCCCGCGTGCCGTGGTGATCTTCGCGGACACCGGCGCCGTCGCCATCATGACCAGACCGGACGGCACCAGCACGAGTCCCGTGACGAGCAGCGACTGCCCGAGGCCGTGCCCGGTGGCCGTCGGCAGCTGGAGGATCTGCGGCAACACCAACGACTGCGCGAACATCGAGAACGCGAACACCGCGGACGCGATGTTGGGCAGCAGCACCTGACGACGTGCCGTGGTGCGCAGATCGACGAGCGGCTGAGCCGTCCGCAGCTCCCACCAGCCCCACACCGCCAGCACCACTGCCGCCGCGACGAACAGTCCGGTGGTAGCGCTGACACTCCACGTCGACGCCTTGGACACGCCCAGCAGCAGGCAGATGAGAGCGATCGACAACCCGGCGGCACCGAGGAGGTCGAAGCGGCCACCACTGCGGACCGGCGACTCCGGAACCACTGACAGCACGGCGATGAGCACGATCACACCCGCTGCCGCCGAGGTCCAGAACAGGTTGTGCCAGTCGCTCTGCTCGGCCAGGAACGCCGCAGCGGGCAGACCCAAAGCACCGCCGACACCGAGCGACGCGCTCATCAGCGCGGTGGCCGAGGCCAGGCGCTCGGCGGGCAGCTCGTCGCGCATGATGCTGATGCCGAGCGGGATCACGCCGACGGCCAGGCCCTGGATGGCGCGGCCGACGATCATCGGCAGCAACGAGTAGCTGAGCGCGGCGACCACCGAGCCCAGGATCAGCATGATCAGGCTCACCAGCAGCATGCGGCGTTTGCCGTACATGTCCCCGAGCCGGCCGACGACGGGCGTCGCGACCGCGCTGGCCAGCAGCGTCGAGGTGATCACCCACGTCGTGTCGCCGGGTGACGAGCCCAGGAGCTGCGGAAACCTCGGCAGGAGCGGGATCACCAGCGTCTGCATCAGCGACACGACGATGCCGCCCATCGCCAGCACCGCCACGACCAGGTTCGGGCGCGTCACCGGACGCGTTTCTTCGAGGAGCACGTCGCCAGTCTAAGTCAGTCACTTGACTTAAACCATCGGGGTGGGCATGTTGGAAACAAGCCAGCCCCTACCACCGAGGAAGTGTCCCTCGATGTCCGAAGTAGACGAACTGCCGCGTTTTCCCTTCGAGTCCGACGCAGCGCTCGAACCACCAGCCGAGTGGGCTGAGCTGCGGTCCCAATGCCCGGTGGCCCACGTGCAACTCGCCAGTGGCGACGAGGCCGCGCTGCTCACCCGGCACGCGGACGTCAAACAGATCCTGTCCGACCCGCGCTTCACCCGGCCCACTCCTGGCGACGACGCCGCGCGCATCGCCGACAGCGAGGACGGCGGCATCTTCAACAGCGAGATGGCCGAGGTGATCCCGCAGCACGGCGAGGCGCACCTGACGTGGCGCCGCGGCATCGGCAAGTGGTTCACGGCCAAGCGGATGAACGCGTTGCGGCCCGGAATCGCTTCGATGGCCGAGCAGTTGATCGACGAGATGGTGCTCAAGGGTGCGCCGGCGGATCTGAAGGCCTCGCTCGGTTTTCCGCTGCCCGTGTGGGTCATCTGCGACATGCTCGGCGTGCCCGAGCACGACCGCGACCAGTTCTCGCACTGGTCCGACACGATGCTGAGCATGACCCGCAACAGCTCGGCCGAGATGAAGACGGCCGAGCAGGAGTTCGGGCGGTACATGGGCGCGCACATCGCGTCGAAGCGTTTGAACCCCGGCGAGGACCTGCTCAGCGCGTTGGTCACGGACCCGGAGCCGATGTCCGACCGGACCCTGGTCGCCACCGGCATCGGGCTGCTGATCGCGGGCCACGAGACGACCGCGAACATGATCACGAAGATGGTGGCGATGCTGCTGTCGGACCGCAGCCGCTGGGAGTCGCTGCTCGCCGACCCGTCGCTGGTGCGCACGGCGGTGGAGGAAGCGCTTCGACTGGACGCCAACGCGGGTGTCGGCATGGCGCGCTACCTGACCGAGGAGGTCGAGATCAGCGGGGTCGTCCTGCCGCCAGGCACCACCGCGATGTGCAGCATGGCCGCGGCCAACCGCGACGAGGAGGCGTTCGCCGACGCGTCCTCGATGGACCTGCGCCGCAGCCCCAACCAACACCTGGCGTTCGGCGCCGGAGCCCACGCCTGCCTCGGCCAGCCGCTGGCCCGCACCGAGCTGCAGGTCGTGCTCGAGGTGCTGCTCAGGAAGCTCCCGTCGCTGGAACTGGCGGTTCCGGTGCAAGATCTACGCCGAGTCGAAGGGCTCGTCGTGGGCGGGCTCGTGGAACTACCGGTGCGATGGTGAGCTGAATGAACAAGGTCGACGACACCCCGTCACGGGCGGAGCGGGCGCACGCCACCCGTGAGCTGATCCTGACCGCGGCCGAGCGCCTGTTCGCCGAGCACGGGGTGTTGGCCGTCTCGAACCGGCAGGTCAGCGAGGCCGCCGGGCAGGGCAACAACACGGCCGTCGGCTACCACTTCGGCACCAAGGCCGACCTCGTGCGGGCGATCGCGCGCAGGCACCTGGCGCAGATCGAGGAGATCCGCCAGGGCATGGTCGCATCGGTGGAGGATCCCGCCGACGTCCGGACCTGGCTGTCGTGCCTGGTCCGGCCGGTCACCGAGCACCTCGCGACGGTCGGCAGCCCGACCTGGTTCGCCCGCTTCGGCGCCCAGGTCATGACCGACCCGACACTGCGGCCGATCATCATCGAGGAGACGCAGTCGTCGCCGTCGCTCATGCGGATCCTGGCGGGTATGAACGCGTGCCTGCCGGACCTCCCCGACGACGTGCGCGCCGAACGGCACGACATGGCACGGCAGCTGCTCGTGCACATGATCGCCGAACGCGAGCGCGCCCTCGCCGACCACACCCCGACGCCACGCGCCAGCTGGCACGACACCGCGACCGGACTGGTCGACGCGCTCGTCGGCCTCTTGCTGGCGCCGGTCACCAACGACTCCCAGAAGGACTTCCGAACGTGAAGATCACCGTGGACCAGGACAAGTGCTGCGGCGCCGGAACGTGCGTGCTGCTCGCCCCTGACGTGTTCGACCAGCGCGACGAGGACGGCATCGTCGTGTTGCTGGACGCCGAACCGCCGGCCGCGTTGCACTCGCTCGTCGAGGAGGCCGCCAGCGTCTGCCCGGCCGCAGCCATCGCGGTGAGCTCGTGAGCACGCTGATCGTCGGCGCTTCGGCCGCCGGTCTCGCTTGTGCCGAGGCGTTGCGCCGCAAGGGCCACACC
>NZ_JYJG01000331.1 GCF_000955955.1 Lentzea aerocolonigenes
AGGGCCACACCGGTCCACTGACCGTTCTCGGCGCCGAACCGCACCTGCCGTACGACCGGCCCCCACTGTCCAAACAGGTCTTGTCGGGCGCCTGGGAACCCGCCAGGGCTCAGCTGCGATCAGACGAAGCCTTGAACGCCTTGGACGCGACGTTCGTGCTCGGCGATCCGGCCGTGCACCTCGATGTCGCCGAACGGGCCGTGCACACGGCTTCCGGCCGGGTGCTGAAGGCCGACAACATCGTGCTGGCAACGGGACTTCGCCCACGCACGTTGCCCGGCCAGCCCACACTGCGCACGCTGGACGACGCACTGGCGTTGCGCGCGAGGCTTCTGGACTGCTCGCGAGCAGTTGTGGTCGGCGACGGCGTGCTCGGTGCCGAGATCGCGGCAACCGCACGCCAAATGGGTGTGCGGGTCACCCTGGCGGGTCCGCAACAGGCCCCGATGGAGCTCCAGCTCGGCCCGCTCGTGGCGGCACAGCTCGCCGACCTGCACACGTCGCAGGGAGTCGAACTGCGGCTCGGTGCGGCGGTCACCGAGGTCGACTCCGATGGTGTGCGGCTGGAAACCGGTGAGGCGCTGCCGGCCGATGTGGTCGTGGTGGCGTTCGGCTCGGCACCCGCGACGGAGTGGTTGCGGGACAGCGGACTCACGCTCGGCAACGGCATCATCTGCGACTCGCGCTGTCGTGCCGCCGAGGGCATCTACGCCGTCGGCGACGTGGCCCGCTGGCACCACGAGACGCTCGGCGGGATGGTGCGCCTGGAGAACCGCACCAACGCCACCGAGCAGGCCATCGCCGTCGCGTCGAACATCCTCGGCGCCGACCAGCCCTACGCACCGGTCCCGTACTTCTGGACAGACCAGTTCACCGCCAAGATCCACGTCCACGGCTTCATCGGCCCGGACGTGTCCATTGTGGAGGGAAGCGTGGCCGAAGGCCGTTTCGTGGCCCGCTACCACCGCGACGGCGAACTGACCGGCGTACTGGGCTGGAACATGCCCAAGCAGGCCCGTCAGCACCGCGCCGGCATCAGCCTTCGTCGTCCCGCAACCGCCGCAACATCAACGCCAGGTGCAGCCTGAACCGCCCGGACGCCGAGTCGAGCTCGAACCCGAGCATCGACTCGGCCCTGGCCAGCCGCGCCGTCATCGTGCTGTGGTGCCGGTGCAACGCCACCGCGGCCTGACGAACAGACCCGGTCGCCACCAACGCCTCCAGCGCGGTGATCAGGTCGGCATCGGCCTTGTCCAAGGCCTTCACATCGGGCAACGCGGCGATGTCCGCCGGGTCGAGCTGCTCGGCGAGCAGCGCAAGGCTGCCGAGCTTCTCCCACCACACCACGGGCTCACTGTCCGATGTGTACCGCAGAGCGGTCCTGGCGGCCTGCCACGACCTGGCCGCGTCGATGGCGGGCAGCAACGGCCCCACCCCCAGCCGCCCATCGACGTCGGGGATGTCGGTGGCCAGCACCGCGCGCACGTTCCGCAGCTGCACCGATCGTCCAGCGACCTCACCGGTGGCCGCCAGCACCCGCAACGGCGCCGTGGCCGCGATTCCGAGCAGGTGCAGCGCCCGCGAACGTTCCGCCGTGCCAACAGTTTCCGAGAGCACCAGTTCGATCAGCGCCGGATCACCCAACTCCGGCAACGGCACACTGGAGTGCTCCAGCAGCACAGCAGCCGCGATCGCGAACCGTTCCAGCAGCATGTCGTCGAGCGGCGCCGGGTCGCCCGCACGCGCCACCCACACCTGGACACCACCCTCAAGCGCTCGCACGACCGCCTTCGCCGGAACCGGCCCGGCTGTGACGGCACCGCCGCCGTCGGCCCGCAGGGAAAGCCCTTGGCCAGGCGCGGACAGGCCAACAGGGCACCCGGCGAGCTCCGACGTGCTGCGCACCAGGGTGTCGAGACCCGCGCGCTCGGTGATGAGGCGATCGAAGAACCCGATCACCCGCACCGCGTTCTCGGCGTCGGCGTCCAGCCCGGACAACCTCAGCAGCAGGCCTCTCATTCAGCC
Organism: Lentzea aerocolonigenes; assembly: GCF_000955955.1. Taxonomy (GTDB): domain Bacteria; phylum Actinomycetota; class Actinomycetes; order Mycobacteriales; family Pseudonocardiaceae; genus Lentzea; species Lentzea aerocolonigenes_A. The sequence continues at coordinate 2,026 of NZ_JYJG01000331.1, forward strand.
ACCATAGCCCCAGACACCTGGCGGGTCCCGTGCCGCGATTGCCCGCCACATGTCGGCTGCCCAGCCCGCCGCGCCGAGCCGAGGATCAGAGCATGAGCTACGCCATCGACCCCGAGCTGCTGCCCTGGCTGGACATGCTGCCGTCCGTGGCCCTGAGGGACTACGACGCTCTGCTGGCCGCACGCTCCGGACAGTCTGAGCTGGCCGGCCTCGTGCCGGCGTACGAGCCGACCAACCCGGTCGACGTCCGCGACACCGCGGTCCCCGGTCCGTCCGACGCTCCCGACGTGCCGGTGCGCATCTACAGCCCGGCGAACCGCACGGACGCGGTGCCGGGCCTGGTGTACATCCACGGCGGCGGGTTCGTCCTGGGCGACCTGGACATGTTCCAGGCGCATCTGCTGCGGCTCGTCGACGAGTTGGGCATCGTGATCGTGTCAGTGGACTACCGGCTGGCGCCCGAGCATCCGTTCCCCGCTCCCGTCGAGGACTGCTACGCCGCGCTGAAGTGGGTGGCGGACAAGGCCGACGAGCTCGGCATCGACCGGAAGCGGCTCGGCATCGGCGGCGAGAGCGCGGGTGGCGGGCTCACCGCCGGAACCGTCCTGCTGGCCCGCGACCGCGGCGGCCCCGAGCTCTGCTTCCAGTACCTCGGCATCCCCGAGCTCGACGACCGCCTCGACACGCAGTCGATGCAGGACTACGTCGACACCCCGCTGTGGAACCGCCCCAACGCGATCTACAGCTGGACCAGCTACCTCGGCACCGAACCGGGTGGTGACGACGTCTCGCCGTACGCCGCGCCCGCCCGCGCCACGGACCTCGCCGGACTGCCTCCCGCCTTCGTCACGACGTGCCAGTACGACCCTCTACGCGACGAAGGCATCGAGTACGCGCGCCGCCTCGCGCACGCGGGTGTGCCGACCGAGCTGCGCCACTACCCCGGCACGTTCCACGGTTCGGGGTTCGTCGAGAGCGCGGCCATCACGCGCAGGATGTACGCCGACGAGGTCGAAGCGCTTCGCCGCGGGCTGCGCGCCTGAACCGGCCTCGCCAAACCCGCGCGTCCACCACGGACGCGCGGGTTTGTCATTCGACCATCGATTCGACAATTCTCATCGCCTCGGTTCTCATGCGATTGTCGAACGACCCCGGCCTCTTCGTTCGAGCGCCGGTCGAACGCTTGACGACCTCTTCCGAGCCGCCCTACCGTCCATTGAGGAAAGCGCTTTCCACCAAAGGAGCGCGACAATGGCTTCGAAGAAACACATCGGCATCTGTCTCGCTCTTCTGCTGACTGTCGCGGTGTCCGGCCTGCCGGACCGGGCATCGGCCGCCACGCCGGACGCGGCCGGGATCGTGGCCGACCTGGGCGCGGGCTGGAACCTGGGCAACCAGCTGGAGGCCAACGCCAACGGGGTTCCCAGCGAGACCGCGTGGGGCCAGCCGACGATCACGCAGGCCCTGATCGACAAGGTGAAGGCGTCCGGGTTCAAGACGATCCGGATCCCGGTCTCCTACCTGCGCCACATCGGCGCCGGACCGAACTACCCGATCAACGCCGGCTGGCTGAATCGGATCCAGCAGGTCGTCGACTACGCGTACAACCGCGGTCTGCACGTGCTGATCAACATGCACGGCGACGGCTACAAGACCATCGGCGGTTCCTGGCTGATCTGCGACGCGGCGAACCAGGCGGCGATCAAGGAGAAGTACCAGAAGGTCTGGCAGCAGGTCGCGACCAGGTTCGCCAACTACGACCAGCACCTGATCCTCGAGTCGATGAACGAGAACTTCGACGGGCAGTGGGGCCGCCCGACCCAGCCGTGCTACTCGAACATCAACAGCTACAACCAGATCTTCGTGGACACCGTGCGCAGGGCAGGCGGCAACAACAGCACCCGATGGCTGCTCGTGCCGGGCTGGAACACGAACATCGAGTACACCGCCGGCAACTACGGGTTCGTGCTGCCGACCGACAGGTACCGCTCGCCGTCCATCCCCAGCACCGAGCAGCGGCTCATGATCTCCGTCCACTACTACGACCCGTGGGACTTCTCCGGAGCGGAGAACGGCACCATCACGCAGTGGGGACGCGGGTCGACCAACCCGTCCCGCAGGTCCACGTGGGGCCAGGAGGACTACCTCGACGCCCAGCTGAAGAAGATGTACGACAAGTTCGTCACCAAGGGGTACCCGGTCGTCGTCGGTGAGTACGGGGCGATCGACAAGTCGTCCGCCGACTCGTCCAATCCCAGGTACCGCGCGGACTACGTGCGTGCCGTCACGAGCACTGCCAAGAAGTACGGCGCGGCCACCGTCTACTGGGACAACGGCGAGACGGGGCAGTACGGGTTCGGGCTGTTCAACCGGCGGACGCTCGCGGTCACCCAGCAGGGGATCATCAACGCGATCATGAGCGGGGCCAGCCGGTGATCACGTTGCTGAGCACGGTCGCGGCCGCCATCATGCTCGTCGCTCCCACTGCACAGGCGACACCCGGCGTGCTGATCGACGAGACGTTCGGCGCGCAGACGTCCCCCGCCAACTTCGGCTTTCCCAGCGGGGCGAACGTGAACAACGGCGTCCTGAACGTCACCTCTGGGACGGCGAACTACACGACGTCCATCAAGACGTTCGACACCACCGTCGCGGGAGAACGCACGCTCGACCTGACCTTCGACTGGAAGACGGCGGTGTCCAGCACCGGCGCCAAGACCGGTGTCGAACTCCGCGACAACCAGGGCAATCTGGTGTTCTCGCTCGCCGGCACCGCCTCCGAGCTGCGGTACGGCCTGACCGGCCCGGTGTCGGACTCGGCGTCCGCGCCGGACTCGCTCAACCCGGCCTGGACCAAGCTCTCCTACGACCGCACCAAGTGGTACACGGTCAGCCTGCACCTCGACTTCACGCTGCAGCGGGTGCAGTACCTGATCTCCACCAGGGAGACCGCGTCGAAGGTGATGGCCTCCGGCACGGCGAGCATCACCGGCCGGAACCTCACCAGGCTGGTCGCCTGCAACTACTACGGCACCGGCGTGCAGTCCGTCGACAACTTCCGCCTCAGCGCACCGGCGACCCCGGCGAACGGGCGGCTGAAGGGCAAGACGATGTACACGTTCGGTGACAGCATCGTCGCCGGCCACACCTATCCCCGCGGCTTCGCGTCCCTCACGGCCGAACGCGAGCAGATGACGTTGACCAAGTACGCCGTCAACGGCGCGACCGTGAACTCCGGCAGCAACCAGATCCTCACGCAGGTGCGGAACGCGTCTGCCCAGCCACCAGACTTCGTGGTGTTCGACGGCGGCACCAACGACGCCTATCCGAACACCTTCAACAGGTCGGCGTTCACGACCGCATTCGACACGACCGTCCGCACCATGCGGGCCAAATGGCCGAGCGCCCGCCTCGTCTACGTCACCGTCCACAAGCTCGGCTCGCGCGACTGGAACACCCAGCTCGCGATCCGCGAGGTCACCCGGCAGGTCTGCGCCAGGTACGGCGTGACGGTCGCGGACGTCTTCGGCGACACCACCCTGGACACCCGCGTCGACAGCCAGCGGGTGGCCTACACGTTCAACGGTCTGGTCAACGGCTACCCCGGCACCGACGGCACCGGCACACACCCGAACCTGGCCGGGATCACCTCGTTCTACGTCCCCGCTCTCACGTCCGCGCTGGTCCGCGCAGGTGGAACCGGTTCCGTCCTGTGAGCGCTAACATCAATTTGGTTTCGGAGTTAACAAGACCTTGACGAGCCCGTTGTTAGCGATAACACTCGCCGCCTATGAGGTTCCCGCACATCGCCGCCGCCGCGCTGGTTCTCACGCTCTCGGCCTGCGGTTCGGCAGAGAAAACGGTCGACCAGAAGAGCGGTTCGAGCGACGGCGCGCTCGTGGGCGTGACCATGCCGACCCGGTCGTCGGAACGGTGGATCCACGACGGCGACAACATCAAGAAGGCCCTGGAGGGCAAGGGGTACAAGGTCGACCTCCAGTACGCGGAGAACGACATCCCCACGCAGGCGAACCAGATCGAGAACCAGATCACCAAGGGCGCCAAGCTCCTGATCGTCGCCTCGATCGACGGCACCGCGATCACGTCGCAGCTGCAGCAGGCCGCGGACGCCAAGATCCCGGTGATCGCCTACGACCGGCTGATCCGGCAGAGCCCGAACGTCGACTACTACGCGACGTTCGACAACTTCAAGGTCGGCGTGGAGCAGGCCAACTCGCTGCTCGCCGGGTTGAAGACGCGCGGCGAGGGACCGTTCAACGTCGAGCTGTTCGCGGGCTCGCCGGACGACAACAACGCCACGTTCTTCTTCAACGGCGCCATGTCGGTGCTGCAGCCGCTCATCGACCAGGGCAAGCTCGTCGTGAAGTCCGGCCAGAAGGACTTCAAGACCGTCGCGATCCTGCGCTGGGACCCGGCCACCGCGCAGAAGCGCATGGAGGACCTGCTCACCTCGACCTACGGCGGTGCCAAGGTCGACGGCGTGCTGTCCCCGTACGACGGCCTGTCGATCGGCATCCTGTCGGCGCTCAAGAGCAGCGGCTACGGCACGGCCGGTCAGCCGTACCCGATCGTGACCGGGCAGGACGCCGAGGTCGCGTCGGTGAAGTCGATCATCGCCGGTGAGCAGTACTCGACCATCCACAAGGACACCCGCAAGCTCGCCGAGGTCACCGTCACGATGTCCGACGCGGTGCTCAAGGGCGGCAAGCCCGAGGTGAACAACACCAAGGACTACGACAACGGCGTCAAGGTCGTGCCGTCGTACCTGCTGCAGCCGGTCACCGTCGACAAGTCCAACTACCAGAAGGAACTCATCGACTCCGGCTACTACACCGCCGACCAGCTCAGGTAACAAACAGTGTCTGACGAAATCCTGGCGATGCGCGGCATCACCAAGAGGTTCGCGGGTGTCACCGCGCTGCACGAGGTCACGCTGACCGTGCGGCGCGGTGAGATCCACGCGATCTGCGGAGAGAACGGCGCCGGCAAGTCCACGCTGATGAAGGTGCTGTCCGGCGTTCACCCGCACGGTTCGTACGAGGGCGACATCGTCTTCAACGGCGAACCGTGCGAGTTCCACGGCATCAGGGACAGCGAGCGCAAGGGCATCGTGATCATCCACCAGGAGCTGGCGCTGTGCGGCCAGCTCTCCGTGGCGGAGAACCTGTTCCTGGGCAACGAAAGGGCGCGGCGCGGGTTCATCGACTGGAACCGCACCAACCACGACGCGCAGGCGTTGCTGGACCGCGTGGGGCTCCGGGAGAACCCCACGACGCCGGTCAACGACCTGGGTGTCGGCAAGCAGCAGCTCGTCGAGATCGCCAAGGCACTGTCCAAAGAGGTCAGCCTGCTGATCCTGGACGAGCCGACCGCGGCGCTCAACGACGACGACTCGCAGCACCTGCTGGACCTGCTGGACGGCCTCAGGGACCAGGGCATCACCTCGGTGATCATCTCGCACAAGCTCAACGAGGTCACCCGGATCGCGGACACCGTCACGGTGCTGCGCGACGGCAAGACCATCGAAACGCTTCCGGCGGACGGTTTGAGCGAGGAACGGATCATCGCGGGCATGGTCGGCCGCGACCTGGAACACCGGTTCCCGCCCCGCACGCCCGACATCGGTGACGAGGTGCTGCGCGTCGAGGACTGGACGGTGCACAGCCCGGCCCAGCCGGACCGCGTGATCGTCGACAACGCCACGCTGTCCATCAGGCGCGGCGAGATCGTCGGTCTCGCCGGGCTGATGGGAGCCGGCCGCACCGAGCTCGCGATGAGCGTGTTCGGCCGTTCGTACGGCACGAACATCTCCGGGCGCGTGCTCAAGAACGGCGTGGTGATCAACACCCGGACCGTCCAGGAGGCGATCCGGCACGGCCTCGCGTACGTGAGCGAGGACCGCAAGCGCTACGGCCTCAACCTGATCGAGGGCGTGCAGCGCAACGTCTCCGCGGCGGCGCTGCGCAAGCTCGCGACCAGGGGCTGGGTGAACGAGAACGAGGAGTTCTCGGTCGCGGAACGGTTCCGCCGCTCGATGGGCATCCGCACCCCGGCCGTGTCGACCCAGGTCGGCACGCTCTCCGGCGGCAACCAGCAGAAGGTCGTGCTGGCCAAGTGGATGTTCACCGACCCGGACGTGCTGATCCTCGACGAGCCCACCCGCGGCATCGACGTCGGCGCGAAGTACGAGATCTACTCGATCATCAACGACCTGGCCGCCCAGGGCAGGGCCGTGCTGGTGATCTCCTCCGAACTACCCGAGCTGCTCGGCCTGTGCGACCGCATCTACGCGCTGTCCGAGGGCCGGATCACCGGCGAGGTCCCCCGCGCGGAGGCCACGCAGGAGCTCCTGATGCAGTACATGACACGAGGACAAGGCTCATGACGATCAACCTGCGACAGTCAGGTATCTACGTCGCGTTCGCACTCATCGTCGTGCTGTTCGCGTTCCTCACCGACGGCGCTCTTCTGCAGCCGCAGAACATCTCGAACATCATCGTCCAGAACTCCTACGTGCTGATCCTCGCGATCGGCATGATCCTGGTGATCATCGGCGGGCACATCGACCTGTCGGTGGGCTCGACGGTGGCTCTGACGGGCGCGATCTGCGCGGTGCTCACCGTCCACTGGGGACTCCCCTGGCCGATCGCCGTGCTGCTCACGCTGATCGCGGGCGCGATCATCGGTGCGGCGCAAGGCTATTGGATCGCGTACTTCGGCATCCCGGCGTTCATCGTGACGCTCGCGGGCATGCTGGTGTTCCGCGCGCTGACGCTCACCACCCTGGGAAACCAGGGCATCGGCCCGTTCCCGGACGAGATCCGGTCGCTGTCGAACGGCTTCACCGGCGGCTACCTCGGCAACATCGGTCTCGGCCCGCTCGGTGGTGCCGACCTGGTCAGCCTGCTGGCCGGAGTCGCCTGCATCGCCGGGTTCGCGTTGTCGCAGTGGCGCAAGCGGGCCGCCCGGCTCGGCTACGGCCAGACCGTCGACCCGATGCCGGTGTTCGTGCTGAAGATCGTCGGTGCGGGCGTCGTCGTGCTGGCCGTCGTGGTGCAGCTGGCGCGGTTCCGCAACCTGCCGTGGGTGCTGGTGCTGCTCGCGGCGCTGGCGCTCGGCTATTCGTTGATGGCCAGCAACTCCGTGTTCGGACGGCACATCTACTCGATCGGCGGCAACCTGCAGGCCGCCACGCTGTCCGGCGTGAAGGTCAAGGCCGTCACGTTCTGGGTGTTCGTGAACATGGGCGCGCTGGCCGCGCTCGCGGGCGTCATCTTCGCGGGACGGCTCAACCAGGCTGGCCCGACCGCGGGCACGGCGTTCGAGCTGGACGCCATCGCGGCGGCGTTCATCGGCGGCGCGGCCGTGCAGGGCGGCGTCGGCAAGGTCGTCGGGGCGATCACCGGCGGCCTGATCATGGGCGTGATCAACAACGGCATGTCGCTGATCGGCGCGCCCAGTGAGCGCGTGATGCTCGTGAAGGGACTGGTCCTGCTCGCGGCTGTTGCCTACGACGTGTGGACCAAGAGAAGGGCCTGACCCCCTTTCAATTCCGGAAGGCAGACAACAACGATGTTGTTATCCCTGCGTCGCCTCGGCGTCGTTGTAGCGGTTGCGGCCGCACTGGTCCCTGTTCCCGCCAGTGCGGCCGAGTCGGTGGTGAAGTCGGCCGCCGACGCGTTGTCGGTGCCGAACATCGACGACGTGCGCGGACACCTGACCCTGCCCACCACCGGCACCGGTGACACCACGGTCACGTGGACGTCGTCGAACCGGTCCGTGATCACTCCGACCGGCGAGGTCACCCGGCCCGCCACCGGAGCGAAGCCGACGAAGGTCGTGCTGACCGCGAAAATCAGTCGCGGGTACCAGAGCACGACCCGGAAGCTGACGGCCACGGTGGCACCCCTGCCCGCCAAGGAACCGTTGGCCGGCTACAGCTTCTTCTACTTCACCGGTGAGGGCAGCCCGAACGGCGAACAGATCTACGCCGCCGCCAGCAACGGCAACAACCCGCTGAACTTCACCGAGCTCAACAACGGCCAGCCGATCCTCAAGTCGAGCCTCGGCGAGCTGGGGGTGCGCGACCCGTTCATCCTCCGCTCCCCCGAGGGCGACAAGTTCTTCCTGCTGGCCACCGATCTGAAGATCAACGGCGGCAACGGCTGGGACGCCGCGCAGCGCACCGGCAGCAGGTCGATCATGGTGTGGGAGTCGACGGACCTCTCGCACTGGTCACGTCAGCGCAGCGTGCAGGTGTCGCCGCCGACCGCGGGCAACACGTGGGCCCCGGAAGCCTTCTGGGACGCCAAGCGCGGCACCTACGTCGTCTACTGGGCGTCGAAGCTGTACGCGGAGAACGACCCCGGCCACACCGGCAACACCTACAACCGCATGATGTACGCGACGACGCGCGACTTCGTCTCCTTCAGCGCGCCGAAGGTGTGGATCGACCCCGGCTACTCCGTGATCGACTCGACGGTCATCGAGAACGGTGGCACCTACTACCGGTACACGAAGGACGAGCGGAACAACACGTCGACGACGCCGTGCAGCAAGTTCATCACCGCGGAGAAGTCGACCGACCTGCTCAACCCCAAGTACGACTTCGTGGCGGAGTGCATCGGCAAGGCCACCTCGACCAGCCCGGGGCTCTCCGCGGGTGAGGGGCCGACCGGCTTCAAGTCCAACACCGAGAACAAGTGGTACCTGTTCATCGACGAGTTCGGTGGCCGCGGCTACGTGCCGTTCGAGACGACCGACCTCGCGTCCGGCAAGTGGACCATGTCGGCGAACGCTCACCTGCCCGCTTCTCCGCGCCACGGCACGGTTCTGCCGGTCACACAGGCCGAGCTGAACCGGCTCACCGCTCCCCCGGCGCCCGTCAAGGCCGACTCGAAGGGCCTCGTCGCGCACTGGCCGCTCAACGCCACGTCCGGAACGGTCGCTCAGGACGCCACCGGGCACGGCTACGACGGCGCGCTCGCGGGCAACACCTCGTGGTCCGGCGGGGCGTTGTCGTTGAACGGCGGACACGTCCAGCTGCCGAACAACATGCTGACCGGTGCCTCCGCGGTCACCGTCTCGGCCGACGTGCTCATCGATCCGAACCAGCAGACGCCGTACTTCCTGTACGGGTTCGGCAACACGGCACCGAACGGCGTCGGCAACGGCTATCTGTTCAGCACCGGTGACACCTACCGCGGCGCGATCGCGACCGGGAACTGGACGACCGAGCAGGGCGTGAACTCCGGCAAGGCACTACCGCGCGGAGTCTGGAAGAACGTCACGCTCACCGTCGGCAACGGCGTCGAAGTGCTGTACCTGGACGGCATCGAGGTCGGCCGCACGAACGCCACGATCAAGCCGTCCGACATCGGTGGTGGCGTGACGGCGGCGAACTACCTGGGCCGCTCGGTCTACGCCGGGGACAAGAACCTCCTCGGCAAGATGAAGGACGTCCGGCTCTACAACCGCGCCCTGTCGGGTGCGGAGGTGGCCGGACTGCCGTCGAACAGCACGGTGATCAGCTCGGTCGAACTGGCCTCGCTCAAGGCTCCCGCGGTGATCGACTCCGCGGCGAACACCGTGGTCCTGCCGGTCAAGCCCGGCACCGACCTGCGCAGGCTCGCCCCGAAGTTCGGCCTCGCACCGGGCTCGAAGATCACGCCCGGCGGCACGGTGGATCTGCGCCAGCCGAAGAAGTTCACCGTCACCAACGCGTCCGGCGACCGTCGTGAGTGGACGGTCGAGGCCCACGAGATGCGCAGCCCCGTGTTGCCGGGCCTGAACGCGGACCCGAACATCGTGACGTTCGGCGACACGTACTACATCTACGCCACCACCGACGGGTTCGACGGCTGGAGCGGCACCAAGTTCTCCGCCTGGTCGTCGAAGAACCTCGTCGACTGGAAGGACGAGGGCGTCATCCTCGACCTCGGTCCGGACGTGAGCTGGGCGGAGAGCCGGGCCTGGGCGCCGACGATCGCCGAGCGCAACGGGAAGTACTACTTCTACTTCTGCGCAGAGGCCAAGATCGGGGTCGCGGTGTCCGACTCGCCGACCGGCCCGTTCGTCGACTCCGGCCAGCCCCTCGTCGCCCGCAATCCCGGTGGTGGCCAGGCGATCGACCCGGCGGTGCTCCTCGACAAGTCCGGGCAGGCCTACCTGTACTGGGGCAACGGCGAGGCCTACGTCGTACCGCTGAACGCCGACATGGTCTCCTACGACGCCGCGAAGATCACCCGGATGACCGGGCTCGACGACTTCCGCGAGGGCCTGTTCATGGTGGAGCGCAAGGGAACCTACTACCTGAGCTGGTCGGTCGACGACACCCGCAGCGAGAACTACCGCGTCGGCTACGCGACCGCGTCGAGCCCGCTCGGCCCGTTCACGAACCGCGGCCTGATCCTGCAGAAGGATCCGAAGATCGGCGTCCTCGGCACCGGTCACAGCTCGATGCTGCAGGTTCCCGGCACCGACGACTGGTACCTGGTGTACCACCGCTTCGCCATCCCCGGCGGGGACGGGATGCACCGCGAGACCACGATCGACCGGATGAAGTTCAACCGCGACGGCACGATCGCGCCGGTGGTGCCGACGCTGGAGAGCGTGTCCGCGCAACGGATCCGGCCGCAGCACTGCCGAGCCTGGTTCGACTAGGGGTAGGGCCGTTCGACGCTCTTCGACTCGAAGGGCGTCGAACGGCCTTTTTCGGGGTACGCTGCGCCGCCACCAGGGCGCTCTCCGCACAGCACCGGGGGATCATTGAGACCGCTGCACCACCGGCCGATCCTGTACACGCCGTTCGCCGTGCTGCTCGCGGCCGCGTGCACGACGAGCGCCGTCGAGAACACCGCCGGGTCGTCGCAGCTGACGACCACACCGCCCCACGGCGTCACCGTTCTCCCACCGCCGCCGGAGACGGTCGACGAGGTCGTCGACGGCCGGACCGTGGCGCTGTCCAACGGTCTCAAGGCGCGCGTGCTCGGGCTCGCCGCGCCGGGTGAGTGCTGGCAGGAGGGCGCGGTGAAGTTCGCCAAGGACACCTTGCTGGGCAAGCCGGTGCGCTACAGCCGCGCTTCGGAGGCGGCGATCACGTTGCGGCTGGCCAACACGCCAGACCAGACGGACTACGCCACCCTCGCGGTCAGCAAGGGCGTGGTCCGCGCCGAGAAGGACGACCCGGTCCTCACCGAACCCGAGAAGGTGGCGCAGAAGGCCGGCCTCGGCCTGTGGGGTCCGCCGTGCCAGGGCCAGGACACCACCCCGGCTCCCGCTCCCCCACCACCCCCGTCTCCACCTGCCCCGACCACCACCCCACCGCCCGCGCAGAAGGACTGCTCGGTCAGCTACCGCGTCGCCAAGACGTGGGCCGACGGCTTCCACGTCGAGCTGATCGTCCGCAACACCACGCGGAAGCCCTTCGAGCAGTGGAACCTCGAATGGCGGTTCCCCAGCGGTCAGCGGATCAGGGAGACGTGGGGCATGACGGCCTACCAGTACGGCGCCGACGTCAGGGCCATCAGCCAGGACGGCGGTTCGATCCCCGCGGGCGGGCAGGTGTCGTTGCGCTTCAACGCCGGCACGTCGGGCCCGAACGTCCAGCCCAAGGCCTTCACGTTGAGCGGCAAGGAGTGCTCAGTCGGCTAGCGGCGTGGCTCGAGACGTCGCCGGGCGAATTCGCGTCCTGCTGAGCGTGAATTCACCGCCGACGGTTCGTGTCACGCTGCGAGTGCCCGGGCGAGGACCTCGATGGCGTCCGGGCCGGTCCGGCAGCACCCGCCGACCAGCCTGGCGCCACGCCCGGTCCACTCCCCCGCCAGCGCCGAGAACCCGGTGCCGTCACCGGTCCACGTGCGCTCGCCGGCGTCCCACTGCTCGCCGCTGTTCGGGTAGACGACCACGGGCAGCCCGGTCTTGCTCGCGACGGTGACCGCGTGCGCGACGTCCTCGGGCGCGCAGCAGTTCACGCCGACCGCGACCACTTCGTCGATGCCCGCGACGACCGCGAACGCCTCCTCCAGCGGCTGCCCGGCGCACGTCCGGTCGCCGCGAATGCTGTAGGAGAGCCACATCGGCACGCCACTGCCCCGGACCACGTCGAGCACGGCCTCCGCCTCGTCGACGTCCGGAACCGTTTCGACGGCGAGCACGTCGGGTTCGGCCGCAGCCAGCTCCTCGATGCGGGGCCGGTGGAACTCCGCGAGCTGCTGCCTGCTCAGCCCGTACCGGCCGCGGTACTCCGAGCCGTCCGCGAGCATCGCGCCGTACGGTCCGACCGACGCCGCGACCCAGCGCTGTCCGTCCACATCGGAGGCAGCCGACCTGGCGAGATCCACGCTGGAACGCAACAGCCGCGCGGTCTCGTCCGCGCTCACTCCTCGCGCCGCGAACCCCTCGAACGTCACCTGGTAGCTCGAAGTGATCGCCACCTCGGCACCCGCGCGGTAGAAGGCCAGATGTGCGTCACGCACGGCATCCGGCTCGGTCAGCAGCAACCTGCCCGACCACAACGCGTCGGACAAGTCGTGCCCAGCCAACTCCAACGCCGTCGACATCCCACCGTCGAGCACAACCACCCTGCGCGCCAAGGCATCCGTCAAATCCATCCACTGATCCTACGTCCCCCGCGGCGTCGTCGATGAAGGGAACCTTCATCGACCCCAGGTGGATGAAG
>NZ_JYJG01000332.1 GCF_000955955.1 Lentzea aerocolonigenes
AATTAATGACTCAGGACACTAGTTACTCGTGTCCAGGCGTCGGTGGTTCGAGCGCGGCGGGAGACTCCGCCTCGGGAATCAGCAACCGCGCCGACCCCGACCCGTCCGCCGGCACCGCCCAGACGTCGGAGTGCCCGCCGCCGCGCGGGATTCCGTATGCGATGGTCCGGTCGTCGAGCCAGGCGGGCTGGTCGTCGACACTGCGGCCCTCGGCGAGCGGCGTCACGGCGCCACTCGCCAGATCGAGCACGGAGAGCCGCCAGCCCTTCGCCGGATCACCGTCCACAGCGGACTTGAAGGCGATCCGCCTTCCGTCAGGAGACAGGGAGGGACACTCGACGTTGTCGCGCACCGTGTGCACGGTGCGGGCCGAGACATCGCCTTCCACCAGGTATCGGTGGTCGCCCGTCGACATCGTCGCGAAGAACCGGTTCTCGTCCTGGGCGAACGTGACGCCCCAGAAGTTGAGGTCGGCGGCCTGGTAGGGCTTCCCGTCGACCGTCACGCCGAAGTCCTCCAGCGTTCCTTCGAGAGCGTCGGTCGTGGTGTCCAGCATGCCGGCGCGCGTGGAGAACTTGCCTCCGTTGTAGGAGTCCCCGGTGACGAAGACGGTCCAGGCGACCCGCTGCCCGCTGGGCGAGACCCTGGCCCGGTTCGGCAGTCCCACCAGCGGAATCTCCTGCTTCACGGCCAGCCCGGCGTCGAACACGGCGAGCTGGTAGGTGGTCAGCCCGTTCTCCGGCCGCAGGCACAGTCCGGTGCCGCCGGCGGCGTACACCCGGTTGCAGGTCATGGTCGACACCGCACGCGCACCGCCGGGGTCGTCGGCCGCCACGGTCGCGAGGTGGCCGCGTTCGTCGTCCGCGGTGCTGCGGAACAGCAAGCGCGGGCCGGTCAGAGTCACCGTGTCCGTGGTTCGGGCTACGGCGGCGTCCCGGTTGCGCGCCCTGACGAGTCCTGTGTAGACGATGGCGGCCGCGGCCAGGGCGAGCACGCCGGCCAGTGCGAGCAGAATGCGGGTCCGGCTGGTCAAGCGCGCACCGCCTTGCGCGGGACCAACAGCAAGGCGGTGCCCACGACGGCCATGAGCACCAGGCCGGCGGCCACGCCGACGGCGGTGTCCGCGCCACCGACCTGCCAGAAGAGTCCGAAGAGGACGGACGAGACGAAGTACGACAACGCCTGCCCGGTCTGCACGATCGAGATGCCGGTGGTGCGCAGCGCCTCCGGCAGGATCGGGCCGGCCAGCGCCATCAGCACACCGTCGGTCGCGGCGTAGAAGGCGCCGTAGCAACCGAGGGTGAGCGCGAACAGCGGCCACCCCGACACCGGGCTGAGGAGCAGCAGGTACACCACGGCCAGCCCGCCGTAGCCGCAGAGCATCACCGGCAGGCGGCCGACCCGGTCGGCCAGCGCGCCCAGTGGCGCGGCCAGCAGCAGGTAGACGAGATTGGTCCCGACCGCCAGCAGCGGGAACCATCCGTTCGCGATGTCCTCCTTGCGCTGCAACAACAAATACACGAACCCGTCGCCGATGGTGACCATTCCCAGCACGCACGCGGCCAGCAGCAATCGCCGCACCCTGGCGTCACGCAGCAGCGAGACGACCGCGCGAGGCGACACGGTCTTCGCAGTGGCCGGTGCCGAACGCCGGTCCCGCACGAACAGGCAGAGCAGCAGCACTCCGCGGGCCGCGATGCAGAAGCTCGTCACGAACACCGCGTCGAAACCGTCGGCGCCGGTGGACGATCCGGCCGCGGCCAGCACCGCAACCGCGACCAGTGGCCCAGCGAACGCGCCGGCGCTGTCCATCGCCCGGTGCACGCCGAACGCGCGCCCGAGCATCGATTCCGGCGCGGACAAGGTGATCAGCGCGTCCCGTGGCGCGGTGCGCAGCCCCTTGCCGGTGCGGTCGACCGTCAGCACGGCCCCGATCGCGGCCGCCGAGGACCCGGCGGCCACCAGCCCCAGCTTGGCCACCGCCGACAGCGCGTACCCGATTGCGGCGACGGCCTTCTTCCGCCCGGCGCGGTCGGCGAGGTACCCGCCGGCCAGCCGCAGCACGGCCGTCGCCCCGGTGTACAGCCCGTCGAACAGGCCGTACGACAGCGGGCTCAGATGCAGCCCGAGCACCAGGTAGATCGGCAGCACGGCGGTGACCATCTCGGACGAGATGTCGGTGACCAGACTGACCGTCCCCAGCGCCAGGACGTTTCCGCCCAGCGCGCCGAGTGTCCGCCGGGACAGGCCGCCGGGATGCTCCCGGCGGCCGATCGTCGAGAGGTACACGACTACTGCCACACATCCAGGATCGGTGACTTCTGCGCCGCGTTGCCGATACCCGGCAGGCCGTGGGCCGCCTCGATCGTCCGGAGCACGGTGTAGTGGTTGATCGATTCGCTGTAGCTGCCCGTTTTGACGTGTGCACCGGTGAACGTGGTGAAGATCTGGTTCACCGAGGTGTTGCTGTCCTCGTCGAAGGTGACGATGAGCAGGCTGTTGTGCGTCTTCGCCCACGTCGCGTAGGCGTCGAGGTGCTTCTTGAGCCACGCGTCGCCCGTGCCGATCGAGCAGTCGTGCATGTCGTTGCACATGTCCGGGGTCACGAAGGCGACGTCCGGGAGCTTCGTGAAGTCGCTGGGGAACGAGGAGAACCTGCGGTTGCTGGACGAGGGGACGTTGCTGAAGTCCACCCAGGAGTTGTGCTTGCGCTTGTAGGTGCCGCTCGAACACCCGGTGTAGCCGTCGGACGGCATCGCCTCCGAGTAGCCGGTGAACGTCTTCCCGATGCCGGCCAACTGGGTCGCGAGGTTCGCCTTCGCGCCGAGGTTCATCGGGCAGGCGTCGTCGTCGACACCCTGCGTCGAGCCCGAGAACAGGGCGACGTAGTTGGGCTGGCTCGGATGCGTGACGGCGAACGACTTGGTGAACTTCGCGCTCTTCGCCGCGAGCTGGTTGAAGTAGGACGCGCTGGAGCTTCCGTTGATCGACGAGTACTTCTTGTTCTCGAACATCACCAGCACGATGTGGTCGAAGGCGGGCACCGACGCCGCCACGGGTGTGACCGAGATGCCCGCATCCGCATTTGTGGCGACGACGGCCGCGGCGATGCCGGCCGCGGCCACTGTCGCGACCGCGATCCGCTTGACGAACATGGAACCTCCAGGAACTCGAGCGGCGGCGGGTGAAAGTATCGCTCGCATCTAAACCACAGCGTGCAGCTATAGCCCATCCGAATCACCCGACTGGCCCTGTAAAATCGGGCAAAACTTTCCCAAATCCGACAATCAGCGCCGGTATCCGGCCAAAAGAATTGCCCGATGTGACAGCAAAGGCCGCGCACTCGCCTGGATCAGGACTGATAGGCCGCCGCCTGCAGCCCGTACAGACTCGCGTACGCACCACCGGATTCGAGAAGTGCGGCGTGGTTTCCGGCCTCCACGACGCGCCCGTCGGCCACGACCACGATCAGGTCGGCCATTTTGACGGTGGAGAAGCGGTGCGACACCAGAACGGTGATGGTGCCGTGAGCCTGTCCGATGCGGCGGCCGTGCTCGGCGTAGCGCTCGAACAGCTGGTGCTCGGCTTCCGCGTCGAGTGCGGAGGTCGGCTCGTCGAGGATCAGGAGCAGCGGGGCCTCGCGCATCATGGCGCGGCCCAGAGCGAGTTTCTGCCACTGGCCGCCGGACAGTTCCCTGCCGTCGGCGTAGGTCTTCCCCAGCTGGGTCGCCAGCCCCTGGTCGAGCTGGTCGATCACGCCGGCGGCATCGGCGCGGTCCAGCGCCGCGAGGACGGCGTCGTCGTCGTTCAGGAAGGGAAGATCGCCCACGCCCACGGTGTGCCGCGCGGCGACTTCGAACCGCACGAAGTCCTGGAACCCGGTCGCGATCCTGGCGCGCCACGCGTCGAGCGGGAACCGGCTGATGTCGGTTCCGTCGAGGTCGATGGCGCCCGCGGTGGCGTCGTAGAACCGGCACAACAGCTTGACCAGCGTGGTCTTCCCCGCGCCGTTCTCGCCGACGATCGCCACGGTCGACCCGGCCGGCAGGGTGAGGCCGACCTCGTGCAGGGACGTCCGCCCGGTGCCGGGATAGGCGAACGCCACGTCGGTGAACCGGATGCCGGTGCGGATGGACTCGGGTACCTCGGTGTCGGCGGGCGGTGGCTGCTGGGCGGCCGTCAGGTCGCGCAGCCAGCGCAGCCGGGCCATGCCGCGGGTCATCCGCTGCAGCCGCCGGAACATCTCCAGGGCGGAGTTGACCTGCCTGTTGACCTGGGTGGCGAGGACGATGACGAGGACGACGGAGCCGACGCTGCCGTGCCCGGCGATCGCCTGGCGCAGCGAGAGCAGGACCGCCGCGACGTACGCGGCGGAGAAGGCCAGCTGCCCGGCCGCCTCGATGAGTGCCGAGCGCAGTTCGGCACGGGCCAGCACCCGGCCCTCGTCCGCCCACAACACGCGGTGGCGACGCCGGAACTCGTCCTGCAACCGGAACACGCGGATCTCCTTGGCAGGTGCCGCTTTCGTCCCGAGCTCGAAGAGGTTGCGGGCCTGCCGGGAGACGGTGGCGGAGCGTTCCCTGGCTCCGTTCTGGACGTCCTGGGCGCGGTGGGTCGCGTACACGGGCAGCAGGGCGGCGACCGGGAGCAGCATCAGCCACGGGCTGACCGACGCGAGCAGCCAGGCCGTGAACGCCATCGACACCCCCAGCGACAGCAGCGTCATCAGGCCGACCAGGGCGTCCGCGTACTGCCCGATCTCCTTGCGCAGCAGGGCGATCTCGTCGGCGTAGTCGGCCCGCTCGTGATGCTCCAGACCCGCGGAGCCGCCCGCGAGCTCGATCAGCTCGCGGTCCATCGTGACCGTGACGAGGTCGGCGGCCTCGCCGTACGGGATGAAGGCGAAGTGCTGCAGCATGAGTGCGCAGACAGCCGTCATCCCGACCAGCACACCGGTCAGGGCCGCGCCCGGCACGTCGCCGGCCACCGCCCGGTCGATGCCGTTCTTGAGCGCGAGGGCGAGGAGCGGCCCCGCGGCGCCGCCGAGGATCATCAGCACCACCGACACGGCGATCCGGCCAGGACTGTCCCGCCAGGCGGCCGCCATGATCTCGCCGGTGGCGCGCAGTGCCGCGATCAACGCTCTGTCCCTTCGATGTCTTCCCCTGCTTGGAAACGCCGCGCCTGCAGGTCGTACAGACCCGCGTACCGCCCGCCCTGGTCCAGCAGGCTCTGGTGGGTGCCGTCCTCGACGACCCGGCCGTGCTCGAGGACCACGATGCGGTCCGCGTGCCGGATGCTCGAGAACCTGTGCGAGATCAGCAGTGTCGTCCGTCCCCTGGCGTTGGCGATGAACTCCTCGTAGAACGCCGCCTCGGCCCGCACGTCCAGCGCCGAGGTCGGCTCGTCCAGGACGAGCAGCCGCGCCCCGTGGTCCATCGCGTACAGGGCGCGGGCGAGCGCGATCCGCTGCCACTGGCCGCCGGACAGCTCGGCCCCTTCCGCGTACCGGCGCGACAGCAGCGTCCCGAGACCGTGCGGCAGCTTCGCGATCGCCCCGTCGATGCCGGCCTTGTGAGCAGCCGCGGCGACTCGTCCGGGATCGGCAGGTTGTTCGACGGCACCGAACGCGATGTTGTCCGCGACCGACAGTTCGTAGCGGTTGAAGTCCTGGAAGATGACGGCGATCTGACGCCGCCACGCGTCGGCCTCCAGCGACGAGATCGCCCGGCCATCGGCCAGGATCGCGCCGCTCGTCGGCTCGTACAGCCGGGACAGCAGCTTGACCAGGGTCGTCTTCCCCGAGCCGTTCAGGCCGACCAGAGCCGTGCACTGGCCGGCCTGGATGGTCAGGTCGAGTCCGTCGAGCACCAGGCGGTCGCTGCCCGGATAGGCGAACGACACGTTCTTGAACCGGACGCCACCGAGGAGCGGCGCGGCCGATTCCGTTGACGCGGCGGCTTGCGGAGCGTCGAGCGCCGCGGAGGCCTCCTGGAACCGGCGCAAGGCGCTCACCGACTGCATGCCGAACTGCGTGCCGTTGTCCGACTCGTGATAGAACTCGCCCAGGGAGATCGCCCCGAGCGTGGCCTGGACTCCCAGCACCAGGTGGGTCAGGGAGAGCTGACCGGCGGCGGCGGACGACAGCATCCAGGCCAGCACCAGCACGGCCATGACCACGCCGAACACCGTCCGCCACGCGAACGCGACCCCGTTGGCCCTCCTGCGCTCCCGCCACACCGGGCGCAGCGCCGCCAGCGCGCTGGAGCGGTACCGCTCCGCGAGCCAGCCGGTCAGCCCGAACACCCGCGTCTCCTTGGCCGCGCCCGGTCCCGTGCCCAGATCCCGGAAGTACATCGACTCACGGCGCAGCGGGCCCATGATCGGGCGCAGCCGGGTGTAGATCCGGACCACGGCCCGATGACCGACCCGGAAAGTCATCGTGACCAGGCAGACCACGGCCGCGGCCCACCACGAGACGGCGACTCCGAGCAGGACCGTGTACGTGGCCAGCTGCGTGTACTTGACCACCAGCGCCACCGTGCCCGCCGCCGCGTCACCGGGGGTGCGGCCGCGCTCCAACTGCTCCGCGGCCAGCCACAGGTCGCCCGCGGCCTGGTGGTCCTCGAGCCCGGCGATCCCGGTGCTCCGCAGTGACGCCGCCAGGATCTGGTCGTGGAACCGACCGTCGACCTGGTGCTTCAGCACTCGCCCGAGCGACACCGACAGCGGAGCCAGCAGCTGCTGGACGAACAGCAGGCCGGCCGACACCGCGAACGCCACCACCAGCGAACCCCACGCCGGCGACCCGAGCCCGCCCACGACCGCGGCGGGCGCGCTGCCGACCACGATGCTCGACGCGATCATGAAACCGCCGGGGAGCACACCGACCAGCACGTTCAGCAGCGCGAGCCAGATCGCCAGCGGACCGGTGACACCACGCAGCTCGCGCAGCAGCTGAAGCCGTGGCTCGATTCGCTCCTCGTTGTACGTGCGCCACCAGTGCTTCACCGCGTGTCGCCACCGGAGAGCTGCTTCTCGGCCTCGGCCAGGATCTCGACGACGTCCCGAGCCGAGCGGGCATCGCACGGATGGGTGCGGTGACCGCAAGCCGCCAGAGCGACGAGCTCGGCGGCCGCGACCCGCAGCGACTGCGCGGGGTCGACCGAACCGACTGGCATGGCCGAACGGCCGGACGGTCCCCAGAGGACCAGGTCCGGCCCGGCTGCCGGTTTGGGCGCGCTCAGCGTCATCGTGGCCGTCGAGGACGCGCCCGTCGCGTGCCGGAGCACCAGGTGGCTCATCTCGCCACCACCCGGCACGGCGACGACCGACGTCACCGGGCCGAGGCACGCGCTCAGCATGTCGACCAGGTGCGGGCCGACGTCCCACAGCGCGCCCTTCTCCTGTCGCCACGGGGTGTTGAACCGCGAACCGGGCAGCAGCGCCGTGGCCAGCCAGAGCGCGGCGCCGCCTGCCCAGCCGGCGTCCTCGCTGAGCCAGGCCCGGATGTCGCTGTTGAAACGCCAGGTGTGGAAGACCACCGAGGCGACGCCCGCGTCCTCGACGGCCGTGACGACGGCGTCGGCGTCCGCCGGAGTCAGCGCGATCGGCTTCTCCAGCAACAGATGCTTGCCCGCTTGCGCGGCGCGGATCGCCAACGACGGCTGAACCCTCGGCGAGACGGCGAACGCGACGGCGTCGACCGCGGCGAGGAACGCGTCGAAGTCGGTGAACGCGGCCGCGCCGTGCTCCGCCGCGAGTCCGGCAGCGGCGTCGGGATTTCGTCCCCAGACAGCGGCCAGGGTGCAGCCAGGGGTGGAGGCGAGAGCGGGCGCGTGCGTGAAGCTCGCCCAGAAACCGGTGCCGATGAGGCCGAAGCGCATGGAGATCCTTCCTAGTGGCGTGGGTCGCGCCACTAACTCAGCCGCTCGAGCAGGTGCTCGCCGACCCTGATCGCGTTGGCCATGACGGTCAGCGCCGGATTCACCGCGCCGACGCTCGGCAGGAAGCTCGCGTCGGCGACGTACAGGTTGTCCAGTTCGTGCGCCTTGCAGTTCAGGTCGAGCACCGAGGTCGCGGGGTCGGCACCGAACCGGCAGGTGCCCGCCTGGTGTGCCACGCCGGCCAACGGGTTGTGCGGCAGGGAGTTCTGGTCGAGCACGCGGTCGGCGGCGATGCCGATGCGGCTCATGGCCGTCGTCAGCTCACGGCGGAGTCCGTCCGCCGCGGGCTGGTTGGTCACCTGGTAGGCCAGGTGCACGTTGCCGTCCCGGTCGACCGTGACCCGGTTGTCAGGCCTCGGCAGGTCTTCTGTGGTCAGCCAGAAGTCGACGGCGTGGCCGGCGACCTCCGCCGGGAGCTCCGCCCTCCTGGCCGCCATGCTGGACTTGCCGACCATCTGGATGTTGCCCAGCGGCCACGGCCTGCCGTCGCCGGCGAAGTAGAAGTCGTTCAGCCCCAACGTCTTCTGGAACGCCGTGTGGTTGGGCTCCTTGGCGATCACCACCACGGGACTGCTGTTGTGGGTCATGTAGTTCCGGCCGACCTGGCCGGAGGCGTTGGCCAGGCCGGCGGGGTGGGCACCGGACGCCGAGCGCAGCAGGATCCGGGCGGTGTTGACCGCGCCCGCCGCGAGCACCACGACGTCCCCGCGGTAGGTCACGGTCTCCCCCGCGTGCGAGACGACGACTCCGGTCACGGCTCTGCCGGAAGGGCCGGTGGTCAGTCGCTGCACCTCCGCGTCGACGACGAGGGTGACGTTGTCCAGGTCCAGGACGGGCCGGACGCCGATGACCTCCGCGTCCGACTTGGCGTGCAGCAGACAGGGGAAACCGTCGCAGGTGCCGCACCGGATGCACGCGCTCCTCTGCCGGTTCGCCTCGTCGAGCAGGATGCCGCACGGAGCGGAGAACGGGTGGTAGCCCGCTCGCTCCAGATCGTCGCTGAGCTGCTGGATGCTGCGCTCGTGGGAGACGGCGGGCCAGGGGTAGTCCTTCGACCAGTGGCCCTCGGTGGGGTCCTCGCCGTGCGTCCCGTGCACCTGGTACAGCCACTCCGCCCTGGTGTACCAGGGTTCGAAGTCGTCGTAGCCGAGTGGCCACGCCGGCGACAACCCGTCCACGTGGCGGAGTTCGCCGAAGTCACCGGGACGCAGCCGGTACAGCGCCGCGCCGTACATCTTGGTGGCGCCGCCGACGAAGTAGTAGACCTTGGGCTGGAACGGGCGCCCTTCGCCGTCGTACCACGTGTCCCGCGAGACGTAGCGGCCGTTGGCGCGAACCTGGTCCGGGTCCCAGTTCTCCTTCTCCCGCGGCAGGAAGTTGCCGCGTTCCAGCAGCAGTGTGCGTTTTCCGGCGCGCCCGAGAACGTTGGCGAGGGTGCCTCCGCCGGCGCCGGTACCGATGATGATGACGTCGTAGTGCTCGCTCACGTGCGGATCGCATCCTGGGCGGAGGGCTGGAAACGGCGGTACAGGTCGCGCAGATCGGACGCGGGATAGGCTTCCTGCCAGGGTTTCCTGCGTCCGGCGAAGTGGATGACGGCGGCGCTCTTCTCGTCCTCGATGAGTCCGGCGAGGGGGTTGACGTCCTCGCACGGGTGGACGTACTCGGGGCCGCGCGGCGACATCGCGAAGGTGTTCCAGCGGGACTCGATCCGGTGCCAGTCGCCGTCGGCGGCGTAGTTGAGCGCGTCCTGGTCGAAGAAGTGCACCTTGTCGGGGTGCTCGGCCAGGAACTCGCGCGCCCGCTCGAACAGGCGGGAGCCGCGGATCCGGGCGAGGTCCAGGAGCATGACGCCGCTGTTGAAGTAGGGCCTGCCGCGTGGCAGGCCGAGTGCCCGCCACCCCGGCATGCCGGGGCCGTGCCCGATCAGCGGGCAGATCGGGTCGCGGGCGGCTCCGATCGGGTGGCCGCCCAGGTCGCGGACGAGCAGCGGTCGCAGGTCCGCGAGCACCAGCACGTCGACGTCCAGGTACAGGACCCGTGGTTCGTCCTCGATCACGTCCGGAATGGACATCCGCCCGTAGATGGCTTTGCTGTACCAGGCGCCGATGGGCAGGCCCGGATCCGCGTCGGGCACGGGACGGATCTCGACCGGCAGGCCCAGGCTCTCGGCGTCGCGCCGAATCGAGGCCGCGCTCTCCGGCACGAGTCCCTGGTCCAGGACGACGAGCCGCAGTTCGCCGACGGCCGGACCGTGTGCCGCCGCGATGGACCGCATCAGAGTGCGCAACGGCTCGACGTAGCCGTCGTCGATCGCGCAGACGATCGGGGCCAGTCCTGGTGCCGCGGTCATACCACCTCACCCCTCTTCCTGGCTGCCCGGCGGTCGCGCGCTGCGGCGTCCCCGCTCCGGTAGGCCGACCAGATGCGTTCGGCCGCGTCGGGCCAGTCGGGGTATTTCGAGTAGTCCGCAGCACAGGCGAAGAAGGCGAAGCGACTGTCGCGGACGTCGATCCGGCCGTCGTGATCCCCGAGGTACTGGAGGAAGGCCTCGGACTCGCCGACGACGGAGTTGTGGAGCAGTTTCCACTTCCCCGAGGAGTACGCCTCCGCCCGTTCCTCCAGGCGGTCCCGCACCGATGCCGTCCACTTGAAGTGGTGCACCTGGGCGCACAGATCCTCGATCGGTGCGGCCTGCCCGGTCCACGCCCGGTGCTGGCCGTAGTCCAGTTCCACACAACCGCGGGCGATCGTCACCTTGGTCGTCCGTCCTTTTAGGAGTGAATGGGTGAGCAGCCCCGCCATCGGGTACTGGTCCCACAACGAGCGGCGTTCGACCGGTTCCACCGCCGTGAGCCGGCCGTCTTCGCTGACCCGGTCCAGAAATGCGCCGGTCACGTAGTCGTATCCGTTCTTCTCGCACAGCTCCACGACATCTGCCAAAGCGCGGTCGTAGACGTGGAACTCGTCAAGATCCGCGACGACCCACCAGTCGTCGGGATGCCGCAGCATCAGCCCCCGGATCAGCTTCGCGTTCAGGTCCTCGTCCCAGGGTCCGATGTGGACGCTGTCGAACTCGAGCCCGAAATCCGCCATGACCGAGGCTGACCGGCCGAGAGCCGGGTCCTGCCGATCCGCCGCGTGGCGGACGATGTGGAAGGTTTCGACCCCCAGGGCGGAGTAGTGCGCCAAGGTGTGCGGCAGCAGAGAAACGTCTCCGCCCACAACAGAAGCGAGCCGAACGGTCATTCCCGTCCCCCCAGGGCATCTGCCAGGATGTTGCCGAGCTGGTTCTTGTCGCATTGATCCCACGCCGCTGCGTACGAGCGCGCCGGATCACCCAGGAAGTACTTCTCGAACAGGAGCTGACGGGACCCGAAGGCCTCGCCGACGAGGTCCCACGCCAGCCGGTAGACACGCGTCCGCTCTTTTCCGTCCATCGTCGCGCCGCGGTAGTACTGACTGATCACGTCGGCCAGCGGGCCCTCCAGATCAGCCGAGGTCGGGGTCATGAACAACCCCGAGGCCGACAGGTCTCGCAGGGTCTCGACGGCGGAGGCGTACACGTCCTTGCTGACGCGAAGCCCTGCCAGCACCGGCTTGGTGGCGGGCACGCACATTCCCCAGTCCGTGGTGAACGCGTCGGCCTCGGCCGCCCTCAGGCAGGCTTCGGTGACGTCGAGGCCGGTGACGATCTCACCGAGCCTGCGGCGCGGCTCGTCGGCTTTCGCCAGCCCGGTGCTCTCGACCACGGCGGACGCGGTCGCCAGGGCGAGCTGGATCTTCACCGCACGCCGGGCGAGCACCTGCTGCCCCACGTGTTCGTTGAAATGGGTGGCCACCTTGAAGTTCCGGTCCAGTTCGAGGTCGCGGTAGACGAAGACGCGCTCCCACGGGACGACCAGGTCCTCGAAGATCGCCACGCAGTCCATCTCGTCGAAGCGGGAAGCCAGCGGATGGTCGACACGGCCGTTGCGGGTGAACGGTTCCCGGCAGAGCAGCTGCAACCCCGGGGTGTCCAGCGGAACCGCGAAGGAGATGGAGTAGTCCTCCTCCCCCGCCGCCAGAGGACGGCCGGCTCCGAAGACGAGCAGTTCGTCGGCGAGCGGCGCGAGCGTTGCCAGGCTCCGCATGCCCCGGACGATCGGGCCCGAGTCCGTCTCGCCGACGATCCGCAGCGCGGTGGCGACGCTGCCACCCTGCCCCGAGACCGTCTTGCTCTTGTCCGTGCGCGGGCCGGCGAACGTGTGGGACAGGCACAGGTCCCGTCGCCGTGCGTCCTCGTGGTACCGGGCGAGGTTCTCGGCGAAGCCCTTGTTCTCCCCGGCCGAGAAGAACGTCTGGTTCGCCGCGAAGGCCGTCAGGCAGGTCGCCATGTAGTCGGGACTGCGGCCCAGCATCCCCAGCGACGCGCGGGCCCAGACCTCGAAACCCTCGCGCCGGGCCACCAGTTCCGCGGCCGAGCCGGGAGCCAGGTACGCGCGGCTGCAGTGCTCGCCGCGGTGCTCCGCGGTGAGCAGTTCCCGTGTCGGCGACTCGTGCTGCAGGTCGTAGAGCGCCGCGATCTCCCGAGCGGCCGGTTTCAGGCCCTCGTGCGAGGTGACGTCGGCGACCGTCGCACCTCCCAGCCAGACCTTCCGCCCGTCCTTCAGGCGTTCCAGATAGTCCGCACCCGTGGTGAGGCTCACGCGTCGAAATCCGGGAGAACGGCCTCGTGGTCCTCGGCCGGAGGGACGGACGGGACGTGGACGACGAGGAGAACGGCGGCCTCTCCGGAAGCCTTGAAACCGTGCGCCGTGCCCGGCG
Source organism: Lentzea aerocolonigenes (assembly GCF_000955955.1). Taxonomy (GTDB): domain Bacteria; phylum Actinomycetota; class Actinomycetes; order Mycobacteriales; family Pseudonocardiaceae; genus Lentzea; species Lentzea aerocolonigenes_A. Next base: position 12,753 of record NZ_JYJG01000332.1, read on the forward strand.
GGAGGTAGAGGGTCGTCCCCGCCTGGACGGCCTTGACCTCACCGCCGACGTAGGCGGCCGCCGACCCGGACACGACGTAGACCAACTCCCCGGACAGCGCGTGCCGCGTCACCGGCGCGGGGTTGCCAGGCTGTACCTCCACATAGGACGCGCGCAACCGCGCCTGGCTGGCCGGAAAGTGGCCGATGGTGCCGAAAGGCCGTTCCTGGATGGGCAGTTGCCCCGCTTCGGTCGTCCAGATCTGCTCGGTCGACACGTCTTCGACAGTCACTCTGTCTCTCCTTTGGTCAGCGCATCACATGGGTGCCCGCGACGACCAGGTCCTGGCCGGCGAGCACTTCGTTTTCCGGGTCGAGGAGGAACGCGATGGCACGCGCGACATCCGCGGCCCCGACCGCACGGCCGCGGGGCAGGTCTCCCTGCCTCGACGGTGGTGCCGGCCGCCCCTGCCGCTCGAACAGCTCCGCCAGGTGCTCCCGGCCGGCACGGCCCAGGTCGGTGTCCACGCCGCCGGGGCTGACGCAGTTGACCAGGACCGAGTCGCCGATGACCTCGGCCGCGAGGCACTGGACCGCGGTGCGCAGGGCCGCCTTGGTGGCCGCGTAGGGAACCATGAACGACCGGGGCCGCAGTGGTGCCAGCGATCCGACCGCCACGATCCGGCCGAACCCGTTGTGCCGCATCGCCGGCAGGAGGTCCTGGGCGAGTTCGACGAACGCCACGACGTGCAGCTCGAAGAGATCACGCAGCACTCGTGCGTCGACGTCCTCCACCGCTGCGGGCATTCCGCTGCCGGCGCAGTGGACGAAACCGGTGATGGGAAGTCCTTCCCTGGCGGCCAGCTTCTCGCGGAACCGCAGCCGTTCGCCGGGATCCCGCAGATCCACCTGGTAGGTCTCCGCACCGGATCCGGTCCACGAGACGGGCGCCGCCGGAGCTTTCGTGTGCCCCACGAGGATCAGCTGTTCGCAGGAGTCCCGGATCTTCCCGACCGTGGCCTGGCCGATGCCGCGGCTGGCGCCGGTCACCAGGACGGCTCCATGACTGCCCACGCGTCAGCCGCCCAGAGGAGGATCGGCGCGACGGACGCGCAGGTCCAGGAGCGCGGGCCGGCCGGACGCCAGGGCGTCGCGGACCGCGGCCGGGACCTCGTCCACCTTCTCGACCCGCCGGGACCACAGTCCGAGCCCCGCGGCCACCGCCGCGAAGTCCATGTCGTGGAACTCGGTCGAGATGATCCGCCCGTCGAAGTCCTGGACCTGGGCGGTGCGGATGCGGCCGAGGGCGGCGTCGTTCACGACGACCCAGAGCACCGGGATGTCGTGGTTCACCGCGGTGGCCACTTCGCCGCCGTGCATCAGGAAGCTGCCGTCACCGGTCACCGAGACCACGGGCCGGTCCGGGTCCGCGAGCTTCGCGCCGATCGCCGCGGCGATGCCCTGTCCCATCCCGCCGAGAGACCGGCCGGGCAGGATCGCGTTGCTGTAGGTGGCGCGGAAGATCTGCATCGCCCAGATCCAGTGGCTGCCGCTGTCCGGGAGCACGCGTGCGTCGTCCGGAAGGGCGTCCCGCACCGCGGCGAGCGCCTCCCCTGGATGCATGTGCTCGTCGTACGAGCCGTCGGAGATGACCGAGTCCGGTTCCGGTGCGGACGTCGCCGTGAACGGTTCCGTGCGGGGCAACGGGGTTGTCGTCTCCGGAGCGGTGTTCGTCAGCGCGTCGAACACGGCAGCGGCATCGCCCACCAGGAGCTTGTCGGCAGGCCACAGAACGCCCGTTTCGCCGGCGTCGACGTTGACCGAGACGACCCGGCCAGGTGCGGGGAGCCGTCCCAGGCCGCCGAGGGACATGCCGCTCAGCGACGTTCCCACGGCGAGGACGAGGTCGGGCCGCGTCCGCGCCCACCACGCGGGCAACGCGGGATCCTCGCCCGCGCCCACGTGACCGAGCACCTGCGGCGTGTTGGCGGGCACGGCACCCTTGCCGCGCACGGTGGTGACGATCGGGATGTTGCGCGCTCGGGCGAACCGCACGATCTCGTTCCCGGCCCGGGAGCTGGCCACACCTCGACCGGCCAGGATGACCGGCGCGCTCGCGCCGGCGAGTTCCTTCTCCAGCGCCTCGAGTTCACCGGCGGACGGGCACGGCCGGTGCCGATCCTCGACAACGCGCGTGTGCATGCGGTCGACGTGCGGCAGCGTCACCGGTTCGTCCCACAGCTCCATCGGCACGCTGATGTGCACGGGACCGGCGCGTCCGTCCCGAGCCTCCGACAACCCGCTCGCCAGCAGCCTCACCAGGTGGTTGCCGCTCACCGCGAGGCTGCTGCTCTTGGTGATCGGGGCGAAGGCGGCGACGGTGTCCACGCCGCGCCCGAAGCTCGTGGACTCCTGGTACGCCCTCGTCCCGAACGCGGCCAGCCGCGACTGGCCGGTCAGCACCAGCAGGGGGATGCCCTCCGAGTACGCGGTCGCGACTCCGGTCATCAGGTTCAGGGCACCGGGACCGGTCGTCGCGCAGCACACGCCGACCGTGCCGCGGACCTGCGCCCAGCCGGTGGCGGCGAAGGCCGCACCCGTTTCGTGGGCGCAGAGCACGTGCTCCGGGTGGCCCCGGTCGTGCAGCTCGTTGTAGATCGACATGATCGCCTGGCCGGGCACACCGAACACGTGGCCGACGCCGAGATCTTCCAGGACGTCAAAAAGGAAACTCACTGCGGTGGTCACTTTTTGACCGCCTCCCGATGACTTCGCATTCACCTGTGGACGAAACACCATTCGTTACTCAGCCCCGGCCCGGCGCCCGGCCCACGCGGTCCGGTCGGCGTAGGAGAAGAAGAGATCCGCGGCATCGGGGATCAGGTAGCCGGTTTTCCAGGGTTTCCGCTTGCCCGTGAAGTGACGGACGCGAGGACCGCGCAGGGCGGCTTCGCTGATCGCCGGAATCTCGCTCGCCGCGGGATGCGGGGCCCCGAACCGGATGTCGGTCATGTTCCAGGACTCGTCGACCGCCAGGAACTCGCCGTTGACGACGGCGTTCAGGGCTTCCTGGTCGAGCAGGCCGATGCACGCGGCGTGTTCCTCGACGTACGCGAGCGCCTTCGCGGCGATCTGATCTCGCCGCCACACAGCCAGGTTGATGACCAGCATGCCGGCGTTGAAGTACGGGGCGCCGGGATCGAGACCGGCCTCCTCCCAGCACTGCACGCCTCTGGGACTGCCGATCGACGGGTTGAACGGATCGATCACCGCGCCGAGCGGCAACCCGTGCAGGTCCAGGTCCCACAGGTCGTCGAAGGGCGACAGGGTGATCGTGTCCACGTCCAGGTAGATGACCTTGTCCCAGTCCGGCAGCAACTGCGGCAGCAACAGGCGGGCATAGGTCGCCGAAGTCGGATGGCTCAGGAACGGGGACGAGGTCGGCCAGGCCGACAGGCTGCTCACGTCGACGTCCAGGAAGCGGACGAGGCCGGACGCTCCGGCGTCCCACGACGCCGACAGCCTGCGCTTGGACTCGGCGGAGATCCCGCACGACAGGACGACGACCTCCAGCGGCCTTTCCCGGTTCGCGTTGTCGACGATCGACCTGACCGATGCCGCCAGCGGGAACGCGTAGTCGTCGTCGGCGGCCAGGACGATCCGAATCGGTTCTTCGGCCACGAAACACCCTTCGGTCTGGAAATCCGGCAACTCAAAGCGATGTGCTCAGGCTGCCCAGGGCCTGTATCCGTCCGATATCCGTGCGCGGAGAGCGGCGGATAGCGCGGTGAGAAGCGCCAGCGTGCGGCGCGGTACCGGGAAATTTCCGTGTCGTACCGGGAAATATCAGGCGCTGGGATTGCCCGCGTTCCCGCCACCTCGCCCCGCGGATGTGTGGATAATTCGGGTGTGAACGAGGTCGGCATCGATGTTCTCGGGCCTCTTGAGGTGACGGTCGGCGGCGTGCCCCGCACGCTCGGCGGACCTCGTCAGAAGCGGCTGCTGGCGTTGCTCCTGCTCCGCGCGAACACGGCGCTGACACCCGACCAGGTGATCGACGCGCTCTGGGACGACGAACCGCCAGCGACGGCTCGCAGCCAGGTGCGCAACGCCGTCGCCAGGCTCCGGCGCGACCTCGGCGACGCCGGCGCCGCCGTGGTGACCGAGTCCGGCAACTACCGCCTGCGCGTCGACGACGACCAGGCCGACGTCCTGCGGTTCTCCCGAGCGGTGAAGTGTGCCCGCGAACTGGCTCGTGCCGGGGCGAACGACGACGCCGTCAAAGCCGTGCGCGCGGGCCTGTCCCTGTGGCGCGGCGCCGCGTTCACCGGGCTGGACGGCCGGGTTTTCGAGGCGGCGGCGGCATCTCTGGCCGAACAACGGCTCGCTGCCCGTGAACTCCTGATCCACCTGCGCCTGGCAACCGGCGACACGGCCGGCCTGGCCGCCGAACTGACCGTGCTCACCGCCGAGCACCCGACCAGCGAGTCGTTCGTCGCGCAACTGATGACGGCGCTGTGCCGTGAGGGCAGGCAGGCGGACGCGCTGCGGGCGTACGAGCGGCTCCGCGGCCGGCTGGCCGACGAGCTCGGTGTCGACCCCGGCCCGGAGTTGCGCGAACTGCACGAACGCGTGCTGCGGGGCGACATCGCGCCTGTCACCGAAGCCTCGGCGGTGGAACCTCGATCCCTGCCGCGCGACCTCGCGGACTTCACCGGCCGCGACGACGAAGTCCGCGACCTCGTGGCGCTGGTGGAGAAGGCCTCCGACACCGCCGTGATCATCTCGGCGATCGACGGGATGCCCGGTATCGGGAAGACCACCCTGGCCGTGCGGCTCGGCCACCTCACCCGCAGCCGGTTCCCGCAGGGCCAGCTGTTCGTCGACCTGCACGGCCACACGCCGGGGCGGCGGCCGCTGGCACCGGACGCGGCGCTCGACGTGCTGCTGCGCGGTGTCGGCGTGCTGCCCGAACAGATCCCGGAGGACCTGGACCGCCGCGTGGACCTGTGGCGCTCGACGATGGCGGACCGGCGGATGCTCGTCGTCCTGGACAACGCGGCCGACACCGCACAGGTGCGGCCCCTGCTCCCGGCCTCACCCCGCGTGCGGGTGCTCGTGACGAGCAGGCGCCGGCTCACCATGCTGGAGGGTGCGTCGTCGTTCTCGATCGACGTGATGCCGCCGGCCGACGCCGCCCGGCTGTTCTGCCGGGTCGCGGCCGTACAGCCTGCCGACGGGCCGGTCGCCGACGTGGTGGCGTTGTGCGGCCACCTGCCGCTCGCCATCAGGATCGCCGCGTCGCGGTTGCGCAGCAGGCCGCGGTGGACGGTCTCGCACCTCGCGGACCTCCTGCGCGACGAAAGCCGCAGGCTGGCCGAGCTGGCAGCGGAGGACCGCAGCGTCCGTTCGGCGTTCGCCGTGTCCTACGACAACCTCTCCGCCTCGACGCGGCGGTCGTTCCGGCTCCTCGGCCTGCTGCCCGGAGGCGACTTCGGTGCGCACGCCGCTGCCACCGTGATGGCCGTGGCGCTGCCAGACGCCCGCCGGACACTCGAAGAGCTGGTCGACATCAACCTGCTCGTCAACCGTGCTCCCGGCCGCTACCTGTTCCACGACCTGCTGCGCCAGTTCGCCCGCTCGCTCTGCACCGCGGACGAGTCCGCCGACGCGATCGGCCGCGTCGTGGAGTACTACCTCGACCTCGGCCACACCGCCGAACAGATCGCGCACCCGGTGGGGAACGGGGAGAGGAGCCGGGGCCCGCACGCGCTGCCGGACCTGCGCACGGCACACGAGGTGCGCTCGGTGATCGACACCGAGCACCGCGCCATCGCCGAGCTGATCGACGTGGCCGCCGAGCACGGGCTGCCGGAACAGGCGGCCGAGCTGGCGTCGTTGTACGGGCCGGTCCTGCAGCGCCAGGGCTATCTCGACGAGGCGCTGGCCGCCTACGAGTCCGGCCTCGCGGTCGGGGTGTCCAGCGAGGTCAAAGCGTCGCTGTACCGGAGCCTCGGGAAGTCCCTGATCACCGCTCGCCGCTGTGACGCCGCGCTGCCGGCGCTGCACACGGGACTCGCGCTCGAACAGGAACTGGGCAACGTCCGCGGCGCCGGTCGCGCGCACATCAACCTCGGGATCGCGCACTACCGCCTGGGCCGCTTCCCCGACGCGCGCACCAGCTTCCGCCAGGCGCTCACGCTGCTCGGCGAGACCGGCACGCAGTACGACAAGGCCGCGTCGCTGATCAACCTCGCGGCCACGCACATCGCTCTCGGCGACCACGCCGACGCCATCGCCGCCGCGACCACGGTGCTGGCACAAGCCGCCGACCTGGACAACCCGCACATCCACGCGGTCGCCCTCTACAACCTGGGCCACGCCCAGCTCCACCGCGGCGACATCGACACCGCGCTGACGAACCTCGAACGCTCGCAAACGATCAGCCGCGAGATCGGCGGGACCGAGATCGAGGGCCGCAACCTTTACACCATCGCGGAAAGCCACCGTCGGCGACGCGACTTCACCGCCGCCCTCGACGGAGCCCGCGAGGCGCTCATCCTCGCCCGTCGCATCGGCAACCGCGACATCCAGAGCCACGCGATGGTGATCCTCGGCAGAACACACCTCGACCTCGACGCCCCGGCCCGTGCCGCGGAGTGCTTCCACGAGTCGCTGAGACTCACCGCCAACGACGGTGACAACTACACCGAAGCCATGGCTCACGACGGCCTCGCCCGCATCGCTCACGACGAGAGGGACCTGGCCCGCGCGAAACACCACTGGCAAGCCGCGCTGAGCCGCGCCGACGCCGGTGCCCTCCCCCAGCGCGAGCAGTATCGGCGCAATTTGGCCGGCCTCGGTGCCACGGCCGGCCGGCTGACGAAATCCTGAGCCCCGACCACCTCGACCCGCAGCTGCCCGGGACGGCCGCCCCACCACGGAAGTCCGCATGCGCGTTCTGGCAGGCCGATCCAATCTCGCTTGACGGAGTGAGCACTCACTCCGCACTATGGACGCATGACACCAGCATCCGAAACCCGGCGAAGAGCGCCGAGCATGAGCGCGGAGGACCGGCGCGCCATGATCGTGCACGCCGTGCTGCCGCTCCTGATCGAGCACGGCGCGAACGTGACGAGCAGCCAGATCGCCCGCGCCGCCGGCATCGGCGAGGGCACCATCTTCCGCGCGTTCAAGGACAAGGACGAGCTGTTCGACGCCTGCACGGCCGAGGCGTTGCGGCCCGATCACGTGCTCGACGCGATCGCCGAGATCCCCGTCGACCAGCCCTTGGCGGACCGGCTCGTCGAAGCCGCAGAAGCGCTCGGCGCGCACCTCGAGCGGATGGGCGCGCTGATGGGCGCGCTGCACGCGTCCGGCCGCGTCCGGAACCGAGACCCCGAACAGCGCCTCAAGGATCAGAAGAGCAGCTGGAAGGGCGGGCGCCGCGAGTCGATGGCCGCCATCCGCGGGGCGATGGTCGAGCTGTTCACGCCCGAGAAGGACCGGCTGCGGCTGCCGCCGGAGCAGCTCGCCGCCCTCTTCCTGACCTTGTTGTTCGGCGGCCGGCGGTTGGCCTCCGACGTCGACCCGCCCACCACGCGCCAGGTGGTCGACTTCTTCCTGCACGGCGCCGTGGAGGCTGAATGATGCCGGGCGGTGGGGGCGGCATGGAGTTCATGCTGAACCGGCGCGGGCGGCGGCGGCGCGCCACGACGGTGCCGGAGAGCGGGCTCACCGGTCCGGTCGACATTCCCGAACCGAAGCCCGACGACGAACCGAAGGATCTGCGCTCGCGGCTGAAGCGCGCGAGGACGTCCGTTGCGGGCACCGTCCGCGGCCTGCCGAAGGTCGCGAAGCTGACGTGGCAGGCCAGTCCTGTCCTGACCGTGCTGCTGGCGCTGATCACGCTGTTCTCCGGCCTCCTGCCGACCGTGACCGCGTACATCGCGAAGCTGCTGCTCGACTCCGTCGTCGCGGCGATCCAGCACACCGGCACCACCGGTGACATCGTGAGAGTCGCGTTGCTCCAGTTCGGCGTGCTCGCCGCGTCCGCGGTCAGCAGCGCGCTGACGTCGATCGCGCAGTCGCTGCTGCAGGAACGCATGACGCTGACCATCCGCCACCGGGTGATGAGCCACGCCAGCGAACTGCACCTCGCGTACTTCGAGGGCTCGACGTCGTACGACATGCTGCGTCAGGCCGCGCAGGAGGCACCGACCCGGCCGCTGTCGATGATGAACTCCGCGCTGGGGCTGGTGCGGACGCTGATCACGTTCGGCAGCATGGTCGCGTTGCTCGTCTCGATCAGCCCGCTGCTGGCCCTGGTCGCGCTGCTGGCGCCGATCCCGGCGTTCATCTCGCAGTCGAAGTACGGCTCGCGCGCCTTCTGGCTGACCTTCATGATGTCGCCGATCAAGCGGCGGATGGACTACCTGTCCTCGTTGGTCACGACGGACACCTACGCCAAGGAGACGAAGCTGTTCGGGCTCGGCCCGTACTTCGTCGACCGGTTCCTCCGGCTCGGCACCGTCTCCTACGAGCGGCAGCGGAAGCTGACGGTCAACCGCAACATCAGCTCCACGTCCTGGGGGCTGCTGAGCACGCTCGCGGGTTCGGCGATCATGTTGTACATCGCGCTGGAAGCGGTCGGCGGCCGGCTCACCCTGGGAGACCTGGCGCTGTACACGGCCGCGGCGACGTCCGTGCAGGCGTCGGTGTCCGGTCTGTTCACGGCGTTTTCGGGGATGTACGAGAACAATCTGTACCTCGACACGCTGTACAAGTTCCTGGGTACGAAGCCGGAGATCGCGGCGCCGGCGGCACCGCGGCCGATGCCGTCCACAGTGGAGGGTCACATCGAGTTCGACTCGGTGACCTTCAGCTACCCCGGCGCCGAGGAGCCCGCGCTCGACCACGTCAGCTTCGAGATCCGCCCCGGCGAGACGGTGGCCGTGGTGGGCCGCAACGGTGCGGGCAAGTCGACGTTGTTCAAGCTGCTCTGCCGGCTCTACGACCCGACCGGGGGCCGCATCCTGCTCGACGGCGTGGACATCCGCGAGTACGACCCCGTCGACCTGCGCACCCGGATCAGCGCCATGTTCCAGGACTACGTGACGTACCAGGGCACGGCCGCGGAGAACATCGGCCTCGGCGACCTGACGCGACTCGAGGACAGGCCGCACATCGAGGACTCGGCCCGCCGCGCCGGCGCGGACGAGCGCATCGAGCGGCTGCCCCAGGGCTACGACAGCCCGCTCGGCCGCTGGTTCGACCAGGGCGTGAGCCTGTCCGGCGGCGAGTGGCAGAAGATCGCGCTGGCCAGGGCGTTCCAGCGGGAGGCGCCGCTGCTGGTGCTCGACGAGCCGACATCCGCGCTGGACGCACAGGCCGAGCATGACCTGTTCTCGCGGCTGCGCGAACTGTCGGAGGGGCGCACGACGCTCTACATCTCGCACCGGTTCTCGACGGTGCGGCAGGCGGAGCGGATCCTGTTGCTGGAGCACGGGAAGGTCGCCGAGTACGGGACGCACGAGGAGCTGATGGCGGCGAAGGCCGGGTATGCCGAGCTGTTCACGTTGCAGGCGCAGGCATACCTGGACGAGGTGCCCAGCTGAGTTTCTCTCGATCTGGAACCAGCCGGGATGTCGACGTGGCGCGCTCGGTTCCGACGTCTCGGGTGAGGATGGGTCAGCGGGGCCCGATCCACGACGGCGTTCGAAGGAGCCGAGGGTGAAGTACGTGATCATGATCCACTCCAACCCCCAGCCGTGGGGGCATCCGACCTCCAACTACCTGCCCGACTACCAGGACATGCCGCCCGAGCAGCGGGAGCGGCTCAACTCCGAGTTCGAGAAGATGCTCGGCGAGCTGCACGAGAACGGGGAGCTGCTCACCGGCGAGGCGCTGGGGGCGCCCGAGTCCTCGCGGCTCTACCGGTGGGGCGACGGGAAACCGCTGGTCACCGACGGGCCCTACTCGGAGGCCAAGGAGCACCTGGCCGGGTTCTTCCTGATCGACGTGGACGACCACGCCCGTGCCGAGGAGATCGCCGCGCGCTTCGCCGGTCCGGGTGAGACGGTCGAGCTGCGGCCCACCATGTGGGCCGGCGGGCCCGCCTAGTGAACGTGGTGGCGGACGTGTGGCGGCGCGAGTCGCCGCACGTCCTCGCCGCGCTGCTGCGCAGGTACGGCGATCTCGGCGACTGCGAGGACGCCGCGCAGGAGGCCGCCGAGGCCGCGGCACGGCAGTGGGATCGCGACGGCGTGCCCGACAACCCGCGTGGCTGGCTCATCCGGGTGGCGTCCCGGCGGCTGATCGACGGGGTGCGTGCCAACGGGGCGCGGGCAGGGCGTGAAAAAGCGGTGGCGCAGGCCCTCCAGCTCGCGCCGCCCGCGGACGATCCGCGCCACGACGACGCCGATGACACCCTGCGGTTGCTGCTCCTGTGCTGTCACCCCAGCCTGAGCCACTCCTCGCAGGTCGCCCTGACCCTGCACGCCGTCGCCGGTCTGGGCACGGCGCAGATCGCCGCCGCGTACCTGGTGCCCGAGCGCACGATGACGCAGCGCCTGACCAGGGCGCGGGCCACCTTGCGGGCGGCGGGCGCGGTGTTCGAGCTGCCCACCGAAGCCGAGCTGCCCGCGCGCATCGCCGCGGTGCTCGACGTCTGTCACCTCCTGTTCACCGAGGGGCACACCCGCTCCAACGGCGACGCACTGGTGGACTCGACGCTGGCCGACGAAGCCATCCGGCTCACCCGGCAGCTGCACGCGGCGATCCCCGACCACGACGAGGTCTCGGGTGCATTGGCCCTCATGCTGCTCACACACGCCCGCACGCCCGCGCGCGCCGACCGCGGGCAGCTGGTGCCGCTGGCCGAGCAGGACCGTTCACGGTGGGATCGGCAGTACATCGCGGAAGGTGTGGGCATCCTGGAACGGGTGCTGCCCCGCGGCCACGTCGGCAGGTTCCAGCTCCAGGCCGCGGTCGCCGCCGTGCACGCGGAGGCCACCACCTGGGCGGGCACCGACTGGCGGCAGATCTGCCTGCTCTACGGCATGCTCGCGCGGGTGGCGCCCAGTCCGGTCGTCACGCTCAACCAGGCCGTGGCGGTCGGGATGGCGATCGGTGCCGAGGAGGGGCTGGCACTGATCCGGCCGTTGCTCGACGACCCGGCGATGCGGCGGCACCACCGCACCCACGCCGTGCGCGCCCACCTGCTGGAGATGACCGGCGACCTCGCGGGTGCGATCGACGGCTACCGCCAGGCAGCCCTGCTCACGACGAGCATGCCCGAGCAGCGTTACCTCAACGCGCGAATCCGCGACCTGGAACCGGGCTGATGCGAACCCGTCACGCACTGCCATCCCTTGACCTCCAGCGCTCTCGAGGTTGTTCCATCGAACGGTGGAGATCATCGGATTGGGTTGGCTGGGCACGCGGACCCGGCACGCGGAGGAACTGGCCGGCTTCTACCGCGACGTGCTCGGACTCGCACTGACGCACCATGAAGACGGCTTCTGGGTGTTCGCGCTTCCCGACGGGCGCGACGTCGAGGTGTTCGCGGACGGCTACCAGGGCAAGGAGCACTTCGACACCGGACCGGTCGCCGGGTTCGCGGTCCGGGACGTGCCCGCGGCCGTCGCCGAACTGCGCGCGGCCGGCGTCGAACTGCTCGGCGAGCCGGGTCCGACCTGGCAACACTTCCGCGGCCCCGACGGCAACGTCTACGAACTCGTGACCGCGCCCTGATCCGTATCGTTCTCCGACGTGACTGATCGAGCGGCCCGCGGCACCCAGACGTCAGGCCTCGACCTGCACCTGGGCCACTTCGACACGGTCGGCCGCAACGTCCGCGCCGGCCTCATGGACGCCTTCCGCGACGCGATCCGCACCGGCAGGCTGGTGCCGGGAACGCGGCTGCCGTCGAGCCGGGTGCTGGCCACCGACCTCGGGCTGGGCCGCAACACCGTCGTCCGCGTCTACTCGGAGCTGATCAGCGAGGGGTGGCTCACCGGGCTGCACGGTTCGGGCACCGAGGTGGCGCGGCGTTCAGCGGAACCCGTGGGCGGACGGGCACGGCCGCGTTCGCCCGCGGCACCGGTGAGACCGCTGCACGATCTCCGGCCGGGGTGGCCGGACCTGTCGTCGTTCCCGAGAGACGAGTGGGTTCGCGCGGTGAAGCGCACGGTCGGCACGGCGCCGTTCGAGGCCTTCGGGTACACCGATCCGCACGGCAGGCCCGAACTGCGTGACGCGATCGCGCGCTATCTCGCCCGGTCGAGGGGACTGCGCGCACACGCCGGCAACGTCATCGTGTGCAGCGGGGCCGCGGAAGGGCTGCGGCTCGTTGCCGCGACGCTCGCGGGCGCGGGAGTCACGAAGGTGGCGATCGAGGAGTTCTGTCTGCACACCCAGCGCCCGGCGTTGCTGAAAGCCGGGATCGAACCCGTCCTGCTCCCGGTCGACGCCGACGGCGCCGATCTGTCCACATTGGACGAGACTGCCGATCTGGGCGCGGTGCTGCTCACGCCGTCGCACCAGTTCCCCTTGGGCGTGGCGCTGCAGTCCGACCGGCGGGCTGCCGTCGTCGACTGGGCGCGCCGGCGGGGCACGCTGATCATCGAGGACGACTACGACGGCGAGTTCCGCTACGACCGGTCTCCCGTGGGCGCGTTGCAGGGGCTGGACCACGACCACGTGGTCTACCTGGGGACCGCGAGCAAGTCCCTGGCGCCGGGACTGCGCATCGGCTGGCTCGTCGTGCCGGACCACCTGGTCGGCCCGATCACCGCGGAGAAGGGGTGGGCGGAGGATTCCGTCGGGTTCGTCAACCAGCTGGCGATGACCGAGTTCATCGAGTCGGGAGCGTACGACCGGCACATCCGCGCGATGCGTGCGCAGTACGGCAGACGACGCAGGCAGCTGGTCGACGTGATCGGCGAGCACTCGCCCGCCACGCGGGTGGCCGGGATGTCCGCCGGTCTGCACGTGCTGCTCGAACAGCCCGGCCGGACCGGCGCCGAACTCGTGCGCCGGGCGGTGCGCGAACAGCTGGCGGTCGAGCCCCTCGGCCTGTTCCGCAATCCCGGGTCCACATCGGACCGCGACGGCCTGGTGGTCGGATTCGCCGCGCCCTCCCCCAGTGCCTGGTCGGGCGCGCTGGACGCCCTGGTTCGCGTTCTTCGGTGACACCCGAGTGGTTCCCGTTCCCGGGTCCCAAGTGGACCCAGGCTCCGCGCAGAAACCGGGCTAGCGTCGGAACCATGCTCGCTGCCGGAAACACGAAGGTCACCGACCTGCTCTGCGCCACCCCGCCGCCCATTCCCGAGGGCGCGCACGCCATGACCCAGCTCGTCGAGCTCCCGCCGGCCGACGAGGGCCTGCAGCCGCACCGCCACAGCGGGCCCGTTTTCGGTTACGTCGTCGAAGGCAGGATCCTCTTCGAGCTCGAAGGCGAGGCCCCGCGCGAGATCACGGCCGGCGAGGCGTTCTGGGAGCCTGGCGGCGACGTGGTGCACTACCAGGTCGCGAACCTGGAACCGGAGGCTTGGAGCAGGTTCGTCGCCGTGTGCCTCTGCGCTCCGGGCGTGGACATGATCACCATGCTGGAACCGGAGGAGATCGCCGCGCGCGACCACCTCCGGCACCCCAGCGCCCGCCGGAACAGGACCTCGTCGTGAAAGCCGTCATCGTCAAGGACCAGGCAGCCGGTCTCGGTGGCCTGACCCTCACCGACCGCCCGTACCCGCACGCGGCGGAGAACGACGTCATCGTGCGGGTGTGCGCGGCCGGCTTCACCCCCGGCGAACTGGACTGGCCGGGAACGTGGACGGACCGGGCCGGCCGCGATCGGACGCCCAGCGTGCCCGGTCACGAGCTGTCCGGCGTCGTGGCGGAGCTCGGCTACGGCACCACCGGGCTCACCGTCGGGCAGCGGGTGTTCGGGCTCGCGGACTGGACCAGGGACGGCTCGCTCGCCGAGTTCGCCGCCGTCGAGGCCCGCAACCTCGCTCCGCTGCCCGCGGACGTCGGCCACACCGTCGGCGCCGCCCTGCCGATCTCCGGCCTGACGGCCTGGCAGGCGCTGTTCGACCACGGCCGGCTCACTTCCGGGCAGACCGTGCTGATCCACGGTGCGGCCGGCGGGGTGGGATCGATCGCCGTGCAACTAGCGCGCCGAGCGGGAGCGCGGGTCATCGGCACCGGCCGCGCCGGCAGCCGCGAGGTCGCTCTCGGCCTGGGCGCGCACGCGTTCGTCGACCTGGAGAACGAGCGCCTGGAAGACATCGGCGAGGTCGACGTGGCCTTCGACGTGCTCGGAGGCGAGATTCTCGAACGCTCGGCGGGGCTGGTCCGCGCGGGCGGCACCCTGGTCACCATCACCGAGCCCACCGAGGCCAGGCCGCGCGACGGCCGGACGATCTTCTTCGTCGTCGAGCCGGACCGGGACCGGCTGGTCGAGCTGGCTCAGCTCGTTCGCGACGGAAGCCTACGGGTGCTCGTCGGTACCCAGTACCCGCTAGCTGAAGCGGCGACGGCGTTCGGTGCAGGGCGCGGTGGTGGAAAGTCGATCATCGTGTTCGACGAGCGCTGACGTTGCCGCGCCCGCTCGCAAGGCGTCGGCCACGAGCGGGGTGGACGTCGCGGACGTGAGGACGCGAACCTGAGCGGCGGGGCAGGTCCGGTACGACTCTCCGGCGCGGGTCCGGTAGAAGACCCGCGCCCACACAGCTTCCGCCCCGGTGAAGGTGACGATCTCGGTCACGCTCCCCCAGATGCTGCCGTCGACCTCTACCTGGTCGTCACCGGACACGAGGTGTGCCGTGGCGCGGCGCAGGAGCCGTACCCGGTCGAGTGCGCAGGAGAAGACCTTGGCCTAATGTACCGCTGTCCGCAGATGTCGTTTGGGCGCGTTACACACACGTCCCACAGAGGGCCGGCTTCCGAGAATGGCAGCCGAACCGGATGTCCAGGGGCTTGTCGGCTCACGATTTCACTACAGGACGTTGCGAAATACTCTTCCCGGTTTACGCTACACGTTGTAGCTTTATCAGCCATGTACCTGGCACGAGGCCCGCTGATGGATGACGCGTAGTGCACGCCGGGGACAGGGCTACAAAGCGGCACGCAGCACCGAGTTCGTCGATGCGTTGCCGGTGTCGGGCACCAGCAAGGTTCTCAAGCGCGATCTCCGCGCCGCGCAGTGGGAAGGACAGACCCGCCGAGTCAAGTGACCAGAAGGAGCAGTCATGCTCAGCATCACCCGTCCGGCCATGCTCGTCCTGGCGGTTCTGGCCGTCACGATCGGCGCGCTGGAGAGCATCCCGTTCCCCGCTTTGCCACTCCTGCAACGAGAACTCGGCCTCGACCCGGCTCAGGCCGGTCTGCTGTCCACCACGCTGATCATCACGTCCGCGATCACCATGCCGATCGTCGCGAGGATCGCCGACGACCGCGGCGGCCGGCGGACCCTGCTGGTGCTCACCTGGTGCATCGTGGCCGGGGCGGTGCTGTCGGCGTTCGCCACGACGTTTCCGGTGATCCTGATGGGCCAGTTCCTGCAGGGGCTCGGCGGCGGCATCCTGCCCGTCTCGTTCGTCGTGGCGCGTCAGCTGTTCCCGGACTCGACCCCGGTGGCGGTGGGCTGGCTCACCGGCCTGTTCACCGTCGGCACCGGCCTGGGTGTGCTCGCGTCCGGCCCGCTCGCGGACGTGCTGTCGCGGCAGTGGATGTTCCTGCTGCCGGCGTTGGTCGTCGCGGCCGTCGCCCTCGCCGCGCCGTTCGTACTGCCCGGCGATGCGAAAGCCCGGACCGCACGACTGGACTGGCCGGGTGGCGCGCTGCTGGCGTTGACGCTCGCGACGCTGATGCTGGCGCTCTACGCCGGTGCGCTGGTGTTGCTCGCGCTGGCGCTCGTGCTCGGCGCCGCGTGGGTGCTGGTCGAGCGCCGGGCCGCGCATCCGTTGGTCGACCTGCACGTCCTGAGGACGCGCGGGGTGTGGACCGCGAGCGTCGTGGCCGGTGTGCTGGGAGCCAGCTACTCGGCGACGTACTTCCTCGTGCCCCAGCTGTTGTCGACGCCACGCTTCGGTGCGACTCCCAGCGACATCAGCCTGTATTTGTTCCCCACCGTGGTCGTGGCGATCGTGGTCGGGCCGGTGTCCGGGCTGCTCGTCCGCAAAGCCGGTGCCCGCGTTGCCGTGGTTGCCGGTTTGGTGCTCACGGCGGCGGGAACGCTGTTCCTGGCGCTGTGGCACGAGATGCCGTGGCAGATCGTGCTGGGCCTGCTGGTGACGCTCGGCCTCGGCGTGGGAACCGCGTCGACCGCGACCTACACCAGCGCGATCGCTTCGGTGCGGCAGGAGAACACCGGCGTCGCGTCGGCGACCTGCGGCATCGCCCGTGCGATTGGTGCGGCGTTGGGCGTTCAGGCCGCGGCCGTTCTGCTCACCGATTCCCCGTCCGCCGGCGCATTCCGGTTCGGCTTCCTGCTCGCCGCGGCCGTCGTCCTGCTGCCACTCGCTCTCGTGGGCGGCGTTCCGGAATGGTCGCGGCCCAAGTCGGTCACGACAGTTCCGTGATGATCTTCTCGATGCGACGTGCGCGGGTCTCGGGTTGTTTCGCCGCCGTCACGGCCTCGGCCCGCTGCCGCTGGTTGCTGTAGGAGAGCGCGGTGAACGCGGCACGGGCGGCGGGGTGCTGGTCGAGTGCCGCCGCGAGGTCGCCGGGCAGTTCGACGGTGCGTTCCGCGAGGTCCAGTTCGAGCGTCACCTCGACGGTGTCACCTGCGCTCACCCCGGCGGCCTCGCGGTTGGCGGCGCTCAGCGGCAGCATGAAGTCGCCGCCGTACACCGCCACCGTGCTGCGGTAGGTGTGGGCGCCGATGGTCACCAGCACCTTCGGCTTCTTGCCCTGCCCGAGCGCCGCCACCACCTCCGCCGGGACGTGGAAGCCGGTCGCGGTCTTGCCGCCGAGCTCGATCTGAGTGGTGAACTTGTAGCGCGTCACGCCTCGGACTTTAGGCGCTCCAGCCGGGCGGGCACGTGCTTGTGCCACGGCGTACCGACCCACTCGTCGCGGTCCTCGGCGGCGGTGAGCTCGTTCGGGGCGACGCCGGTGCGCTCCTGCACCGTGAGGCCGAGACCGTTGGGCAGCGAGATGTGGCCGGACCGCATGGACTCCGTGACGTCCACGAACACCTCGGCGCTGCCCCGCCGGGTGGTGAGCCGGACCTGGTCGCCTGTCGTGACGCCCAGCCGCGTCGCGTCGGTGACGCTGATGCGCAGGCGGCCGTCCGGGTCTCGCCGCCGCCAGCTCGGGTCGCGCATGATCGTGTTCGCCGTGAACGCCCGCCGCTCCCCCGCCGACAGCACGAACGGCCAGTCCGGATCCTGTTGCGGGGCAACCCTGTCGCGCAACGCTGCCACCGCGGCGAGCAGGTCTGGCACGTCCAGGTTGATCCGGTCGTGGGGCAGGCGCTGCCAGGACGCGTCGTAGTCGTCGTGGGTGATCTCCACGCCGTGCGAGCCGTGGATGATCGCCTCGAAAAGCCGCTCCCCCGCTTCGAGTCCGGTGCCGTAGCCCGCTTTCTCCACGCCGGCCGGGTTCTTCCGGGCGCACTCGTGCGCGGCCATCCACAGCACAGCCGCCGCTGAGGCGTCGTGCGGCAGAGTCGGGCCGAGTGTGCGGTACAGCAGGACGGAAGCGAGGCGCCGTTTCACCGGATCCGCCAGTGCGCCGAGGAAAGCTTGCGCGAACTCGGCCCGTCCGGCAGCCGCGGCCGCTCGCAGCGGCGCGTAGTCCTCTTCGGAC
>NZ_JYJG01000333.1 GCF_000955955.1 Lentzea aerocolonigenes
TATAAGAGACAGGCGTAGTCCTCTTCGGACAGAGCACCGGACGCCTCGACCAGCCGGGCGTGCATCTCCGGTTCGGGCAGCACTCCCTCTGGTGCGGGCACGACGGGGTGCCGCAGGTGGAAGATGTTGCGCGGGAAGTCGAAGTTGAAGAACGTGGCCTCGAACTTCTCGAACTGGGTCGGCGCGGGCAGCACGTAGTCGGCCAGGCGCGCGGTCTCGGTCATCGCGACGTCGATGACGACCACGAGTTCCAGTGCCCGCAACGCCTCCCGCATCCGTGCCGAGTCGGCCAGGGAGTGTGCGGGGTTCGCACTCTCGACCAGCATCGCCCGGTAGCGAGCGGGGTGGTCGGTGAGGATCTCCTCGGCGATCACGTTGCAGGGCACGAGACCGCTGATGATCCGCGCGCCCGCGACCGGGCTGCGCGGTCCTTCTTCGCCGGAGTGGCCGCGGTCGCGGCCGATCGGCACGAGGCTGGACGGCACGTACTGCGCGCCCTGTTTGCCGAAGTTGCCGGTGAGCAGCCAGACCAGCTTCTCGACGTAGCTCACGAGCGTGGAGTCGCGGTTCATCTGCACGCCGAGGTCTTCGAACACGGCCACGGAATCGGCGGCGGCGATCCGGGCCGCGACCGTCCGCACGAGCGTTTCGTCGACGTCGGAAACGGCGCAGTAGTCGCCAACCGGTACCTGCCGCAGGACATCCGTGACGGCGTCGAAGCCGTTCGCGTGCTCAGCGAGCCAGTCCGCGGCGATCAGGTTCTCCTGCACGAGCACGGCTGCCAGCGCGGTCAGCAGGTAGAGGTCGGTGCCGGGCCGGACCTGGAGGTGGAAGTCCGCCAGTTCCGCCGTTTCGGTGCGGACCGGGTCGATCACGATCATCGACCGTGCGGGGTTCTTGGCGATGTCCTTGAGCACCGAGCGGGCGCGCGGGAAACCGTGCGACTGATAGGGGTTCTTGCCGACGAACAGCGCGACCTCGCAGTGCTCGAAGTCGGCGCGGGTGATGTTGCCGAGCATGCGGGCGTTCACCCAGAACTCGCCGGTCTTCTCCTGCGCGAGCGCGGACGAGCGGTAGCGGGCGCCGAACGCGGCCAGGGTGGCGGGCGAGTACGCGCCCCCGAGATGGTTGCCCTGACCACCACCGCCGTAGTAGAAGATCGTCTCCCCGCCGAAGCTGTCCCGGACCTCGCCCAGGCGCGCCGCGATCTCGCTGATCGCGGTGTCCCAGCCGATCTCCTCGAACGTGCCGTCCGGCCGCCTGCGCAGCGGGTGCGTGATCCGGCCGGTCTTGCCGTTCTGGTGCAGGTCGAGGCGCAGCGCCTTGTTGCACGTGTAGCCGGCCGAGGCGGGATGGAGCTTGTCGCCGCGGATCTTCTCGAACGTCCTGCCGTCGTCGCCGACGAGGATCTCGATCCCGCAGTTGCACTCGCAGAGGATGCAGGCGCTGGGTTGCCACATCGGCAGGCTCCTAGTCATCTCGTTCGAGAAGAGGCGCGATCTCGACGAGAACGTCGTCGAGCGGGCTCAGGTCGCGGTTCGCGCGGCAGAGGATGATCGCGCCCTCGATCGCGGACACGACCAAGGTCGCCAGCCGCTGGGCGCGCGGTGCCGGGAAACCGCCGGCGGACAACACATCGGCGAGACTCGCGTGCCACTGGGCGAAGATCTCCCGCACCACTTCGCCGGCATCGGGAACGAGGTCGCGGCTGTCCATCGCCATCGCCGCGACCGGGCAGCCCGCCTGGAACTCGGTCTTGGTCAGAGCGCGTTTCCAGAACCGGACGAGACCTTCGACCGTCCGCTGGACGTCGCCTCCGGCCGCGGAGTCGCGGACCATATCGGCGATGTAGTCCCCGGCCTGGCGGACCGCGCCGAGCACGATCTCGTTCCGGCCGCCGGGAAAGTGGTGGTAGACCGATCCTCGCGGCGCCCCGCTGTGCGCCAGCACGGCGTCGACCGTCACGCCCGCGGCGCCACGTTCCCGCAGCAGCAGCACGGCGCTGTCCAGCAT
>NZ_JYJG01000334.1 GCF_000955955.1 Lentzea aerocolonigenes
GACCGTCACGCCCGCGGCGCCACGTTCCCGCAGCAGCAGCACGGCGCTGTCCAGCATCCGCTGCTTGGTGCCCCGCCGATCCGGTCCGCTCATCACCAACTCCCTCGACTCGGGAGTATGACAGAGACCATAATCCGTGTCACGGGCGAACACGGCGAGCGGACCCGTTCACGTGCGCCGGCACGGTGTCACGTTCTGGAACTCGGTGCCCGCACTCGTCCAGCTGCTGGCGGACAACGCCTCCCCCGGCGATCTCGCCACGCTGCGCACCGTCGTGATGGCGGGCGACTGGATCCCGCCCGACCTGGGTGCCCGGCCAGATCGTGGTCGGCAGCGACGTCGGCCTGGCCCACGGCTACCGGCGCGACGACGAGCGGACCAGGGAGAAGTTCTTCCGCCTCCCCTCGACCGGCGAGCGCGTCTACGCGACCTCGGCCGCTACCTGCCGGACGGCACGATCGAGATCCTCGGCCGGGACGACTTCCAGGTGCAGGTGGGTGGTCACCGCATCGAGCTCGGCGAGATCGAGTCCACCGCCGAACGCCACCCGGACGTGCAGTCCTGCGTGGTCGTGGCGACGGACTCGGCGAGCGGCGGCAAGCGCCTGGTGTGCTTCGTCGTGGGATCGCCCGAGATCACGGACTTCCTCAAGGCCCAGCTGGGCGGCGACTCGCTCACGGGCACCCGCTACGCCCGCAAGCTCAGCGAGACGTTCGACGTGTCGCTCTCGGTGCGCGACGTGTTCACCTCGCCGACGTGCGCGCGCCTGGCCGCGGAACTGGCGCGTGACCAGCGAATCGTGGACTTCGCGCAGGCCATCGCCGAACTGGCGGCCGCCGAGGAACCGGCAGTCGAGCCCGTCGCCGGCAACTAGCGAGCAGAAGGGCCCGCCACCGAATCCGGTGGCGGGCCCGTTTCCCTTGCAGGATCAGCAGTTCCCCAGCAGACCCCAGTAGATCCACACGCCCGCGCGTCCACCCTGGATGTTGCCGTGGGCCCACGTCAGGTCCGGGCCACCGGACTCGAACACGTCGAAACGCCGGCCGCGGTGCACCTGGCCCAGCGGCGTGCCTTCCGGGGTCTTGCGGTAGATGACGTTGTTCTCCTGAACGCAGACGACCGACTGTGCGGACACCGGCGCCGCCGAGGCGGTGGACGCCCCGACCGTGACCAACGTGGCGCCCGCGGCGACGACGGCCGCCATTGCGGTGATCTTCATGCGTGAACTCCCCAGTTCATGAAATTGATTAACGCCGTTCTATCGGCTCGGAGCCGCCCGGTGGGCACGAATGTGATCCAGATCGCTCTTCACCAAACTACTGAATTCGGGCATTCCGGCTAATGGCGTCAATGTTTGTGAAATGCCGTTTTGGAAGCATTAACGCCGCCCAGCAATAGGCCATCCGGATGCTCTGAAGCCATTTTCGACAAAAGTGGGAACTGAGTTCTGAGAGCCTTCGTCGCACCTGTCACGTGCAGCGCGACATCGGCTGGAGGCTCGCCTTGAGTAGTCCGACCCCGAACGGGAACCTCAGCTCCAGCGCGGGGGTCGACCAATGGGTCGCCCAGGCGCGGGCAAAGGCCGAGCGGTACCAGGAAATGCGCGCGCAGGCCGGTCAGCTGTCGGTCACCGAGTCGTCCAAGGACGGCCTGGTGACCGTGTCGATCGACTCCAGCGGCAACGTGACGGACCTGCGGATCACCGACCGGGTGCGGGAGCTGTCCGGCGCGGAGGTGGCGGCGGAGGTCCTGCTGACCATGCGCCGGGCACAGGCGAAGCTGCCGGAGAAGCTCGCCGAGGTGATGGCCACGACCATCGGCGACGACCCCGGCACCGCCGAGACGATCGTCGGCAACTACCGCGCGAAGTTCCCAGAGCCGCCGTCCGACGAGCCCACCCCGCCGGCGAGGCCACCGTCGCCTCGAACCGATGACGACGACTTCGGCGGCGAGTCCGTGATGAGCGAGTCATGACCGGATATCAGGTGGTGACCACCGAGCTGCACAACCACGTGACCTCGGTGCGGAAGGTGGCCGAGACGCTCGGCCAGGCGCTCGACGCCGCGCAGTCCGTGACGATGGGCGTGCAGGCCTACGGGATGATCTGCGGCCCGCTGTTCGTGCCGATCGCGCAGGAGGCCGTCGGCAAGATCGCCGACGAGGTGAAGGCCACCGCCGAGCACTACGAGTCCGTCGAGCAGGGCACTTCGAAGAGCTTCACCGACATCCACGGGAGATTGTCGTGACCAATCCCCTGCTGGCGCAGAAGCAGGACTCGACCAACTGGCACACCGGCATCAACCTGATCGACGACGCGGCGGGTGTGTACGACGCGGTCGAGTCGGGCAGCTGGATCGAGGGCGGCATCTCCGCACTCGGTGCCGGCATGGATCTGCTGACCGTGGCGATGAACCCGGTCGGCACGCTGATCTCCTACGGCCTGAACTGGTTGATCGAGCACGTCAAGCCGCTGAAGGACGCGCTCGACCAGCTCGCGGGCGACGCCGACCAGATCGCCGCCTACTCGCAGACGTGGGCCAACATCGGCAAGGCGGTGGAGGAGGCCGCGAAGAACCTGACCGACGCGGCGACCCGCGACACCGCGCAGTGGACCGGTCCGGCCGCGGAGGCGTACCGGCAGCACGTCGGCGGCAAGATCAACGGGTTGTCCACTGCCGTGACGTGCGCGAACGCGATCAGCACCGTGGTCAAGGTGGTCGGCGTGATCACCGGGGTGGTGCGCGGCCTGGTCCGCGACATGGTCACCCAGGCCGTCGGCGACTTCATCCAGGACGCGCTGGAGGAGGTGTTCACCCTCGGTCTCGGCACCCCGGTGGTGGTCGCCCAGGTCGTGGAGCAGGTCGCGGCGTGGACGGAGAAGATCGGCGCCACGATCAAGAAGCTGATCAACTCGGTCGAGAAGCTGCGGCCGATCATGAGCAAGCTCGAGGAGATCTGGCGCGGCGTCCAGAAGATCATGTCCGAGCTGCACGGGCACGGTGGCGGCGAGCCGCACGTCCCGCACGGCGAGGGCGGCGGCACGCACGTCTCCTCCGCCGAACCGCACACCTCGGCGGGTGAGCACGCCGCGCCGCCGAAGGAGCCCAGCGGCGGAGAAACCCATGTCTCCCAAGCGGACGACGTCGCGGGAGGATCCCACACCGAACCGTCCGGCTCCGAGCACGGCGAGACCAGGACGTCGGGCGCCGACGACAGCATCAGCGGCAACAACAAGGAGCCCGGCGCGAACTCCAAGCCGGAGGAGGGCACGCCGAAGTGCGGTGACCCGATCGACGTGTCGACCGGCGTGATGATCCAGACGGAGACCGACGTCGAGCTGGCCGCCGCGCTCGCCCTCGTGATCACCCGCACGCACAAGTCGTCCTACCGCTCGGGCCGCTGGTTCGGGCCCACCTGGGCGTCCACTGTGGACCAACGGGTCGAGGTCGACGACCACGCGGTGCACTTCGCCGCCGCGGACGGCATGTTGTTGCGCTACCCGCATCCCGCGCCGGGCGCACCCGTCCTGCCGGTCGAAGGCGCGCCGTGGCCGCTCTCCGTCGACGAGGACGGCTCGTACCGGATCACCGACCAGCAGGGCGAGCGAACCCTGCACTTCGCGGCGGTCGCCGGTGAGCGCCGTCCGCTCAGCGCTGTCACCGACCGCAACGGCAGCCGCATCTCCTTCGACCACGACGACTCCGGCGTCCTGACCGCGATCCGCCACTCCGGCGGCTACCACGTCGACGTCGCCACCACCGACGGCCTGATCACCGCGCTGACCCTGCGCGACCAGGCGAACTCCGTCCCGTTGATGCGCTACCGCTACGACGACCGGCGCCGCCTGGTGGAGGTGATCAACTCCTCGCACCTGCCGATGTCGTTCGAGTACGACGACGACGGCCGGATCACGCGCAAGCAGGACCGCAACGGCATGTGGTACCGCTACAGCTACGACGCGGACGGGCGTTGCGTGCGCGGTGAAGGCCGCGACGGAATGTTGAACTACACCTTCGACTACGACTCGGTGAACCGCGTCACGCGCGCGACCGATTCGCTGGGCAACACCACGGTTTTCCAGCTCAACGAACGTTTCCAGGTGGTCAGCGAGACCAACCCGCTCGGTCAGGCCGTCACGTTCGAGTGGGACCTGCACCACCGGCTGCTGGCCAGGACCGACCCGCTCGGCCGCACCACCCGTTACGTCCACGACAAGGCGGGGAACCTGGTCGAGCTCGTCCGTCCTGATGGGACGGTCGCGCGCAGCGAGTACGACTCGCACGGCCGCGCGATCGCCGTGGTCGAGCCAACGGGTGCCGTGTGGCGGCACGAGTACGACGCCGCCGGCCACCTCGTCGCGACCACCGACCCGATGGACGGGCGCACTCGCTTCGAGTACGACGCGATGGGCAACCGGACCGCCACGATCGACGCACTGGGCAACGTGACCCGCGTCGAGTACAACGCCGCCGGGCTGCCCATGAGCATGACCGATCCGTCCGGCGCGGTGACCCGGTACGCCCGCGACCTGTTCGGCAGGCTCACCACCGTCACCGGCCCCACCGGCGCGGTCACCCACTTCACCTGGACCGTCGAGGGCAAGCCGCTGAGCAGGACCCTGCCGGACGGCACGGTCGAGCGGTGGTCCTACGACGCGATGGGCAACCTCGTCGAACGGGTCGACGCCGCGGGGCTGTCCGTGCACACCGAGGTCGGCGCGTTCTCCCGGCCGGTGAGCCGGACCGGGCCGGACGGCGCGCGGATGACGTTCCGCTACGACACCGAACTGCGGCTGGTTGCGGTGACCAACCCGCTCGGCGCGACGTGGACCTACGAGTACGACGCCGCCGGACGCCTGGTGCGGGAGACCGACTTCAACAGCCGGGCTCTCGTGTACGAGCACGACGCCGCCGGCCAGCTCGTCGCGCGGCTGGAAGGTGACGGGACCGGTACCCGGTTCGACCGCGACGCGCTCGGCAATGTGATCACCCAGCGCACTCAGGACGTCGTCACGCGGTTCGTCCGCGACGCGAACGGACGGCTCGTCGCCGCCGGCAATGGTGAGTCCGACCTGCGCATCGAGCTCGACCCACTCGGTCGCGTGGTCGCGGAAACCTGCGACGGCGCAACGGTTTCGTCGGCCTACGACGCGCTGGGCCGCCGCACGCAGCGGCGCACACCGTCGGGTTCGGTGAGCACCTGGGAGTTCACCGGGCATCGGCTCGCGGCCATGCGCACCGCCGGGCAGACCGTGCAGTTCGACCACGACATCTCGGGCCGGGAGGTCGAACGGCGGTTCGGCTCCGGCGTGCGGCTGACCCACGAGTGGGACGACAACGAACGACTCCGCTCGCAGACCCTCACGTCCAGCGGTTCGCGCACCCAGCTCCGCTCCTACGGCTACCGGCCCGACGGCGTTGTGGACGCGATCACCGACCACCTCGCCGGACCGCGGCGGTACGAGCTCGACCCGGTCGGCCGGGTCACCACCGTGCACGCGTCCGGGTGGACCGAGCGGTACGCCTACGACGCGGCGGGCAACCTCGCCGCAGCCGGGTGGCCGGCTCAGGACTCCCCCGAGCCCGACACCGCCGGCGCGCGCGAGTTCGCCGGAACCCTGTTGCGCCGAGCGGGAAACGTCCGCTTCGAACACGACGCCCGCGGCCGTCTCGTGCTGCGCCAGCGGAAGCGGTTGTCGTCCAAACCGGACACGTGGCGTTATCTGTGGGACGGCGCCGATCGACTCGTCGGCGTCGTCACCCCGGACGGCGCGCGCTGGCGGTACCGCTATGACCCGCTCGGCCGGCGCGTCGCGAAGGAGCAGCTCTCCGCCGACGGTCACACGGTCGTCCAGCGGGTGCGGTTCGTCTGGGACGGCGTGGTCCTCGCCGAGCAGCTCGTCACCGACGCCGGCGGCGCGCACAGCACCACCTGGGAGTGGGAACCCGGTCACGTCCGGCCGATCAGCCAGGTCGAGCGCGAACCCGCGCGCGACGGCAGGCAGGAGTGGTTCGACCGGCAGTTCTACGCGATCGTCACCGACCTCACCGGCACGCCGACGGAGCTCGTCGACACTAGGGGCGACGTCGTCTGGAACGCCCGCACCACGTTGTGGGGCATCGCGTTGTCCTCCGGCCAGGCGGGCACCCCGTTGCGCTTCCCCGGCCAGTACCACGATGCCGAGAGCGGGCTGAACTACAGCGTCTTCCGCTACTACGACCCTACGACCGGAAGGTTCGTCAGCAGCGACCCGCTCGGTCTCGGCGGCGGCCCGGACAACCTCGCCTACGTCTTCAACCCGTTGCACCGGGTCGACGTGCTGGGCCTGGCCGGCAGCGAGGACTGCGCGACCGGGGCGTTGAAGAAGCTCGACGACGAGGCGCGCGAGAAGATCCTGTACCGCACCAACGCCCTCGACAAGAAGGGCAGGCCGTACGGCAGTCCCGGCAACCCGAACCCGCCGTCGATCGAGACGTTCAACCCGAGGTTCGAGGACATCCGGGCCGGCGACCTCGAGGGCCACATCAACTCGCGCATGCACGGCCTCTACGACGAGCAGGTCTCCTCGGTCTCCCAGCTGCACAGCGACGATCTGGTCAGATGGCGGCCGGAGGACCCGATCAGCGCCACCCGCGGCGCCGACGGCCTCGCGCTCACCGGCGGCCACCACCGCACCGCCGATATCATCCAGCGCGTCGCGTCCGGAACCCTAGATCCCAACACGATTGTGAGGATCCTCGTCCATGACTGATCTCTCGGATTTCCTCGATCGCGCCACCACGGACGTGGCCGCGACCAGGAAGGTCGGCGCCGAGAGCTGGGCGGCCTACGAGGAGCTGGACTCCGCGACGCGTGCGGCGTTGCGTTCCGCGGCCGCTTTCCTGGGCCACCAGGAAGAGAACACCTCGGCTGAGCCGGCACCGATGGATGCCGCGGCTCGGCGTGGTGTCGCCGCCCTGTTGCTCCTGCGGTTCGCCGTCGACACCGACGAGCCGGTCTGGTCGAGCAAGGCGCTGGAAGACCTCGTCGCAGCGCAACTGGCACTGCCCAGCGGCGGAGTGTGCGATCTCTTCGGCGCCGCGCTCGACCTCTGGGCACGGCACGATCCCGCGCTCAGCCCGGCCGTCGTCAACTTCGTCAGGGCGCTCACCGTGCTGTGCTTCACCCAGCACCGCCGGTCCTACCAGGCTTGCGACTTCACCGGCCTGCTCGCCGAGTTCACCGCACGGCCCAGCAGGGCGGGCGCCTACCTCTTGGCCCACGCGCTCCCGCCGGAGCACTGGGCCGCAGCCCGGCCGGCTCTCCTGGCCGCGCTCGACGGGACGCCCCAGCGGGAGCAGGTCGACCTCCTGCTGAGCGAGGACGACGACTAGGTCAGCAGCTTCCGGATGATGTCGGTGGCGGTGTCGATGTCCGGCGGGGCGCCGGTGATGACGTCGGAGTAGCAGAACGACTCCGCGAGCCGGACCACCGCGTAGGCCAGCTTGGTCACCGGGATGTCTGACGAGTGGCGTTCGGCGTCGATGAGCTCGGCCAGCCCTGCCACGAGACGCGACTGCACCACACCCTGCTGCGAGGTCAGGACCCGCAGCGCGGTTTCCGGGTCGCGTTCGAGCAGCGCGCGCAGGGCCGGTGAGGCGACGGTGTCGCGCATCGCCTGGTCCAGCACGGCGATCACCTTGCCCATACCGCGCTTCTCGCTGGCTTGCCACAGGCGTGCCCACTCCCGGTGGGTGATCGCCCACAGCACCTCGCCCAGGACGCGGTCGCGATCGCCGTACCTGCGGTAGAGGGTGGCCCGGCCGATGCCGGCCGCGGTGGCGAGGTCGCCCATGTCGAGGCGGCTCTCGCGGAGGAACTGCCGCAGTGCGAGGGCGATGACCGGATCCACCTCGGGCTCGGTGGTCAGGTTCACGTTGGTCGCGGCGTGAGACAGCATGTATAAAGTGTCTCACGGAGACATTCTGGCGGAATGTCTCACCAGCGAGCTTGGAGGACGGCATGCAGCGGGTCGTGGGCGTGCTGCCCTTCGCCGTGGCCGGGGCCGCGTTGCTGCTGGATCCGGCCACCACTGGGCCCGCCCGGTGGAACCTGCTGGTGCAGGTCGTGTTGTTCACGCTGGTGGCGGCCATCCCCGGATACCTCACGCGGCACGTGTCGTACGTCGACGTGGCCTGGCCTTGGGGATTGGTGGGCATCGGCGTGGTCACGCTGGTCGCGGCCGACCAGCTCAGCGGGGTCCTCGTCGCGGTCGCCTACCTCGCGATGGGCGCGCGGATGGGGTTGTGGGGCTTGGTGATGGCGCTGAAGCACGGGTGGTGGACGCCCGGCGCGCCCAAGGTCGAGCTGCCCCGGTACCGGTATCAGCGGCGGCGCTGGGAGCGGCAGGGGTTCCGCAGCGAGACGTGGTCCGTGCAGTACGAGATCTGGTTGCAGGGACTGGCGAACGCGACGGTGCTGGCCGTGCCCGCGTTCGTCGTCGCCGCTGATCACGAGCGGACGCTGTCGGCCTGGACGGTGGTCGCCCTGGCACTGTGGGCCGGGTCGTACGTGCTGGAGTCCGTGGCCGACCGCCAGAAACAGCGCTTCGCGGCCCGCGGCGAGCGAGGCACCTGCGATCGTGGGCTGTGGCACTACAGCAGGCACCCCAACTACTTCTTCCAGTGGATGCAGTGGAACGCTTTGGTGCTGCTCGCGCTGCCGTCACTGCTGACCCTGCTCCCGGACACCGCACTGCCGGTGTGGGTGTTGCTGGCGCTGGGCCTGTGCCTCGTTTCCTGGACGCTGTTCGTCACGCTCACCAAGCACACCGGCGCTCGTCCCGCCGAGTACTACAGCGTGCAGAAACGGCCCGACTACAAGCATTACCAGGCCACCACCAACATGTTCTTCCCCGGCCCCGCCAAGAACACGAAGTGAACTGTCCGCTGTGGACACCGGCGGATTCCTGCGCTCGCAAGGAAATTCATTCCATTGACCACGGCATGATGCCGTGCCGATACTGGGATCGGCGAATGGTCCATACCATTTGCCGAATCCCTGTGAGGAGACTCGATGAGGAGAATTTCCTTGATGTCACTGGCTGTCTGCGCCGTCCTGGGCGCGCAGACGGCACCCGCGGCCCAGGCCGCGACGCTCACGAACACCTTCGAACGGCCGGCCTACGGGAGTGCTTACACCAGGGCCGAGTGGGCGAAGGACGGGTTCGCGTCCACGTTCGACGTGGGCATGGCCAGCCGGACGATGATCGACACGGCCGTCAGGCGGTCGGGGTCGAAGTCGTTGCGGTCGTTCTACCCGGCCGGGCAGATCAACCCGGAGAACTCCGGTGCGTCAGCGGATCTGGCGATACCCAAGGCGCGGGAGTACTGGCTGCGGCAGTGGGTGCGGTTCTCGCCCGACTTCAGCTGGGGCGGCACCGAGTTCGGCGGCAAGATCGGTCTTGGGCTCGCGGGCGGCAGGCGGTGCTCCGGCGGGCAGGCCTGCGACGGCTACAACGGCTTCACGGTGCGGTTCGCGTGGGGCCGCGACGGCAAGGCGATCCTGTACTTCTACCACATGGGCAAGAGCGGGCAGTTCGGTGACTCGTTCCAGCTCAGCCCCAGCGGCAGCCTGTACAGCTACCCGCGCGGGCAGTGGATCGAGCTGAAGATGCGGGTGCGCGTCAACACCGTCAGCGGCAGCACCGCGAACGCCAACGGCGAGATCCAGGCGTGGGTGAACGGCGCGAATGCCGGCAGCCGCACCGGACTGCAGTTCGTCCGCAACTCCGACCAGATCAACTTCGCCTACTTCTCGTCGTTCTTCGGCGGCGACCGGCAGACGTTCGCCCCTACGCGCAACTCGTACATCTGGTACGACGACGTGCGTGTGCAGACAAGTCCTATCTAGCAACGAACGGCCGGGGCGCGCAGCCCCGGCCGTTCGCTTTTCTATCCGACCGTGAACGTCACCTCAAGCAGATCGCCGTGCCGGGTGACCGAGCTGACCGGCTGGTTGTTCAGCTCGACGGTGCGGACACCGGGAGCGTGCACGGTGATCGTCACCTGGCCTCGATCCGCGGTGCGCCCGACCGCGAGCCGCAGCGTGCTCCCGTCGAACACCGCCGAGGCGTTCTCCAGCTTCTTCGACGCCGACAGCCAGGTGCGTCCGTCGACCTCGACCGACTGCCGGTTCAGCAGGTCGATGCTCAACGGCCGGTCACCCGCCCTGCGCAGCAACGCGTAGCCGCCGTCGTACAGCACGTCGTCGCGTCGATCACCGGCCAGCCGCACTCGGACATGGCCGTCCCGCAGGCGTTCCGCGGCGACGATGGTGCTCGGGGCGGCCGCCGACCTGGTCTCCAACAGGGTGGTGAACCGGGTGCTCGCGCCGTCACGACGTGCCAGCACGAACGGGATCTGCTTGCCGTCCGTGGCCAAGCCAGGCCCGGTCGTCTGCACCACGTGCGTCGAGGCCGGTTCGAGCGCTCGCAACGACAGCACCGACTGCGGTGTCTTCCACTCCGCCTGCCACGTACCGCTTGAAGACCCTTCTGCCACGAGGCGGAGCTTGTCGTAGCCGAAGTCCTTGTCGTTCGGGTCGAGCACGCACGTGCCGCACGCCGGCGGGGTCATCGCCGCGCCGGACACCGTCAGGTCGCCGACGCCGTGCCAGGACTGGTCGAACCGGTGCGCCGACGAACCGCGAGCGTCGAAAACGTCCACTGTGTACTCGTCGGTCATCAGCTCGGCCCTGCGCAGCGAGACGTCCGGGATCGCCGCGTAAGGCCTGTCCGCCTTGGCGTCGACCACCTTCAGCCGTGGCGTGGTGCCGAAGTACTCCAGCGCGCCGCGGATGTTGCGGTCCTGACTGCGACCGTCGACCACGACGGTGTTGTGCGACACCGACTCCCGGTACCAGTTGTTGGTCAGGTCGGCGTTGTCGGCGCCGTAGATCTGGCCGAGGTCGGTCGACTGCAGCCCGCCCCCGCCGACGACGTCGAGATGCAGCTTGTCGGCGTGGCCGTGGGTGCCGCCCGCGACGCCGTGGTCGAGCCGGAGGGCGTTGGCCTGGAACGGGTCCACCGCACCGGAGAAGCCGAGCCGCACGTCGTCGAACAGCGCGACGCCCGCCGCGTTCTCCACCACCAGCGAGATCCTGGCGGCGATCGCGTCCTTCGGCACGTCCGCGGAGATCGTCCGCGACTTCCACCCGAGCAGGTCGTGGAACCTGGTCACCACGGGCGCCGACACCCCGGACGGCGTCACGAACGACAGCTCCAGTGCCGCGCCACCGTTCTCCCGCAACGGGATCAGCGGGGTGAACGTCCGCGCGTCCAGCTTCACCGACGTCACGTTCCCGCCGGTCACCGGAACGTCCGTGGTCCACGCGCCGCGGTTCAGGCCGCCAGTGATCTTCGCGGCCGACGAGCCGCGATAGGCCAGCGGCGACAGTTCCGCCGATCCCTGCTTCGTCCACCCGGCAGCCGAGTCCTCGAACCCGCCGGAACCCAGCAGATCGTCCGCGAACAGATCGACATCGTCCACCGTGACGTCACCCCGCACGGACAGCTTCACCGCACGGGTCCACGGCGGCACGTCCATGCCCTGCTCACGGGCCGCCCCGTCGATGGTCAGCGACGACCTGCCGACCTCCCAACCGTGCTCGCTGAGGAAGACCGCCTCGATGCTGCCCTTGCCCTTCGCCATCGCCTGCAACGTCACGTGTGGGATCCGGGTGCCGTCGAGCGGGAACTTCTGCCACGTCGAACCATCGCCCTGCTGCCAGAACGCGGGCTTGCTCGCGTCGGTCAGCGACTTCTCCTCGAAACGGGGGTTCGGCACCAGGTTCTGCGCGTTCGACGAGCGCAGCACCGTCTCACCGAGCCCGCCGAACGTGGCGCTGGGCTGACGTGGGCCGCTCAGGCTCGGCAGCGAGTCGACGCCGAACCGCAGCGCCCACCGGTCCGAACGCGGACGGCCCAGGTTGTTGTAGGCGTAGGACAACCCGGTCGCGAAGTCGCGCGAACCGTACTCCGCGTACGCCCACTCGGCCATCGCCGAGAAGCTCGGACCGAACCGCCTGCCCCACGTACCACCGTCACCCGCCGCCGGAATCGTCAGATCCGGATACAGGTAGGGCAGCAGAGTCGTGTGCATCGAGCGGAACCGTTCGTCCACCGTGTAGTCGCGCTCGCCCAGGTTGCGAGACGAGATCGCGAGAGAAGTGAGCGCCTGCAACGCGTACACGTGGTAGCTCGCCGCGCCCTCCCACCACCAGCCGTCGGACATCCGCGCCTTGTTCAGCAGGAACTCGGTGTCCTCCAGAGCCCACTTCCGCAGGCCCTCGTCACCGATCGCGGACCCGATGCCGTGCACCGCCGCGGCGGTCCAGGCCTCGAAGTTCGACGTCACCGTCGGGTACGCCTGCACCAGATCGGCCAGCGGCTTCAACAGGTTCAGCGAGATGTCCACCCGGTCGGACTCGGGCAGCGTGTCGCGGATCAGGTCGTAGCCGTCGATCAGGCCGATCGCGGCCACGGCCTCGTCCAGCGACTGGTAGTGCACCCGGCCGTAGATCACGTTCATCGGCACGGACAGGAACCGTTCCGCGTAGTACGCCAGGATGTCCCGCGCCTTCGCCGCATACCTCACATCACCCGTGACGCGGAAGGCCAGCCCGAGGTCGGCCGCGGCCTGGGCAGCGTTGTTGTGCCAGATCTCGATCCACGCCGAGTCCAGCAGCTCGCCGGTGTAGGTCTTGCCGTCGATCGGGCACCGGTGCAGCTTGGGCGAGTCGTAGTTGAACTCCAGCGAGGTGTTGGTGCCGGGGCACTTGAAGTTGCCGCTCCAGCCGCCGTGGTTCACCGGCTGGTCGAGCGGCCGGGTCAGCCACGCGTCCGCCTCGGCCTTCACCACCGAGTCGAACGCCTTGTGCGCCCAGTCCTGCCCCGAGATCCGCTGCTTCAGCGCGTCGAGCTGCGCAGGCGTGCTGTAGACCCGTGGCGCGCCACCGGGAGAAGTCGCCTGCTCGGCTTTGAACGTGGCCTGCTGCACCAGAGTCACGTCACCGGCGGGAGTCGCGGTCAGCACCCCGGACGACCCGGCGGCGAGCGACACGGACACGATCGTGGATTCGCCCGGCTGCAACACCGGCGTCGTCGCCGGAGTCACCGAGCCGGAACCGTCCACGGC
>NZ_JYJG01000335.1 GCF_000955955.1 Lentzea aerocolonigenes
AGCCGGAACCGTCCACGGCCAGCTGCAGCGAGTCGGCGACAGCGCGGCGGTTCGTGACCGTGGTCTGGAACTTCGCGGACGTACCCGCGGCGGCGCTCTTGGTCTGCGCGTCCGGCGCGATCCACGGCGACTCGGGCGTCACGCGCACGTCGTCGACCCACGCGGTGCCGGTGGCGTTCTGGATCGCCGGGATGATCTGCAGCTTCGTCATCAGCGGCGGCACCCGGAACGTGCCGGAGATCGTCGTCCAGTCACGTGACCCGGTCAGCACTCCGTTGAGCAGGCCGGACGGGGAGTAGACGCTCTGCCCGTTCGCGTCGGTGTAGAGGAACCCGACGGTGACCCGCAGGCCACCGGGGAAGTCGGTGTAGTCGGCGGTCTCCACGCGGTCGAGCTTGACCTTCGCCGAAACCTGCACCACCGGCCAGGTCTTCTGGTCGAGCGGCACGGTGACGAACCCGCCGATCTTCTGCGTCGGCGAGGCGTCGATCCGCAACGACCGCGTGCCCTGGAACGCGACGGTGTTGTCGACCTTGTAGGTGACGCTGAGGTACGGCGTGCACCAGGCCGGCGCCGGACAGTCCTGGGTGGACGGTGTGGTGAGCTCGAAACTCGGGTTGTTGACCAGGTTCACCCACGACTCGGCCCGCACGTGCAGGTCGTCGAACTTCACGGTGCCCTTTGCGCGGTCCAGAGCTACCGACAGGAACGCCGACACAGTGCCGGCAGGCACGGTGTGCACGTCGTCGCGCCCGGTCCAGTCCTGCGTACCGGTGAGGTTGATGCCCTTCCAGGTGCGCTTCCCGGCCGCGTCGACGAACGCAATGCTGATCTTCGCCGCGTTGTCCGCGGTCGCGCCCTGCACCACGTTGTCCAGCAGCACACGTCCGGACACCTTGACCGAGCCGATCCGCCGGACGTCGACGGCGAACGGCGCCGACGTCGCACCCTCCCAGGCCGTCCCGGTCGCGGAGGTGACGACGAGGGCGCCCGAATCACGCTTGGCACCGTTGGAGAGCGTCCACGACGTGATGCCGCTCTCGAAGCCACCGTTGCGAAGGAGTTCGTGCGCCACCGGAGTGTCCGGTGCCGGTGGTCCGGGTGCGGCGGCAGCGGTCGCACTCGTGGCGACGGCCATGGCCGCCACGACGACGAACGCCTGCGACACCGCGACAAGTCTTCTCATCGGGTCCTCCAGAAAGAATTCATTCCGCGTGCGGGAAGGAATTGATCAGCCCCCAGACCTTGCCGGAATCCTGCGCCAACCCAGAACTCCAGTCAATGCCCGGTTTCTGCCTGACCGTCCACAACAGAATCTTTGCGGAATGACTTGCGCAAGCGTTGACCCACCGCTCGCGACGTGGCAATACTGCCCCACCAACCGACTGGAGGAAGTGCATGCGAACAAAGACGTTGCTCGTACTTTCCAGCTGTGCGGCGATAATCGCCTCGGCCATCGCCACGCCATCGGCGATGGCGGCCGCGTTGAACAACTACTTCGAAGCACCGGCCGCCGGTTCGCCCTACACGCTCGCGAAATGGGCCGCCGACGGCTGGAACGCGCCCTGGCACCAAGGGCTCGACACCAGGACCTACATCGACTCGAGCGTGCGGCGCAGTGGCAGCAAGTCGTTGCGGGTCACCTACCCGGCGGGCCAGTTCGGGCCCGGCCCGTCCGGCGCGCAGGCACCGTTCGCGATCCCGCCCGCCGGCCAGTACTACGTGGCGCAGTGGGTGCGGCTCAGTCCCGGCTTCAGCTGGGGCGACACGAACTTCGCCGGCAAGGTCGGCGTCGGTCTCGCAGCGGGCGCGTCCTGTTCCGGTGGCCAGCCCTGCGACGGGTACAACGGCTTCACGTCGCGGTTCATCTGGCGCAGCGGCGGCAAGGTCGCGATCTACTGGTACAGCATGGATCATGCCGGTCAGTACGGCGACTACCGCGACCTGTCCCTGAACGGTTCGCCGGTGTACTACCCGCCCGGCCAGTGGGTCGAGATCGTGCAGCGGGTGAAGCTCAACACCGTCACGAACGGCGTCGCGAACCCGAACGGCGAGATCCAGGTCTGGTTCAACGGCCAGTCCGCCGCATTGATCACCGGGATCAAGTTCGTGCAGAACAACGACAAGATCGACAAGGCCTACCTGTCGACGTTCGCCGGCGGTGGTGACGCGACGTTCGCACCGAAGACGACCGGGTACGTCTGGTACGACGACCTGCGGGTCAACACCAGCCCGATCTAGTAGCGTGTCGCGTCTCGGAACGTTGGCGAGGTGATCCACGCTCAGCAGGGCACC
>NZ_JYJG01000336.1 GCF_000955955.1 Lentzea aerocolonigenes
TCGCGGCACCGTTCCGAGCCACACCACTAGCTCAACCACGGGTCACCAGCGGTTTCTCCGGCAACAGGGCCAGGGTCTCCGGTAGCGAGTCGAACGTCAGGTGATCGCTGAACACCGGCAGGGGATCCACCGCTCCCCCGCCGACGAGGTCGAGCACGGCGGGCAGGTGCGGCGTGATGTCGGGCCTGCCCGTCGTGAACGTCACGGCGTTCATGTACATCGGCCCGGTCGGCACCTTCACCCCGGCGAAGTAGATGCCGGCGCTGTGGCAGTGCCCGCCCGGCTCGGTGGCGTTCAACGCGGCGGTCAGCCCGTCCGGGTGGCCGGAAGCGTCGTAGGTGAGCGGGAACTCGCGCTGGTCCAGCTCGTCGGCCGAAACGGCCGTCTGCGCGCCGTACCCCTCAGCGATGGCGCGGCGACGTTCGTTCCGGTCGACGTACAGGACCCGGGACGCGCTCAGCGCACGAGCGAACGCGCAGGCGTACAAGCCGATGCTGGTGCCACCGAACACGAGCAGCGGAGCGCCAGGAGCGTGCGACTGTCCCTTCAGGACACTGCCGTACGCGTCCGTCAGATTGTCCGAGGCGGACGCGAATGCCGCCGGGTCGGCACCGTCCGGCAGCTTCACGAGGTTCGCCGCTGCCCACGGCACCCGCACGAACTCCGAGAAGAGCCCGCCCCACGAACCACCCAGCGGCAGCCCGAACATGGCGTACCGAGGCACCGACAGGCACCGCGAAGGCGCCAAAGCCTTGCAGTTCGCGCAAGTGCCACAAGAGATGTGCCACGGCACGACGACGAGGTCGCCGGCCCCCAGCCCGGCGACCTCGTCCCCGACCTCCACGACCTCGGCCACGCACTCGTGCCCGAGTTGCAGCGGCGCGGGGAACGGGGTGTGGCCCGCGATCACCGCCCGGTCGAGATCGCACGTCGTGGCGGCGACCGGCCGCACCACTGCGTCAGTGGGATCGACCACCCGTGCGTCCGGCACCTCGCGCCACCGCAGCGAGCGGACCCCGGTGTACTCCAGCACCCTCATTTGACACTCCCAGCGGTAAGTCCGGATCGCCAGTACCGCTGCAGCAACAGGAACGCCAGAACCAGTGGCAACAAGGCGAACAGCGAGCCGACGACCATCAACGGGTAGTAGTCCGGGTCGATGTTCGCGAGCGAGTTCCAGCTGTAGAGGCCGAGGCTGAGCGGGTACAGGTTCTGGTCGGACAGCATCACCAACGGCAGGAAGAAGTTGTTCCAGATCGACGTGAGCTGGAACAGGAAGATCGTCACGTAACCCGGCGCGAGCATCTTCAGGCCCACGAAGAAGAAGCTGCGGATCTCGGTCGCACCGTCGACCCGTGCGGCTTCGAGCACCTCGTTCGGCACGTATGCGGCGGAGAACACCCGCGCGAGGTAC
>NZ_JYJG01000337.1 GCF_000955955.1 Lentzea aerocolonigenes
ACGGGTTGAACAGCACCGGGATGATCACCGACCAGATCGTGTTCGCCGCACCGGCCGCGGACGCCATCAGGTACAACGGCAACGCCAGCACCGCGGCCGGCACCATCACCGACACCAGTACCAACGCGAACAGCTGGTTCTTGCCGGTGAACGAGAACTTGTCGAACACGTAGCCGGCCGCAGTGCTGATCAGCGCACCGAAAGCCGCGCCGCCGACCGCGTACAGCACGCTGTTGAGGTACCAACGGCCGTAGATGCCCTTCTCCTGTGTGAACAAGCCCTTCACGTTGTCGGCGAAAGCGGAGTTGTCCAGCGAGAAGAAGTCGGACGCGAACAGCGCCTGGGTGTCCACAGTGGAGGCGAGCAGCAGCCAGACGAGCGGCAGCAACGCGTACAGCGCGCCGACGCCGATCACGACGTTCGCGGCAACTCGCCCGGTCATGATCGACTCCCACGAGCAGCGCCACGCGTGACGGCGAAGGACAGCAGACAGCACACGATCAGCAGCAACACCGAGGCCGCCGAAGCGAGGCTGTGGTTGTTGCGCGCGAACGCCGCGTCGTAGATGTACATGTTCGGGGTGAACCTCGGGCCGATCAGCGGGGTGACCTTGCTGAGCAGCATGGGTTCGGTGAACAGCTGCAGGGCGCCGATCACGGTGAAGATCAGCACGGTCACGATCGTGCCCCTGATCAGCGGCACCTTGATCGTCACCGCCGACCGCACCGGCCCGGCGCCGTCGATCGCGGCCGCCTCGACGACTTCGTGCGGCACGGCTCGCAGCGCGGCGAAGAAGATCACCGTGGTGTAGCCGAGACCGCTCCACAGCGCGATGTTCACCAACGACGGCACGACCATCTCGAGCCCGAGGAAGTCGACGTGCAGGTCGAGGCCGTCCATCAGATCGATCACCGGTGAGATGCCCGGTGTGTAGAGGTAGAGCCAGATGACCGTGGCGATGATGCCCGGTACGGCATGCGGCAGGAACAGCAATGTCTGGCTGAACTGCCGGAACCGCACCACACCGGAGTCGAACAGCAACGCCAGCGCCAACGCACCGATGATCACCAGAGGGATGAACACCGCCGAGTACAGCAGCGTGACACCGACGCCCTGCAGGAAGCTCGGATCGGTGAGCACCACGCCGTAGTTCCTGAGTCCGACGAACGCCGTCTGGCCGTTGCCGAACCCGAGTCCGGTGTGCGAGCGGGCGAAGAAGCTCAGGTAGACCGCGTACAGCGTGGGCGCGAGGAACACGACCAGCAGCAGCACGACGAACGGGCCGAGCAGCAGGCCGATGGCGGAACGTTGCCTGATCACGAGCGCCTCACCGACAGGCCGAGGCTGCGCATGTCCGGCAACGTCTCCGCTTCGGCGTCACGCAGAGCCTGCGCGATCGTGGTGCCGTACGGGATGCGCGCGAGGCCGTGGTGGATGGACGTGGCGGTGGACTGCATCCGCGGTCCCCACATCCAGCCGCCGTGCTGCAGTTCGTACTGCTCCGCGGCGAGGCCGTCGAGGTCCTGGCCGCCGTAGAACGTGGTCTTGAACTGCCTGGACGCCGCCTCCCACAGCTTCGGTGCGGCCGGGAAGAGGCTCGAACGACCACTGGACAGGCGCGCGGTGATCGCCTCGGGCGAGGTCGACATCCACTCGATGAACCGCATCGCGCGGTCCTTCTTCACGCTGTCCGCGGTGATCACGTGCAGCGACGCGCCGTCCCTGCCGATCGACGGCTTGGCCGGATCCCATTGCGGGACTGGAGCAATCCGCCACTTCCCCGCTCCACCAGGCACCGACGACGCCAACGCCGCCACTCCCCACACGCTGACCAGATGCGCGGCCACCCGTCCTTCGGCCAGCGCGGCGAGCCATTCCTGACTGCTGCCGGGAGCGAGGAACAGCAGTTGTTCGTCGAGCAGCGATTGCCAGTAGTCAGCGGCTTTCAGCGACTGCGGGTCGGTGAAGTTCACGACCCACGAGTCGCCGTCGACACCGAACCACCGACCGCCGGTCTGCATGACGTGCGCGGCGAAGAGGTTGTAGCCGTTGGGGTGGAACGAGGTCAGGTAGATGCCCTGGGACTTGAGCCTGCGGGCCGCCTCGCGGAACTCGTCCCACGTCGCCGGCACCTCACGCAGAAGATCCTCGCGGTACAGCATCAGCAACGGCGGCAGGTCGAGCGGCACCCCGTGGACACGGCCGCCGAACGTGGCACCGGACCACGCCACCTCGCCGAGATCGTCGCGCAACCCAGCGCTGATCAAGTCGGTCAGGTCCGCGGCAACCCCGTCGAGGGCGAACATCGGCAGGTCCGAGTCCGCCATCGACACCACGTCCGGCGCATTGCCCGCGCGAGCCGCGTTGGACAGCTTCGCGTTGCCACCGGCGAACCCCGAGGTCACCGTCTCCAGCACGACAGGGTCGTTGGGGTTCTTGGCGTTCCACGCGTCGACCACGGTGTTCGTGCCGCGCAACGACGACCAGAACTTCAACGGCCCGTTCGGGTCCTTTGTGGCCGATGAACAACCGGTGAGCAGCGTCAAACCCGCGGCGGCGAGCATGCTGCGCCGGGTGATCACGGCAGGACCGCCGGGCGCGGCACCTCTACGGGGTTGCCCCGATCGGCGGCCTGGTAGACAGCGAGCGCGGCGGACACGACAGACCGGCCGTACGAGCCGT
This sequence comes from Lentzea aerocolonigenes, assembly GCF_000955955.1. Lineage (GTDB taxonomy): Bacteria > Actinomycetota > Actinomycetes > Mycobacteriales > Pseudonocardiaceae > Lentzea > Lentzea aerocolonigenes_A. Next base: position 2,683 of record NZ_JYJG01000337.1, read on the forward strand.
CGATGTACTCGCCATCGCCACCGCGCGCGGCGGACACGAACCCGCCGAGCTGGGCCCGGAACGCCGTCTCCAGGTGACCGGGACTGGCGTCGACGAGCGTCGTCGTCGCCCCGTCGCGCAGCAGCAGCAGGCCATCGGTGGCGCTGACCCGCAGCGTGACCTCCTGCATCACGACGTCCGTCTCGTCGTAGTACGGCGTTCCCCTGCTGGTCAGCACCACGCTGGCGGTGACCCCGTTGGCGAGCTCGACCAGCGCGAGCGAGTCGGTCTCGACGTCGATCCCGTCCCGTCCGCGCACCACGCTGCTCACCCGGCGCACGGTGCCGCCGCCGAACCACTGGATGCGGTCGAGGCCGTGCGTGCCGACGTTGAGCACGATGCCGCCACCGGCCAGAACCGGGTCGAAGAACCACGCGGGCCGCGAGTTCGGCTCGTAGTGCGCGGACCGGCGGTGCGCGATCAGCAGCGGTGCGCCGAACTCCCCCGACGCGATCAGCGAGCGCGCTTCCCGTGCCACCGGGTCGAAGTGGATGACGTGCGCGACCGCCAGCAGCACGCCGGCCTCCCGGCAGACCTCGATCATCCGCGAGCAGTCCTCGACGGTCGTGGCCATCGGCTTCTCCACCAGCACATGGAGTCCAGCCGCGGCCGCTTCCACGACTTGCTGCGCGTGCAACGCATGCGGCGTCGTGATGATGACCGCGTCGAGGTCCGCCTCGGTGATCATCGTCCGGTAGTCGTCGTAGACCTGGACGCCCGGTGCCGCCAGCTCTTCGGCCGCTTCCCGCCGCACGTCGCAGATCGCGGTGATGGCGTAGCTCTCGGGCCCTGCCGCCGCGCGGACGTGATGTGCGCCGACCGCGCCGGCACCCACGAGTCCGATCCGGAATGACGTCATGTTCCTGCTTTCTGAGTCGCGAGAGCACCGCACGAGGCCCGGACGACGAGCCGCGGCTGGATCAGCACCTGCTGGGAGGGAACGTTTCGGCCGCCGTCGATGCGCTGCAGCAGCAGTTGGGCGGCAAGTGCGCCCACTTCGGTCTTGGGCGGGGAGACGGCGGTCAGCGGAATGTCGCCGACCTCAGCCACTTCGTCGTCGTAGGCGACCACGGCCAGGTCATCCGGTACGGAAAGCCCGAGCCTGCGGGCGGCGACGATCAACGCGGCGGCGTCGCGGTCACCGTGGCAGAACACCGCCGTGACACCGGATTCCGCACAACGCCGGGCGTACGCGGAGATCTCCTGCGCCTGCCACAGCAGCTTGCACGAGGTGGCGGCCGCATCGACGTCCAGCAGCTTCACCGCCTGCTCGAACCCGTCCGCGACCTGCGCGGAGGTGCCGGTGCTGACGCGGCCGAGGAACCCGATGCGCTGATGTCCGAGCGACTTCAGGTGCCGGACCGCCTTGCAGACACCGCCCGCGTGTTCGGTGCCGACGTAGGTCGTCGGGTCGTCCGGTTCGGGCACGGGCGGACGTCGTTCGGCGAGCACGTACGGGACCGGGAGATCACGAAGGCTGTCCACGTAGGACTGCGGGTCGTCCATCAGGTGCAGGCTCGGCACCAGCAGCAGACCCTGCACCCCGGTTTCGAGCATCGTGCGCAGCTCGTCGCGTTCGACATCGAGGTCGTACTTCGAGCACACCAGCACGACTCCGACGCCCGCACCGCGCAGCACGCGTTGCAGTCCGTCGATCACGCGCGGGTAGTAGTAAGTGGTCGACGGCACGAGCACGCCCACCAACGGCCGGCCGGTGATCGGTGCCGTTTCGGAGCGGACGAACGTGCCCGCACCCTGGCGGCGCAGCACGATCTGCTCGTGCACCAGCTGGCCGACCGCACGCCGGATGGTGTTGATGCTGACCGACAACGTGGTCGCGAGCTCACGCTCCACCGGCAGCTGGTCGCCGGGGCCGTAGACCCCGTCGGCGATGTCCTTGCGCAGACGGTCAGCCGCCCACTGCCATTTCGGGCGAGCGGAGGAATGAAGGAATGAATCCTCCGATTCAGCTGAGGTCATGCCCGGAAGAATGACTCATGGTGCCGCTTGCCGCAAGAGGTGACCTGTGATTTCGTGTGCCGAGACCACATCAGGCAAGAAATTCATTCCTTCTAAAGAATGAATTAGTTCCACGCTGGGAGCGTGCCCTCATGAATGAGGCAGACCTCGAGGAAGAACTCGGCAGGCCCTCCCCCGCGCTGGTCGCGGAGGCGGCCGCGTGGGGTGACGTGGTCGTGCTCGGGGCGGGTGGCAAGACCGGGTCGGGCATCGCGGGCATGGCCCGTCGCGCGCTCGCCGAGGCAGGCCACCTCGCGGCGGTACGAGCGGTGTCGCGGTGGTCCGACGAGGACAGCCGGGCGCGGGTCGAGGCTCAGGGCGTCGAGATCGTGCACGCTGACCTCGCGGATCCTGCCGCGGTGGCCGGGTTGCCCGACGCCGACGTGGTGATCTTCTTGGTGGGAGCCAAGTTCGGCACCGCCGGAGCGCCGGAGCAGGCGTGGATGACCAACACCGTGCTGCCGGCCTACGTGGCCGAACGCTACCCGACGGCGCGGATCGTCGCGCTGTCCACCGGAAACGTCTACGGCATGACCGCACCGGTCACCGGTGGCAGCGTGGAAACAGACACGCCACGCCCCGAAGGCGACTACGCGATCACGTGCCGCGGCCGCGAGCAGGTGTTCACGCACGCGGCCAGGACCAGGGGCACGCCGGTCGCGTTGATCAGGCTCAACTACGCGTGCGAGCCCCGGTACGGCGTGATCGCGGACCTGGCCCGGAAGCTGATGGAGGGCAAGCCGATCGACCTCGGCACCGGCGCGGTGAACGTCGTCTGGCAGCGCTACGCCAACGAGGTCGTGCTGCGCAGCATCGGGCACACGTCCGATGCACCGTTCGTGCTGAACCTGACCGGACCCGAGACCGCGTCCGTGCGGTCGATCGCGGTACGGCTCGCCGACCGCCTCGGCGTGGAACCGGAGTTCACCGGCTCGCTGCCGGAAACCTCGCTGCTCAGCGACGCGACGACGTGCCACGAGCTGTTCGGCTACCCGGACCGCACGCTCGGGCAACTGATCGACCTGCAGACGGAGTGGCTGCGCGAGGGCGGACTGCTCTGGCACAAGCCGACCAAGTTCGAGCGACGGGACGGACGGTTCTGATGGACTTCGAGACAGCCGCGCTGCTGCACCGCGGCACGGTGATCCCCGCGCACCCGCTGGCTCTGGACGCCTCGCGGAGGTTGGACGAGGAGAGGCAACGGGGGCTCACGCGGTACTACCTGGAGGCGGGCGCGGGCGGGCTCGCGGTCGGAGTGCACACCACGCAGTTCGAGATCCGCGAGCACGGGCTGTACCGGCCGGTGCTGGAGCTGGCGGCGGACGAAATCGGTGCCGGGCGGCCCTTCCTCCGCATCGCCGGGGTCGCGGGTCCCACCGGTCAGGCCGTCGCCGAGGCCGAAATCGCTCACGAGCTGGGCTACGACGCCGTCCTGGTCTCTCCCGGAGGTCTCTCGGATCGTTCGGATGAAGATCTCCTGGACCGCAGCGCGGCGATCGGCGAGGTCCTCCCGACCATCGGGTTCTACCTGCAGGAAGCCGTCGGCGGCCGGTACCTGCCGCGTTCCTACTGGCGACGCCTCGCCGACCAGCCGTCCACAGTGGCCGTGAAGGCGGCGCCGTTCGACCGGTACCGGACGCTGGAGCTCGTCCAGGGCGTGGCCGACTCCGACCGGGGCGGTGAAGTCGCGCTGTACACCGGGAACGACGACAACATCATCAGTGACCTGCTCACGCCGTTCCACGTGCGCGGCGGAGTGCGGAGGTTCGTCGGCGGCTTGCTCGGGCATTGGGCGGTGTGGACGCGGTCCGCCGTCGAGATCCTCGAGGACGCCCACGCCGCGGTGGACGGCGATGCCGGAGCGCGGGCTCGGGTCGAGGCGTTGAGCGCGATGTGCGTGGACGCCAACGCGGCGGTGTTCGACGTCCGCAACCGCTTCGCGGGTGTGATCGCCGGAGTGCACGAGGTGTTGCGACGCCAGGGGCTTCTCAACGGCATCTGGTGTCTCGACCCGCACGAGACCCTCTCGCCCGGCCAGGCCGAGGAGTTGACCCGCGTGCAGAGGACCTACTCGGACTGGTTGCGCTGACATGGCCTGCGCAACGGGGTAGAGCAGTTCCGCCGGCTGCTCTCAGCCGGCGGAACGGTGCCCGCGGTCGATCTGGCTCACTTGACCGCGCCGGCCGTGGCGCCCGCCTGGATGTAGCGCTGGAAGCACACGTAGGCCAGCAGGACCGGCAGCATCGCGATGGTGAGCCCGGCGAACAGGCCGCTCCAGTCGCTCTGGTACCCCTGCGACGTCGACAGCGCGGCAAGTCCCTGCGCCAGCACGTAGTTCTCCGGGTCCGGGTTGAGCACGAGCGGCAGCAGGTACTGGTTCCACAGGCCGAGGAAGTTGAAGATCGCGACCGACACCAGGCCCGGCCGCGCCATCGGCAGCATCACCCGGAAGAACACACCCCAGTGCGTGCAGCCGTCGATGAACGCCGCCTCCGCGATCGCGGACGGCAGGGTGCGGAAGAACGCGTGCAGGAAGAAGATGGTGAACGGGGTCGCGAACGTCGCGTACACCAGGATCAGGCCGAGTTTCGTGCCCAGCAGGCCCATCTGCTCGACCGTGAAGAACAACGGCACGAGCGCGAGGAACGTCGGGAAGAACTGGGACGTCACGAACAGGTAGTAGATGAACCTGTTGCCAGGGAACCGGTAGCGCGCCAGCGTGTAGGCAGCGATCCCGCCGACGAGCATCGTCAGGAACAGCGCTCCGCCGACGACGATCACCGAGTTCAGGAAGTACTGGCCGATCGAGGCCTCGTTCCAGGCACGGCCGAAGTTGTCCCAGCGCGGTTTCTCGGGCACCGTCCACGGGCTGGTCAGGATCTCGGTGTCGGACTTGAACGAGCTCGTCACCGCCCACAGCAGCGGGAACGCGGTGACCATCGCCCAGAAACCGAGCGCGAGGTGCAGCGGGAACCGTTTCATGCGAGCTCCGTCCGGTTCTTGTTGCCGCGCAACGCCACGAGCGCGAACACCAGCGTGCCGAAGAACAACGCGACGCCCATCGCACTCGCGTAGCCGAACTTCCCGTACTCGAACGCGGTCCGGTACAACGACAGGCCCATCACCTCGGTCGCGCCGTCCGGGCCGCCCGGTCCGACGGTCATGATCTGGACCAGCGCGAACGCGTCCAAAGCCACCATGCCGAGATAGACGAACGCCACCTGGACGTTGTCCCGCAGCAACGGCAACGTGATCCGCCAGAACGTGGTCCAGCCCGAGGCACCGTCGATCAGCGCGGCCTCGTAGATCTCCCGCGGAATGCCGTCGATGGCCGCGGAGAACAGCACCATGTAGAAGCCGACGCCGGACCAGACCATCACCGCCATCACCGCGAACAACGCCAGCGACGGTTCAGCGAGCCAGCTGCGAGCCAGCCCGTCCAGGCCGATCGCCCGCAGCACGCCGTTGATCAGGCCGTTGTTGGGGTTGTACGCGAATCCCCACAGCACGGCCACGATCGCCACGGACAGCAGCTGAGGGAAGAAGAACACGATCTCGTAGAACCGCGCTCCCCGGACGCCGCTGCGGCCGTCGCTGCCGCCGCGCTGGATCATCGTGGCGAGGAACAGGCCGATCGCGATCGTCGCGGCGGGCATCAGCAGCAACAGCAGCAGGTTGTTCTTGATCGCGTCGAGGAACAGCGAGTCGCCCGCGAGCCGCTCGAAGTTGTCGAACCCGACGAAGTTCGCCTTGCCCGCGACGCCGTTCCAGTCCGTCAGAGACAGGTAGAACGCCTGCGCGTACGGGGAGACGACGAAGATGACGTGCAGCACCAGCGCGGGTGCGAGCGCGCCGATGACGAACCCGTACCCGCGGTTGCGCTTGCGGCGCTTCGACGGCGCGGGTGGAGCGGGCGCCGCAGCCCGCTCCACCGGCCTGGTCAGCACGCTCATTTTCGCTCGTACTTCTTGATGCTGGTGTCCTTGGCGAGGTCGTCGGCGGCCTTCTGGACGCGGTCGACCCACTCGGCCGGGGTGATCCGGCGGGTGACGAGCTCGGCGACGCTGTCGTCGACCGCCTTGGTCAGCGTCGGGTACCAGATGCGGTGCCGGTAGTTGATCGTGTCGTCACCGGCCTTCCTGACCGCTTCCGAGACCGAGCTCAGTGCCGGCGACATCGTGATGCCGTCGGTGGCGCCCTTGACCGACGGCAGGGTGCCGACGGACTTGGCGAAGTCCTTCATGGCGTTGCGGGAGAACAGCATCCGCAGGAACTCCAGTCCACCCTGGACGTTCTTGCCCTGGCTCGGCACGAGGTACGCCTCGCTGCTGGCCGCGTGGATGGCGTTGTTCTTCAGCCTGCTCCCGCCCAGCGACGGCACGGCACCCATCACCATGTCGAACCCGGCGGGCGTGACGGACTTCTGCTCGGCTTCGAGCCACGATCCGCTCGGGATGATCGCGGCCTTGCCCTGGCACCACGCGGCCTGCGCCTCCGTGTGTGAGAGCGCTTCCGAGCCCTGCATGAGGTAGCCCTTGCCGGACAGTTCCGCGATCGCCTCGGCCGCGGCCTTGACCGACTCGTGCCGCCACGCGTTGGGCTGCAGGTTGTCGATGGACTTCAGCAGGTCCATGCCACCGCCGCGCACGGCCATCACCAGCAGCGGGTCGGTCATGTACTCGGGGAACTTGCCCTGGTAGGTCCAGGGCGCGATGCCGGTCTTCTTGATGTCCTCGCAGAGTTCGAGCATCTCCTGCCAGGTCTGCGGCCACATCCAGCCGTTCTTCTCGAACAACGGCTTCGAGTACCAGAGACCCCAGGCGGTGTAGGCGTAGTTGAACCTGACGAACGAGCCGTCGTACGTGCCGTCCTCGACCACGCCCGGCAGCAGGGTGTCGCGCAGCTTGACGTCCGGGTCGTCCCACGACGGCGCGTCGAGCAGCTCGTCGAGGTTCTCCAGCTGCTGCGACTGGTTCAAAGCGGCGATGTCGAGCCTGCCCGCACCCGTGTTGTTGACGACGTCCGGTGGGCTGCCCGCGACGAACCTCGGCCGCAGCGTGTCGCCGACCTTCTGGATGCCCTTGTGGTCGATGACCGCGCCGCCGAACTGCTTTTTGTAGACGCCTTCCGCGGCGATCACGTAGTCGTCACCGTAGGCGCCCTTGAAGACGACGACCTCCAGCGGGGCGTCGGCCTTGACGCCGAACGGGTTCGTGGCGCTCTTGTCACCACTGCTCGACGACTGTCCGCCGTTGTTGCCGGCGGTGACGCAGGCGGCCAGGCCGGGTGCGGCGAGGCCCAGCACGGCGGCGGCTCTCAGCACCGAGCGCCGCGAGATGTCGTGGGAGGTCATGGCGGGGTCCGTTCTTGTTCGTGGGTCAGGGAAGCGCGAGCCAGCCGCAGCCCTGGCGCCAGTGGCCGCCGGTCTGGAGGTGGCTGACGATGGCGCGCTGCAGGGTGGTGTCCTGGGGCAGGACGGCGAGGTCGCCGGTGCCTGGCGGGAGGTGGAAGACGAACTCGCACACGTCGCTGTCGCAGTCCGGCGTCGGTCCGAACGGGGTCCAGCGACGTTGGAACTGAACGATGTTGGAGTCCTCTTTCAGGAACTCGGAGAGCTGCGGGTCGAGCAGCCAGGAGCGGCAGGTGCCGTATTCGTACTGCTCGTCCGGGAAGTGCGCGCGGAAGAACGGCCTGGCTCGGCGGAACGACTCGTCGCACGCCTCGGGTGTCATCGGACCGTCGCCGGGGATGTGCACTTCGAGGACTGGTGTGCCGTCCTTCGGGCCGGTGTCCGGCTCCGCGTGGTACTCGTCGATCGTGAGGACCGCGCGGTCGAACTGGAGCCTGCCGAGCCGGTGGAGCGTGCCGCGGAAGTGCCGGACCAGCCAGCCCTGCCGGTCGAAGCCGCCCCGGTCGTAGTACTTGCGGTAGCCGGCGACCTTGGCGCCGAGATCCCGCACGGTCCGGGTGGTGACGTCGAACGGGATGCGCAGCCGTCGGTGCAGGGTCAGCAGCGTCGGCAGTGCCAGCAGGTAGAGGTGGACGTAGAAGTACCGTCCCGCCACGCCGAGCTCCTCCGGGGCGTTCGGCCAGTCCACTTTCCGGCTGGGGATCGGGTCTTCCGCGTACAGGACCTGGTGGCACCGCTGGAGTGCCTCCCACAGCTCAGGTGTCCTCTTCGGACTGGGCAGCGTCGCCAGCACGTCGGTGTGGTCGACGTCCGGGACGCCGAGCAGCGCGAGCCGCCGGGCGGCTTCCTGGCTGGTGACCGGTTCCAGGTCCGCGACGTCGGCCGCCGGCTGCCCGAGCAGCGCGGCGAGCCAGTCGTCGGTCTCGCTCATGGCGGCACCTGCTTTCCGAATTCCTTCCCCGAAATGGGAATGAATATGGCGTGTCTTGCCCTGGTTCGGCACATCATCATGTGCGACTCGACGCACGTCAATGATTCTTCGCAGGTCACACGAACTGCAAAGAATCATTCCTCGTTCCAGCGATTCATGCCATTGACCCGGCAATCCGTCCGGCATTTCAATGGCCTCCATGCCTGATCACGTAATGCGCATCGGCATCGTCGGTACGGAGAACAGCCACGTCGACCACATCATCGACCACCTCAACACCAGCCGCCGCGACGCCCGCGTGGTGGCGGTCAGCGGCGGCCGCTCGGAACGCAACGAGTCTTTGCGGGACAAGGGTTCGCTCGAACGCATCGTGGACGCACCGGAGGAGCTGCTCGGCCTGGTCGACGCGGTGGTCGTCGCGGACCGGCACGGTGACCTGCACCGCGCGCACGCCGTCCCGTTCCTGCGCGAAGGACTGCCGGTGTTCGTGGACAAGCCGCTGGCCTGCACGGTCGAGGACGCCGAGGCGATCGTCGCCGAGGCTCTCGCACATGACGCGCCGCTGACGTCCTTCTCGGCGTTGCGCTGGATCCCCGACACCGAACTGCTTGCCGCGCAAGGCGCACCACGCCGCGTGACGACCGCGGGCCCGGTCGACCCCGCCAGCCCGTACGGCGGGATCTTCTTCTACGGCATCCACCCGGTCGACGTGGCACTGCGGCTCGCGCCCGGTCCGATCACGGCGGTCGGCGTCACCAGGCTCACCGACAGCATCGTCGTGCAGGCCGAGGTCCGCGGCGTCGAGGTCGTGATCAAGCTGGCGTTCGGCGACACCCCGTTCCACGGTTCCGTCGTCACCTCGTCCGGCACCACGTCCCATCCGCTCGTGCTGGACGAGCACTACCTCGTGCCGGGCCTGGAAGCGTTCCTGGACATGGCTTCCACCGGTGAACCACCGATCGACTACTCCGACCTGCTGCGTCCCGTCCACCTGCTCCACGCCGTCGCGAAGGCCATCGCATGATCATCCCCAAGCCGGTCCACCTGGTCCGCTCCCCTGGCGTCTTCCGCCTGTCGTCCACGTCCGCGATCGCCGCCTCCGGTGCGGGCGTCGAAGTCGCCCGGCTACTGCAGTCCTATGTGGACCTGCCGCTGGCCGCCGCCGGCGACATCGTGCTGGAAGTGGCCGGCGAGGGTGAGGCCTACTCGTTGTCCGTCACGGCTTCTTCTGTGCGGTTGCGCGGCTCGGTGGCGGGTTTGCGGCACGCCGTCCAGTCGTTGCGGCAGCTGATCTCCGGCTCGTCGATCCCGCTGGTCGAGATCCGCGACGAGCCCCGGTTCGGCTGGCGCGGCGCGATGATCGACGTGGCCCGGCACTTCCTGCCCATCACCTACCTGCGCCGGCTCGTCGACCAGATCGCGCTGTACAAGCTCAACGTCCTGCACCTGCACCTCACCGACGACCAGGGCTGGCGGATGCCGATCTCCCGCTATCCCGAGCTGACCGCGGTCGGCGGCCACCGGGCCGAGAGCATGGTCGGCCCGGCCGGCAGCACCACCTACGACGGCATCCCGCACGGCGGCTGCTACACCAAGGACGAGTTGCGGTCACTCGTCTCCTACGCGGCCGCGCGAGGTGTGACCGTGGTGCCCGAGATCGAGATGCCCGGCCACGCCCGCG
>NZ_JYJG01000338.1 GCF_000955955.1 Lentzea aerocolonigenes
AGGTGTGACCGTGGTGCCCGAGATCGAGATGCCCGGCCACGCCCGCGCCGCCCTCGCCGCGTACCCGTCGCTCGGCAACTTTCCTTCGAGGACACTGCCCGTGTGGACCGGGTGGGGCGTGTCCGACGCCCTGTACGGCGTGCAGGAGGAGACCTTCGCCTTCCTGCGCGACGTCCTGACCGAGGTGCTGGAGGTGTTCCCGTCCCCGCACATCCACATCGGCGGCGACGAATGCCCGGCGGTCGAATGGGAGACCAGCCCACTTGCCGCCGCCCGCATCACCGCGGAGGGCCTGCCGGACGCGTCCGCCCTGCACGGCTGGTTCCTCGGCCGGATCAGCTCGTTCCTGGTCTCGCAGGGCCGTCACCCGATCCTCTGGGACGACGGCGAGAACCCGGACGGCCTGCCGCTCGCGGCAGCGGTGATGATCTGGCGCGATCCCGAGCACGGCCGCGCAGCCGTGCGCCGCGGCCACAACCTCGTCATGGCACCGTTCCTCAGCACCTACCTCGACTACCCGCAGAGCGCCGATGGCGAGCCGCCCGGCCAGCCCGCCGCCGTGGTGACGCTGGAGGACGTCTACCGCAACGACCCGCTGCCGCCCGACTGGGACCCCGCCTGGGCGGCCAGAGTGCTCGGCACCCAGGGCCAGCTGTGGACGGAGTTCGTGCGCACCCCGGAGCACGCCGAGTACCTGGCGTTCCCCCGGCTGTGCGCGCTGGCCGAGTCGGCGTGGTCGGTCGAGCGGGACTGGCACGACTTCCGTGCCCGGCTCGACGCCCACACGCCGATGCTCGCCCGAATCGCACCGCACCACCGACGAGTGCGGACGTCCGGAGTCACCGCTGAGGAAAGGCGAACACACTCCGGATGTTGATCGCGACCACCCGGTCGAACTGCTCGACGGTCATCGACTCGAGCGGAGCCGCGGGCAGGATGCCGGCGTTGTTGACGAGGACGTCCAGGCCGCCCAGCCGGGTCACGGTCTCGTCGATCGACCTGGCCACCTGCTCGGGGTCACCGCTGTCGGCCTGGATCGCCACGGCGGTGCCCCGGCTTCGGCGACCTCGGCCACCAGCTTCTCCACCGCGCCGGCCGAGGCGTTGTAGGTGAGGGCGACCGCGGCGCCGTCGCTCGCCAGCCGCCGCACGACCGCCGCTCCGATTCCGCGCGCGGCCCCGGTCACGAGCGCGCGCCGGCCTGCAAGTGGTGCTGCCATTTCAGGAACCTTTCGAACCGCACATTCCTGTGCCGCAAATGACGCAACAATTCCGTGCGTCCCGTCCAAGACCCGGTATCACCGTGCGGCGCGTGCGCATCCTGTCCCTGTCAGTGACAGGAAATCCGTTGACCTCAACGAAGTCAGGTTCACCCGTCCTGGTGACATCGCGGCCGGAATTCTCGCGGTAAGCGCAGGTCTGCAACTGCGCCACAGCTCCGATCGACCATCTCGCAGTTCTCCGGAACGGCGTCCGCGGCTAGGATCCGAAGCATCATGGGCGAGCGCACAGACGATTCCGCCGGCAACGGCGACGCGGCCATCAACGATCCGATGCTCACCACCCCGACAGCCCGGCTGATGGCGCTCGCGATGGGCACCAATGTCCGCGTGTTCGAGGTCCCGGCGGCGCACAGCGTCGGTCTCGCGGGCCTGGTCGGCCTCGGTTCCGACGAGCACGGCGAACCGCAGTGCAAGATCGGGCTCACCGACGACCTCGACGACGACCTGCGCGCGGACGTGCTGGCGTTCGGCCTGGCGGTGCTCGTCGGCACGCCGGAGGTCCTCGGCGAAAGCCCGGACGGGGTGCTCGGGATCAGCAGGCAGCGTCTTCCTCAGGCCGACAACGGTCCAGGCAACCTGGCCTGGCACATGTTGCAGACGTGCGGGCGCGAGTCGCCGTCGACGACGTTCCGGTTGATGGTCATCCAGTCCGACTAGTAGTGCTTTGCTGGGTCAGCAGGAACCCGGGATGTCAGACGCTTCGATGGTCGCGTTCTCACGGC
>NZ_JYJG01000339.1 GCF_000955955.1 Lentzea aerocolonigenes
CCCGCACCGGCGCCGCCGCCCTTGCCAGCCGCACCAGCACCGGTACCACCAGCGCCAGTACCGCCGGCACCCGCACCAGTGCCGCCCGCACCAGTGCCGCCAGGCCCGCTCGACATCGTGCTCGTGCCACCACCACCGCCGCCGGCCAGGCCGTTCAGCGCGTTCGTCGCCTCCTGCGCCGCACGCGCCGCCTCCTGCCTCGCGCGCTCGGCGCCGCCACCGCCACCGCCGTTGGGGCCGTCCGACGAGGTCGCCGGAGACGATCCCCCAGGGCCGCCTCCGGTGGCCGACGGGTTCTGGAGCTGGTTGATGGCGTCGTTGGCGATCCGGTTCGCGTCCGCCAGGGCCTGCTGCCGCGACGGGTCGGAGCCTCCTCCCCCGCCGTTCTGGTTGGCGAGCGAGTTGATCGCCTCGCCTGCCGCCCTTCGCGCGTCCTCCAACGCCCGTTGCCGCGTGGGATCCGTCGACGACGGCGTTTTCCCGCCACCACCGCCGCCACCACCGGCTCCGGTACCGCCGCCGCCCCCGAGGGAGTTGTTGATCGCGTCCTGCGCTTCCTTCAACGCCTCACGGCGTGCCTGCGCGTCCGGCGAGTTGCCCGGCGTCATGTCGGACAGCCTCTGGATGGCGTCGCTCGCAGCCTTCCTGGCCTCCTCCATGGCCTTCTGCCTGGCCGGATCGGTCTCCCGCCCACGGCCGTCCTTGCCGGAACCCGTGCCACCACCGGCACCGCCACCCGCGCCTGCCCCGGCACCGGCTCCAGCCCCTGCCCCGCTACCGGTTCCTGCCCCAGCCCCGGTCCCGGCGCCCGCGCCAGAGCCAGTGCCGTCGCCGGAACCGGAGCCACTGCCGGTCGTACCGTTCTGCAGCTGGGTGATCGCGTCGTTGGCGATCTGGTTCGCCCGCGTCAACGCCTCCTGCCGCGTCGGATCACCGGTACCGGACTGGCGTTCGAGGTCGTTGATGGCGTCGGTGGCGGCCCGCCTCGCGTCCTCCATCGCCTGCCGCTGCACCGGGTCCGTGACGGCCGATCCCGTCCCGCCGGTGCCGCTGCCCGTGCCGCCGAGCCCGTTGTCCAGCGCCTGCTGGACTTGCCGCAACGCCTCCCGGCGCGCCCGCGCCTCCGGCGAGTCGCCCTTGGTCTCGTCGATCAGTTTCTGGATGGCGTCGTGAGCAGCCTTCTTGGCTTCCTCCATGGCCTTCTTCGTGGCCGGATCGGTCGCCTGCTCGCCGGAGTTCGCGCCGGAGTTCGCGCCGGAGCCCGTGCCGCCACCGCCGCCCGCGGCGGCATCTGTGCCTTGGCCGCCGCTCTTCCCCGGTCCCCCCGTGGGAGGACCGAAGAACGGCGGCATGCCGTTCGAGATGTCGACGCCGTCGCCATCGTTGACGTCGACGGTGCTGGTGTGGTCACCGGTACCCGTGCCACTCCCACCAGATCCAGCACCGGGCGAGACGATGTTGCTCTGGAAATCGGTGAGGCTGTTACCGGTGCTCTGGTAGCTCGACGACAGGTCGAGCAACGCCCTGCGCAGCTCCGGCAACAGGTTGTTCTGCTCGTCGCGCTGGATCACCGCGCTGAGATACGCACCGGCGTCGAACTCCTGCTCCAGCGTCGCCATGGCGTCGGCCAGCTTGACGACCTGCTTGCCGTACTCCTTGACCCGGTTGGCGAACTCGGCCTCGATCTCGGCCACCTTCGCCTGGAAGAAGACGAGGGCCTTGGAGGCGCCTCGCAGCGCGTTCGAGTAAAGCTCCACCGCTTCCCAGACGAGCTGGCTCCGCTTCATGACCACGTCGTCGGCGAAGCTCTGGAACTGGTCGCCGGTGAACCCCGTGAACGCCTCGCCCATCTGGGTCGTCTCGTCCCAGAAGGACCGGCGGAACTGGAACAGCCGATCACTCGCCACGTTGAACCCGACGGCCAGGGCGTCGAACGAGGCGGGCGCGCCGGGGTTGAGCGCGTCGCCCGCCATCGCCTTGAACTGGGCGAGCGACTGGATGCTGTCGGCGTCGACGCCACCGCCGGCCGCCGCCGAGTCCGTGCCTTCAGGACTTGTCACGCCGAACCGCCCTCACCAAGCCGAGTTCCCGCACCACGACCGTCCACAAACGAGCGACCGCCAGCACCGGGGCGCTGACGGTCAACTGCCACCAGGTACTACAGGTTGTCGGCGTTGCACTTGTCGGTGTTCTCGAGGTTCGAGCAGGCATTCTGCAGGGTCGCGTCGATCCCGTGCATGACGCTCCTCAGCTCTTCCGCGTGCAGCGACAGCTTCTTCTTGCGATCTCCCAGCAGCTTCTCCAGCCACGCCGCCGTGGGGAAGTTGCCCGCGTGTGCGGGCAGTGAGAGAAGCTGCTGGAAAGGGCCGAGATCGTCCATCAGCACGCCCATGCGAGCGGCGATCGCTCGCACGACTTCCGGGTCGATGGTCGTCTTGGTGCCACCGTCGTGGGCCATGTCGTTCACCTTTCGTCAAAGCGGGGCTGGTGGTGCCGGCCGGAGAGCGGGCCGGCACCACCGGCGCACCTCAGAAGTTGAACGTCTGCGACGTCGAGCGGTCGCTGTCCTGCATGTTGTTCGAGTTCTTGTTCAGGTTGACCGAGATCTGGTTGAGCACCTCGTTGCTCTCGGTCAGCTTCTTCGCGATCCGGTCGGCGCACGTGTTGTACTGCTTGGCGGTTTCACCGTCGAAGGACTCCATCAGGCTCTGCACCTGCTGGGTCAGCGCCTTGACGTTCGCCTCGATGTTCGCGTTGGCGTTCTTCATCTGGCGCACGCCGTCGGCCAGCGCCTGGTAGTCGTAAACGATCGCTCCGGTCACGGTTCACTCCTGAAGAATTTGTTACGAGCGGAAAGAAGAACGGGGCTTGGGGGAGATCAGTACGAGGCGCTCTCGTCCGTGGTCTGCAACGTGTGCGCGGCGCGGCTGAGCGTTTGGGCCATCTCGTTGAGAGTCGAGACGATCTCCTTGGTCTTGCTGTCCCACTCCTGGTGGACCGTGATCAGCTTCTGGATCATGGCACCCGAGTTGATCGAGGTCAGCGTGTTGATGTTGTTCTGGAGGGTCGTCTGCTCGGTGGTGATCCGGTCAGCTTCCTGCGAGTGCTTGTTCGCGATCTCGATGACCTGCGTGGGAGTAAGCCTGGTCTTGCTCATCGTGTATCTCCTTGTCGTCCCTGCTGGAGAATGGCCACCCATTCGCAAGGGCGCCTGATCTGGATTAGATGCCCGTCGTGCATCCGATTTCTTCGGAATCCACCCGCCGGGGCATCGACGGGGGAAGATCCCTCATGAGCCCGTTTTGGCGAGCTCGGTGACCTGGCTCAGGACCGCGCGCTGAGGGTCGAGCGCGGGTCCCACGGGCAGCAGCGCGAGCAACGCCGACGGCACGGCGACGGGGTGCGCTCCACCCAGGTTCAGCGACGCGACAACGGATTCATCGGAAAGCGGATAGCGCACCCCGAGATCCGTGACGAGGAAACCGGTGCCCGGCAACGCACCCGGAGCGGGCATCGTGCGCACGAGCGCCCCGGTTCCCGCCGGGATCACCACGCGGTCCGCGGTAGACCCGACGACGTGCTTTCCGGCAGGGGCAACCGCTCCCTTGTCCGCTGTGATCGGCATCAACACCAACCGCGGCAAGCGGCCCTCGTCCGCGGCGAGGTCGAACCTGGCGCACGCCGACATTCCCACGCCGACGTCGGCGGGAGCCGGGGGCTGCGGCGGAAGGTCGTCCTGTGCCGGGGAAAGCAGTTTCATGCCCGCGAGCGCGTCCGGTCCCGTGATGATCGGCACCACCCGCGTGTTCGGGTAGGCGTTGCGGATGTCGGGCGACGCCAGCAGCATCGCCGCGATCGTCCGGCTGATCGGCATCAACCCGTCGGCGCGCAGGACGTAGTACTCCTCGGACGAGATCGCCGGGTTGCGCACCTGGAACACCTGGCCGACCAGGCTGGGACGGCCTCCCACGGCCTGGCCGGACGTGCCGACGCGGTCGATCACCGGCGCCTTCAGGTCCACCCCCGAAGGAATGACGTTCAGCCAGGCGGGCGAGACCGGCAGCACCCGTTCCTGGCTGTAGCCCAACGCTTCCAGCGTGGGCCCGTCCACGATCCGATGCCGCACCCCCCGCCACACCAGCTGCACGACACCGTCCGGTGTGGACACGAGGAACGACTGGTCGTCGGACACCGGCTGTCCCGGCTCGTGGTCGAGCCGCAGCGTCACGGTCGGCGCGCTCACGACCGCCTGCCTGTCCGGCGGCCGCGCGCAGACCGTCCACTGCGCCTGGTTCACCCGGTCCGCGGTGGGAATGCCGTCCGGCGCACCGGGAATCCCGATCGGTGCACCGACCGCGACACCGGTCAGCGAGTTCTGACTGACGGAGACCCTCGCGCCGGACTGCCCGGCCGCCAGCATCGCCGACGCCATGTTCAGCACTGGCCGGAGCTCGCCGCCGAGGTACACGTACCGCGCGCCGGTCTCCTTGGCCAGCACGATCGTCCCGTCGGTGCGCCACGAGTTGTTGCCACTCGGGGAGAACAACCCGACGATGCCGAAGATCGCCGCGATCACGCAGGCGAGCAGTACGCCGAAGACCGTGCCGTTGTTGAACCGCCGGTTCGGGTGCTCCAGCACGTCGGGCCTGCCCTGCGCGAGCCCCGCGACCAACCGGCCGACGACGAAGAAGTAGGCCTGGACCTGATCTCTGCGTGACTGCATCAGCCGCTCAGCCCCCGGACCCAGGAGTACACGTCCAGCACCGCCAGCAGCAGCGGGATGACGGCGATCGCCGTCGCGTACTCGAAGATGTCGACCGCGCGACCCCAGTACGGGCGCAGTCGCTTACCTGGCAGGTAATGGCTCAGCACACCGAGCCCGATGCCGACGGCGACGAGCGGCGCGAGCACCGCCACCGCGCGGATGAACGGCTCCTCCGGCATCCCGAGACGCACCGCCAGCGCGACGGCGGTCAGCCCGGCCGGCACGAGCAGCGACCAGCGGGGCACCATGCCGGTGAGGTGGCGGGACCTCAGCAGCAACAGCAACGCGCACACGGCCGCCGTGATCATCGCCCACTTCTCGCCCGGCCGGACGAGCACGAGCAGCAGCACCGTCTGGATGGTGCCGTAACCGAGGTAGAACGCTTTGAGGTAACCGAAAACGACGGTGCTGCGTTCCACCACGACCTGGTGCGGCACCGGGTCGATGTCCTCCTTGACCTCCGGTGCGTCGGTCGGCAGCATCGGCAGCTTCAGACCGCCGAGCCGGAACGCGCCGCCGGGCGCGAAGAGGATCGCGATGAAGTTCACGACGATGCCGATACCGGCCGACTGCGCGGCCGTGAGGTCGCTCGCCACCCAGATCACCACAGGCACCAGCAACGTCAGCAGTGCGGTCAGCGCGGTGGTGAAGATCAGCACCGCGTCGGCGACGGCCACGACGGCCAGCACGAGCACGACGACACCGGTGGCGACCGCGGTCACGAGCCGCACCGGCACGCCTCCCAGCGGGGCGATCTGCACCGCGGCGAGCCATCCACCGGCGACCGCCCAGACCACACCGACGCAGGCCAGCGAGGTTCCGTCGACGACCTTGCCCTTGGCACGGGCCAGCGCTCCTGCGACCGCGATCAGCACGACCCCGGTCACCAGGGGAACCAGCCACAACGTCTGCGGTTTCCCGCCTGCCAGCAGCGCGACCAGCCCGCCGAGCAACGCGACCAGCCCGCCCACGCGCAGCATCCACCTGGTGCGGTGGGGTGTCCACTGACCGGCGTCGGCCCGCACCCGCTCGGCCAGCCCGTCCACGAGGTCGTCGTAGTCGAGTGGTGGGAGCGCGTCCTCGCGCGGTCTCAAGTAGACGGTGTCGCCGTCGAGCAGGTTCAACTCGACGGCTGAGCGGTCCTCGTCCAGAGGAGACTCACCCAGCCGTTGGGCGACCCAGCCCTCGTGGTCGACGCTCTGCTCGACCCACTCCTTCCCGAACTGGGCCAGCACGGACGGCAGCAGGTCGACCAGTTGCACGTCGCCCGGAAGGGCCACGTCCACCGCGTGATCGCCGAGAACGAACCGTAGCCGGGTCGGTGCATTTGTGCGAGACTGCGTGCGTTCTTCCATATCGAGCCCCGGATTCTTCCTGGCGAACGACAACTCTCGAGAAGCGAAATCCTGGCGCGGAACGTAGTTCCAGAGCCTCCCGGCAAACCGGGACACGGCCCGCGTCACGCCACGTCGAGGGAAACCCTTCACCAAGGAGAGTCACGGTGGGCACCGAGGCATTCACCAGAAAGGCGCGTCGGCCCGGTCCGACGGCGCCCAGTGACGAGATCGAGCTGCAACCACCACCGGCTGTGCCGGAGAACACAGGTGGGGCGATCAGCTCGGTCCTGCTCTACGCGCCGATGGCGCTGAGCTCGCTGGCCATGGTCCTGATGTTCGTCCGGCCCGGCTCCGGCCCGCTGGCCTGGGTCGGCGCGGGACTCATGCTCGTCGCCGCGATCGGCATGCTGCTGGCGCAGCTGCTGCGATCCGGTGTGGAGCACAAGCAGAAGCTGCACGGCGACCGGCGCGACTACGTGCGCTACCTCGGTCAGGTGCGGGAGAAGATGCGCGGCGCGCTGACCCAGCAGCGCAAGGCGGCCCTGTGGGTGCACCCGCACCCCGGCTCGCTGTGGTCGATGGCGATGGGCTACCGCCTGTGGGAACGCCGTCCCGCGCACGACGACTTCGGCGAGGTTCGGATCGGGCTGGGCAAGCAGCGCGGCACGATGAAGCTGCTGCCACCGGAGACCAAGCCCCTCGAAGACCTCGAACCGTTGTCCGCGCACGCGTTGCGCCGGTTCATCCGCGCCTACTCCACTTTGGACAACGCACCGATCGCCGTCTACCTGCGCGGGTTCGCGCGGTTGCAGCTCCAGGGCTCGCCGCAGGACGTGCGCGGACTGGTGCGCGCCATGCTCGGGCAGCTCGCCACCGCACACGGCCCCGGCGACGCGCTCATCGCGTTGTGCGTCAGCGACGAGGCGCGCGATCACTGGGACTGGGTGAAGTGGTTGCCTCACAACCAAGATCCTGGCTCGCGCGACGCCAGCGGCACGCGCCGCATGGTCACCGACAGCATCAGCGAGCTCGAACAGCTCCTCGGCGGCAACGACTTCACCGGCAGGCCGTCGTTCGAACCGGACAGCCCGATCACGGCGAGCGAGCCGTTCGTGGTGATCGTCCTCGACGGCGTCTCGCTGCCGGCCGACCACCGCATCGCCGAGGAGGGGTACCGCAACGTCGTCGTGATCGACGTCGAGGGCACGCTCGCCTGGCAGGCGAGGCCGCACACCCTGCACGTCGAGGTGACCGGCACCAGCCTCGGCACCGTCTCGTTCGACCGGCTCGGCAAGCCGTCGACCAGCCCGCTGTGCCGGCCGGACTCCCTGAGCCCGCAGGCGACCGCCGCACTGGCGAGGCTGATCGCCCGCCACCGCATCGGCGAGGTGCAGGACAACGAGGAACCGCTGGCCGGCGACTACGAGCTGCCCACCCTGCTCGGGCTGGGCGACCTGCGGTCGTTCGACCCGGTGCCGTACCGGCAGACCCGTGCGAGCGCCCGGAAGCGGCTGCGCGTACCGATCGGCATGACGTCGACCGGAACGCCCATCGAGCTGGACATCAAGGAAGCGGCCGAAGACGGCATGGGACCGCACGGCCTGCTCATCGGCGCCACCGGTTCCGGCAAGAGCGAGCTGCTGCGCACACTGGTGCTCTCCATGGCGGCCACGCACTCCTCGGAGGAGCTGAACCTCGTCCTGGTCGACTTCAAGGGTGGCGCGGCGTTCCTCGGTTTCGACGAGCTGCCGCACACCTCAGCGGTCATCACGAACCTCGCGGACGAGCTGGAACTGGTCGACCGCATGCAGGACGCGTTGACCGGCGAGCTGAACCGGCGCCAGGAACTCCTGCGCGCGGCCGGAAACTACGCCTCACGCCGTGACTACGAGGCCGCCCGCGCACAGGGTGTGCCGCTGGAACCGTTGCCCGCCTTGTTCATCGTGGTCGACGAGTTCAGCGAGATGCTGGCGAGCAAGCCCGAGTTCGTCGACGTGTTCGCGATGATCGGCCGGCTGGGCCGCAGCCTCGGCGTGCACCTGCTGCTCGCGAGCCAGCGGCTGGACGAGGGCAGGATCCACAAGATCGAGAGCCACCTGTCGTACCGGATCAGCCTGCGGACGTTCTCGGCCATGGAGAGCCGCAGCGTGCTCGGCGTCCCGGACGCCTACGAGCTGCCCAACAATCCCGGCAACGGTTATCTGCGCCCGGACACGACGTCGTTGATCAGGTTCAAGGGCGCGTACTGCTCCGGCCCGTACCGCCCGCCGGTCAGCAAGCGGCTGCGGCGTTCCGAGGTGGAGCAGCAGCTCGTCGCGTTCGGCACCGAGTACGTCGCACCGAGGGCGACACCGTCCGATGTGGACCAGGAGGTCGACAGGGCCGAGCAGAACACCAGGACGATGCTGGAGGTGCTGATCTCGCGGCTGCGCGGCATCGGGCCGGTCGCGCACCAGGTGTGGCTGCCGCCGCTCAAGCAGGCGCCGACGCTCGACCAGCTGCTGCCGCCGCTCGTCGACCACCCGGAGCTCGGCCCGCGTCCGGTCGGCGAGTACGACGCCTCGACGCTGTCGGTCCCGGTCGGCCTGGTCGACCTGCCGGCCCTGCAGAAGCGCGACCTGCTCACCGCGCAGCTCGCGGGCGCCAAGGGCAACATCGGCATCGCGGGCGGGCCGCAGAGCGGCAAGAGCACGCTGCTGCGCACGTTGATCAGCGCCCTCGCCCTGTCCCACACGGCGGCCGAGATCCAGTTCTACTGCCTGGACTTCGGCGGCACGCTCAGCCCGCTCGCCCGGTTGCCGCACGTCGGCAGCATTGCGGGCCGGCTCGACCGCGACCGCGTCACGCGGACCGTCATGGAGATGTACAACCTGCTGTCCCAGCGAGAGCAGCTGTTCGCGCAGAACAACATCGACTCGATGACGAGCTACCGCAGGGCTCGCACGCGGGGGCAGTTCGTCGACGTCGATCCTTACGGCGACGTGTTCCTGGTGATCGACGGCTGGTTCACGATCCGGCAGGACTACGAGGAGCTCGAACCCCGCTTCACCGAGCTCGCCTCGCGCGGTCTCGGGTTCGGCATCCACCTGGTCGTGGCCGCGAGCCGGTGGTCGGACATGCGGCCCTGGCTGCGTGACGTGCTGGGCACCCGGTTCGAGCTGCGGCTCGGCGACCCGCTCGAGTCCGAGGTCAACAGCAGGCTCGCGGCCACCGTTCCGGCTCTGCCCGGTCGTGGCATCACGACCGGCAAGATGCACTTCCTCACGGCCCTCCCCCGCATCGACGGCACCAGCAGGACCGACGACATCGCGGAGGCGACCGCCGAGATCGCGGAAGCCCTCGACCTGCCGTCGGCACCGCGGGCACCGAAGGTCCAGCTGCTGCCCAACCAGCTGACGGTCGCGGAGCTCCCGCCGCCCACCGCGGAGGCACCGCAGCTCGACCTGACGATGGCGCTCGGCATCGAGGACGGCCTGCTCGGGCCGCAGTGGCACGACTTCGACGCCAACCCGCATCTGATGATCTTCGGTGACGCCGAGACGGGCAAGACGAACCTGTTGCGGCACATCGCGGCTTCCGTGGCGCGGCACTACAGCCCGGCCGACGGCAGGGTGATGTTCGTGGACTTCCGCCGCGAGCTGCACGACGCCGTCCCGCAGGACAGCCAGGTGAACTACACGGTCAGCACGGACGGTCTGGAGTCCTCGGTCAAGCAGGTCGCCGAGCTGCTGCAGAGCAGGGTGCCGGGGCCGGACATCCAGCCGAGCAGGCTCCGTCAGCGCGACTGGTGGACCGGTGGCCGGTTGTTCGTGCTCGTCGACGACTTCGAGCTGCTGGAGTCCGGCGGTTACAACGACCCGATGGCGCCGCTGATGCCGTTGCTGCAGCAGGGTGCGGACATCGGCCTGCACCTGATCGTCGCCAGGAGCACGACCAACGCGAGCCGCACGATGATGAACCCGTTGATGCGGCGGTTGTGGGAGCTGGGCACAGCGGTGGTGATGTTCTCCTGCCCCAGGGAGGAAGGCACGTTCATCGGCAACGTCAAGCCGAAGACCCTGATCCAGGGCCGCGCCCAGTACGTCAACCGCCGCCGGGTGGTGAACCTCGTGCAGACGCCGAAGGTCGGGTAACCGGGACGGGCTGGAGGCCCGGGCCTCCAGCCCGTCACACCGTTGCGCGCCGTCGAGCCCGCACCACGCCGACCACCACCACGACCGCCGCGACGAGCAGGCTCAGCAGGAGCTGGGAACGTGCGTCGGCGTCGAACACCATGCCCACCAGCAAACCCACCATGCCCACGATCGCCGCCCACGTCAGGTACGGGTAGCCCCACATGCGCAACGTGAGCCGCTCCGGTGACTCCTGCTCGACCTGCCGCCGCATCCGCAGCTGGGACACCGCGATGGTCAGCCACACGAACACCGCCACCGCGCCCGAGGAGTTCACCAGGAACAGGAACACGGTGTCCGGCGAGAGGTAGTTCAGCGCCACCGTGATGAACCCGACCACGGTGGAAGCCAACACCGCGGCCGTCGGCACACCGCGCCGGGAGACCCGGCCGAACACGGCGGGAGCCTCGCTGCGGCGAGCGAGCGAGAACACCATCCGGGAAGCGGTGAACAGTCCGGAGTTCAGGCAGGACAACACCGACGTCAGCACCACGGCGTCCATGACCACCGCGGCCGCCGGCAGTCCGAGCGTGTCCAGCACCGCGACGTACGGGCTCTTGGCCACGTTGGCGTCGTCCCACGGCAGCAGCGTGACGACGACGGCGATCGACCCGATGTAGAAGACCAGGATGCGCCACACCACCGACCGCACGGCGGTGCGCACGGCCTGCACGGGATTCTCCGACTCACCCGCCGCGACGGTGGCGATCTCGGCACCGAAGAACGAGAAGACCACGACGAGCATCGCGGCGAACACAGGGCCGCTGCCCTGCGGGAAGAAACCGCCGTGACCGGTGAGGTTGGCCATCCCAGGAGACGCGAATCCCGGCAGCAGGCCACCGATCGCCAGCACACCCACCACGAGGAACACGGTGATCGCCGCGACCTTGATGCCCGCGAACCAGAACTCGAACTCGCCGAACGACCGGACCGAGTACAGGTTCGTCAGTGTCAACAGGACGGTCAGCACCAGCGCCCAGGTCCACTGTGGAACGCCCGGCACCCAGCGGTGCACGATGGCAGCACCCGCCGTGGCCTCGATCCCGACCACCACGACCCAGAACCACCAGTACAGCCACCCGATCGCGAACCCGGCCCACGGGCCGATGGCGCGCTCGGCGTAGGCGGAGAAGCTGCCGGTGTCCGGGTTGGCCGCGGACATCTCGCCCAGCATCCGCATGACGAGGACGACGAGCAGGCCGGCGGCTGCGTAGGAGACGAGCACACCAGGTCCCGCCTTGCCGATCGCCGCCCCGCTGCCGACGAACAACCCGGCGCCGATCACCCCGGCGATGGCGATCATGCTGAGGTGGCGGTTGCGCAACGAAGGTTGAAGGTCCTGCTGCATCGGCCCTCTTTTCCCACATCGAGAAACTGTCGATCGGAGCTCGATCAGTCTCGTGGCGGGGACCGTCGTGGCAACAGTGGACAATCCGTCGAAGTCGGCACCTCGCAGTGGCCAAATCCGATAGAACCGAGCCATGAACCACGACCTTCACGCCGAGGCTCTGCTGATCGCAGGGCGTTCCGGCGTCGGCAAGACCACCGTCGGCTGGGAGATCTCCGCGCAGCTGCAGGCCGCGGGCGTGGCGCACTGCCTGATCGAGGGCGACAACCTGGACCAGGCGCATCCCGCACCGCCCGGCGATCCGGCGCGCACGAAACTGACGGAAGCCAATCTCGCCGCGCTGTGGGGCAACTACGCCGGCCTCGGACACCGCCGGCTCATCTACACCAACACCGTCTCGATCCTGGAGCCCGACCTGATCGCCCGTGCCCTGGGCGGCACACCCCGGATCATCTCCGTGCTGCTGACCGCCGAGGACGCGACCGCCCGGCACCGCCTGGGCGCGCGGGAGATCGGCAGCCAGTTGGACGCGCACGTGCACCGCAGCGCCACCATGGCGGCACGTCTCGACACCGCCGCGCCGGCGGACGCGGTACGGGTCGCGACCGACGGCCGGCCGGTCCGCGAGATCGCCCGCGAGGTCATCAGGGCGACCGGCTGGACGAGTTCCTGACTCAGCCGCCGGTCTCGGTGTCCAGGCGGCGGGCGGGTGCCCAGCGGCGACGACGACCGGCCGGAAGGACCACCACGCCGACCCCGACGGCAACCAGGACCACCGCGGCACCGATGAGGCCGAGCGTGACCAGCAGCGTGCTCGCGCGGTCCTCCCACGGCGGCACCGGGAAGCTCGCGGCCGCGGGTACCGGCGCCACCACGGCACCGGCCTGATCTTCCTCCGGTAGCACCGCGGTCACCGCGGCCAGCGGGTTCACCGTGCCCCACCCGTACTCCGGGGACGGCAGGTTCGCGGGAGGACGATCGGCGGTGGCGTGCAGGCGGTGCAGCACTTGTGCGGCCGTGAGCTTCGGGCGATAGGCGCGGACCAGCGCGGCCACGCCGGTCACGAACGGCGCGGCGTAGCTGGTGCCGCTCGCCTCCCACTGGCCGGGACCGCCGGGGCCGATGCTGCACACGTTCACGCCGGGAGCCACCAGCCCGAGGTGGGGGCCGGTCAGCGAGAACGACGTGCGCTTGCCCTCCTGGTCCACCGCGCCGACCGCGAGCACCGACTTGTCGGTCGCGGGGTACGGCGTGGGGCTGCTGTCGTTGTCGTTGTTGCCGGACGCCGCCACGATGAGCACGTCCCGTTCGGCGGCGTAGGCCACGGCGGCGGTGAGTTCCGGGGTCGGACCGCCCGCACTGGCCGACAGGTTGATCACGCGCGCGCCACCGTCCACGGCCGCACGGATGCCCTGCGCGAGTGACGCGGCGGACGCGTCCTTCGCCTCGTTCGCGGCGCGGATGGGCAGGATGGTCGCGTCCGGCGCAACGCCGGCGAACAACGTGTCGTCGGCGGTCGCGGCGGCGATGATGCCCGCCACGAACGTGCCGTGGCCGAAGCAGTCGTTGTTCGCGGGCTTTCCGCCCGGGTTGCGCACGTCCACGCCCTGCTGCACGCGGCCGCCCAGTTGCGGGCTGCCCGCGTCGACACCGGTGTCCACCACACCCACGGTCACTCCCCCGCCGCGGGTGAGCGGCCAGACCCGTTGCGGCGCAAGCTGTCGCTGCGCCCACGGCACGTCGGTGATCTTGCCGGGCGGTGCGCCGAGGCATTCCTGGCCAGGACGCAGGACGCCCGGCTGGGCGTTGGCCGGCAACGGCGTGGCGACGAGCACGAGCGCGGCGACCAGCAGCACCTTGCGGATCACGACGCGACCTCCGGCATCGGCGTGGTCAGCCGCGCCACGTGGTCCTCGTCATCCAGCAGCCGCGCCGTCACGGCCCGGCGGACCTGCCAGGCCTGATCGAGCTTGGCGAGCGCCATCTCGTCGCGCGCCAACGCCTCCGCGGAGCCGGGATCCTCACCCGCCAGCAGCTCGCGCGCCAGCACCGCCTGTTCCGGCCGCCGCACGTCACCGTCCTGTTCGGACTCGTCGACGCGCCGGCCCAGCACCTTGAGCCGGCAGCCGCCGCCGAACACCGTCTCCTCGAACGCCCGTCCCATGAACAGCTCGGACGTGCGCCGCGCGGTGACCGGCCAGATCAGCACGTCGAGGTCGGCGCCAGGGGTGGTGACGTCGAGCTGGGCGCTCGCGCTGAGAAAACCGGGCTCCATCAGCAGGGTGCCCGCCGGATGTGCCTGTGCGCCGTGCAGCTTCTCCTGGCGCAGCACGACTTTCCGGTGCGTCGGCAGGCGGCGCAGGCCGGAGCTCAGGCACGCCAGGTAGCCGTCGAACGGCTCCGGCGCCCCCTCGGCCAGCCCCTCGTTCAACGCCACCGCGCCCGCTACTCCGTTGCCGAGCAACAGGCAGACCGCGACGTAGTCCGCCTTGGCCTCCGGACGCAGCATCGGCCACGCCGACAACCCGACGTTCACCGCCGCCAGCGCCTCGGTGTAGTGGGTGCCGGCGCTCACCGCGAGCCGCGACTGCTCGGCGGCCGTGCTGGAGCGGTCGGCGAACTCGAGCACGGCGGCCCGGCGCGGGGCGCGTTGGGTGACGTCGAGCGGTTCCTGCCGAGGTTCGGCGGAAGCAGGTTCGGGTTCCGCTGACACCACGACGGGCACGGCCGGGCCGGACACGGTGACGACGGGAACCGGCATTGCGGGAGGATTGGGCGGATCGATCACAGGTGGCGCGGCGACAGGTGGCGCGGCGACAGGTGGCGCGGCAACAGGTGGCGCGGCGACAGGTGGCGCGATCACGACCGGAGTCGCGGCGGCCTGAGCGGTCGCGAGGGGTTCGTTCGCGATCCGCTCGGAGGTCTCCGGAGCGGCGATCGTCTCGGGCCGTTGCGCGGCAACGGATTCCCGCGCGGGTCCGGCCGAAGCGCGTACCGGCACGGGCGGGGCCTTCACCGGTGCGGGCGGGGCCATTGCCGCCGTCTCGACGTCGGGCCGCGAGTCGACACCGTGCACGAAGCGGGGTGGCGGTGCGGCGGTCTCCTGTCCGCGCAACGACCACGCGTGCGACTCCAGCGCGGCGATCGCGGCGGGGTCGAACGTCCCCAGTGGACGGATGCGCGAGGCACGCCGGTGCGCGGGGCCGAACTGGTCGATCAGCAGCCGGGCCGCGTCGAGCTCCCGCTCGGTGGCCTCCCGGCCGTGCGCGCCGATCGCGAGCGTCCACCACTTCGGGTCGAACCGGGTGGCCACGGCCGACCGCTCGCCGTCCAGCAGCACGTGCACACCGCCCGGCACCACTTCCGCGACCACGTCGAGCGATGACAGCAGCCGATAGCGGTTCGCGCCGTCGAGTTGCCAGCCGGCGGGAGCGGGGGCGACGTCGATGACCTCCGGTGGTTCGCCTCCTGGTGGCTGGCGCAGCATGGTGGCGAGCGGTGTCAGCGGTTCGGCCACCGAGGCGTCCGGCACGACGGTCCGGATGCTGCCGTCCTTGCCCATCACCTGCAGGCCCGTCGTGATCGTGATCGCGCGGCCGAGCAGGCGGGCGAGCGTGCGCGACCACTCCGGCGCCGTCACCGGCAGTGCCGCCGGCACCACCAGCAGGTCGGACCGGACCTCCGCGGAGAGCCGGTTGATGATCTCCACCACCGCGGCCGGCGTCACGGCGCCCACGACCAGCTTGGGGATGCGCGGGTTGAGCGGGACCTGGAACGCGGGATCGCCGAGGCTGGCCGGCTGTGCTCCCTGCGGCCGGATCGCGAGGCCCGCGGGGACGCATTCGGCCACCGCGCCCTCCGCCACGACGGGGCTGTGCGGCAGCTCGTACTCCCACGACGGCATGGGGAACCGGGAGCTCATCACCACGGCGCCGCTGCAGCCCGGGCCGAAGCGCCGCCAGCCGGTGCCGCCTGCCGTGCGGTTCACGTACAGCCCGATGCCGCGGCCCGCGGTCAGCGGGCCGTCGGGGGCGAAGACGTCGAGGCCGCAGTCGTCGGCGACGCCCTTCAGCCACGGGCCGCAGGTTCCCTTCGCGTGCCCCAGGTCGGACACACCGATCCACGCGGCTTCCAGCGTGGCGCCCTCCGCGGACGAGCACAGCGTCGTGAGCCGGTCCTTGATGGCGTCGAACAACGCCGGGTGGCGATGGGCACCGGACGACGCGAGGAAGAGCACGTTGCCGGGCACCGCCGGAATGGTCGAGAGCACGGCGGTTTCCCGCGGTGTCTCGTCGCGGCGCCGGAGCAGCACGTGCGGGCCGCACTGCTCGGCGAGCAGCACGCCTCCTGCGGCCGACGGCGGTTGCGCTGACCTTGCACTGGTCGCGGGTGCAGACACGATGCGACCTCCTGTTCCTACTTCCCCGGCACGGCAAATCGATATCACTGGAACGCACCGTCGCGGGACGGCACCGGTGCCCCGGCCCGAATGCCGGGGATATCCCTCACGCGGCGGCGATTCCCGGTGAAAGCCGAACGCCCGCCGTCCGGGAGTCCATGTCCGGCCGACGGGCGTTCGGTGGGAGAGGGCGGCGCGGTCCGCCGGGTATCGGGGAATGGTGACGAACCGCGCACGCCTGCCGCCGCATTGAGCACGGAAATCGTGATCCCCCTGCAGGACAACAATTCCCGCCACACCATCAGTGCGACTGAAACCAGCCTAGGCAGCACCGGACGGCTGGATCAATGCCGATTTTCCGCAGTATTTTCCTCATTTCACGCGGGTCAGCCCAGCCATTTCACGGCGGACCGCACGTCGTGCCGCACCTGGTACAGCAGTTTCGCGGCGAGTCCGTGCCGGGGCGGCCGGTACGGGCCTCCGTACAGGCCGCAGTAGTCCATCGCGAACTTGATCATCTGCACCGCCGCCGGTCGTTCGAACCACCGCAGCGGGCCGTCCAGCGCGCACCGCAAAGCCTCGGCTTCCACCAGCAGTCCCGATGCGAGCAGATCGGCCAGCTGCACGGCCTGTTCCGGAAACACGTTGGGCAGCGCCCCGATCCACCCGGACGCGCCCGAGAGCAGGCTGTCCACCACGATCGCGTCCCCGCCGGTGATCATGGAGGTGCCCGGCGCGAGCGCGAGCGTCTTCCAGATCTTCGTCACGTCACCGGAGAAGTCGCACACGCCGACAACGTTGTCAAACGCCGACAGCTCGGCCAGGGTCGCGGGGCTCAGGTCGACCCGGCAGCCGGCGGGGTTGTTGCTCACCAGTACGGGCAGTCCGGCGCCCGCCACCGCCTCGTAGTGGAGCATGGTCTCCGCGTGGCTGGGCTCGTAGGACAACGGCGGCATGCACAGCACCGCGTCCACGCCGTCCTCGGCGGCCTGACCGATCCGGTCGACGATGAGATGGGCGCCGACGTCGTGGACCGCCGCCACGACAGTGGCGCGCGAGCCGATCGCACGGACCGCCGTCCTGGTGACCTCGCGCTGTTCGGCGTACGTGAGCGAGCCGGACTCACCCAGGGCGAAGGAGTTCACCAGCACCCCGGTGCACCCGTTGCGCACCAGCCAGGTGCAGTGCCGTTCGAAGCGGTCCAGGTCCACGCGCAGTCCCGCCGGTGCGCGCGCATCCAGCACGTACGGCACCACGGCCGCGGCGAGGACACCGCCGAAGCTTCCCCTGCGCAAGCACTCACCCGGCCCTGGTCAGCGCCGGCGCCGCCACCACGCGCGGCGGCCACACGCTGGGGTCGAGCACGCCCCAGGCGTAGGCCTTCGACACCGCCGACAGCTCGCTGGTGGCGCCGAACTGCGCCAGCACCGCAGCGACCAGGTTCCGGGCGGACACCACTCCGATGTCCAGGTCGGTGGCGATCTGGTCGGCGGTCCAGCCCTCGGCGACCCGTTCCAGGACGCGCGCGTTCGGAGCGCTGAGCGTGAACCCGGCGTGCGGCCGGGGGGACGGGTGCGCCGAAGCCACGAGCACGCCGCGAGTGGCACGCACGACCACACCCAGCACCTGACGGAACCTTCCCCTGCGCACACCGACGTGCTCGCGGAAAGCTCCGTCACCCCTGCTCTGCAACGAAAGGCACAGTCCGAGCAGCACCATCTCGTGCTCAGGCCCGAAGAGACACGTGAAATCCACGCCTGCCAGGTCCTCCGGCCAGGCGTCGAACTGCTGCGCGAACCCCGCGCTCACCTCGCGCAGCTGAAAAGCGCTGTCGAGGAACGCGATGTTCCGGCCGTGCATTCCGGCCATCAGGTCCTGACCTGTCATTCGTCCACCACCACCACGCGTTTCAGCGAACGAGAAGTCCGCGATGATCTGTGTCCAAACCATTCGACCACGCGTCCACATCGTGGACAATGCGCGCCACCTGGAAGCATTTCCTGATTTGGCGCAACCGATTTCCGCGAAACGATCAGTACGTCGCGGGCGTTCCTGGCAGCGGGGTGGGCGCCGGCTCACCGCCGAGCACCGCGAGCAGGTTGCGCGCCGCGAGCTCGACCATCGCCGCCCTCGTCCGCTCCGTCGCCGACCCGACGTGCGGCAGCACCACCAGGTTCGGCTCGGCGAAGAGCGGATCCGTTGGCTCGCAACGAGGCTCACCGTTCATCACGTCGAGCCCCGCCGAGTGCAACGCGCCCGTGCGCAACGCGGCGAGCAATGCGGACTCGTCCACCACAGCTCCTCTGGCCGTGTTCACCAGCGTCGCGGTCGGCTTCATCAACGCGAGCTCCCGTGCGCCGATCAGCCCCGTCGTCTCCGGTGTGAGCGGCACGTGCAACGACACGATGTCGCTGGTGCGCAACAACTCCTCCAGGCCGACCGGGCGCGAGAACATGTCGCTGCGCCGGGTGCGGCTGTAGTGCTGGACCGGCATCCCGAACCCGGCGGCACGGCGCGCGACGGCACGTGCGATCTGGCCGTACCCGATGAGGCCCAGCGTGGCGCCGTGCACGTCGAGCCCCAGGTAACCGTCCATTTGGAACGATCGCCAGCCGCCGGCGCGCAACTCGTCGACGGCGGCACCCAGCCTGCGCCTGGCCATGAGCATCAACGAGAACGCGATATCAGCCGTGCTCTCGGCCAGCACGCCGGGAGTGTGTGTCACGACCACCTTTCGCGCGCGGGCGGCTTCTTGGTCCACGGCGTCGAACCCGGCGGACGCCAGCGCGATCACCCGCAGGCCGTCCCCTGCCGCGTCCAGCAGCGCCGCGTCCACCCGGTCGTTGCCGAGCAGCAACGCCCCGTCGCAACCGCGCACGAGGTTGCGCAGGTCGTCCGCCCCCGGCACCGCGTCGTCGCGCCACTGGGCGACTTGGAAGCGCGACGCGAGCAGGTCGACGCCGGCTCCGGGCAGGCGTGGTCGCGAGATGAAGATCCTCGCCATCAGTTCCCCGTTCCGAAGTCGAGCAGCACCTTGCAGGAGCGCGCCGGGTTCGCGGCCAGTTCGAACGCCTCGCCGAAGCGCTCGACCGGCAGAGTCGCCGTGATCACCGGATCGGTGCCCTCCAACGCGTTCAGGACACCGGTCATCTCGTGGTCGAAGCGGAACGAACCGACGACGTCCAGCTCCTTGGTGATGATTGTGTTGAGGACCACCGGGGTGCCGCCGGGAGGCAGCAGGCCGAGCCCGACCACCCGCCCGCCGCGCGTCACCGCGTCCAGGCAGGTGCCGAAACCCGCGCCGGTGCCGGAGGACTCGATGGCCACGTCCGCGTTCAGGTCCCCGACGGTCTCGTGCTCGGGCGTGCCGAGCCGGATCGTCGTGGTCGCGCCCACCTGGCCCGCGACCGCGAGCGGTGCTTCGTAGACGTCGGTCACCACCACCTCGGCCGCACCGGCGGCCCGCGCCGCGGCGACCACCAGGCAACCGATCGGACCGGCTCCCGTCACCAGCACGCGCTTGCCCGTCAGGTCCCCGGCGCGGCGCACGGCGTGCCACGCCACCGAAGCGGGCTCGGCGAGCGCGGCCCGGCGCAGCCCCACCCCGGCGGGCAACGGCAGCACCTGGGTCTCCGGCACGACGAGCACCCCGGCGAACCCGCCCTGCACGTGCGGGAAATGCGCGGCGCTGCCCAGGTACGCGGTGTGCGCGCAGATGTTGCGCCGGTCCGCGCGGCACTGCGCGCAGAGCCCGCAGGGCGTGGCCGGGTGCACGGCCACCTCGACTCCGGGCTCGACCTCGCGCACGCCCGGCCCCGCCGCACGCACGACACCGGACACCTCGTGGCCCAGCACCAGCGGTTCGCGCACCCGGAAGTCGCCGACCGCTCCGTGCCGCCAGTAGTGCAGGTCCGATCCGCAGATGCCGCCGTAGCGGACGGACACCGCGACCTCGCCCGGACCCGGTGCCGGCACGGGGAACTCCTCCAGCCTCAGGTCGCCGGCGCCGTGGGCGACGACCGCGGGCATCGTTGCCACCACGTCAGATCACCGCCGTCAAACCGCCGTCGACGGCGACGACCTGGCCGTTGACGAAGTCCGACGCGGGCGCGCACAACCAGACCAGCGTGCCGACGAGATCCTCGACGTGAGCCCATCGTCCAGCAGGCGTGCGTCCCCTGATCCACGCGTCGAACTCCGGGTTGTCCACCAGCGGCCGGGTCAGCTCCGTCACCACGTACCCCGGCGCCAGGCCGTTGACGGTGACGCCGCGCGATGCCCACTCCGCACACATGCCCTTGGTCAGCATGGCCAGGCCGCCCTTGGACGCGGCGTACGCGGCGATGCCGGGGCGCGCGAGCCAGCTCTGCACCGAGCAGACGTTGACGATCTTGCCGTACCCGCGCTGCACCATGCCCGCCGCGAACGCGCGGCCGACGAGGAAAGCACTCGTCAGGTTCGTGTCGACGACCCGGCGGAAGTTCTCGGCCGAGACGTCCAGCATCGGTTCGCGGTGCTGCACGCCGGTGTTGTTCACGAGGATGTCGACGCGGCCGAGGCTCTGCGCCGCGGTCTCGACGGCTCGGGAGTCGGTGACGTCGAACAGGATCGCGTCCACCGGCCTGCCGACGGTCGCCGCCAGCCGGGTCGCCGCCTGCTCCAGGGCCTGCCGGTCGCGGCCGTTCAGCACGACGTCGGCGCCGGCCTCGGCGAGGCCGCGGGCCAGCGCGTAGCCGATGCCCCTGCTCGATCCGGTCACCAGTGCCCGTTTGCCGGTGAGGTCGAACAGCGCTGTCATGCCGTCTCCCGGTAGTAGTGCATCAACGCGGCGTTGTCCGCGTCGCCGTGGCCAGCGGCGACCGCCCAGCGGTGCAGCTCCGACACCGCCGAGGTGATCGGCAGCGGGATGTCGGCCGAGCGGGCGTAGTCGCGGGCGGACTCGAGGTCCTTGACCATGTTGCGCAGGCGGCCGGTCGGCGTGAGGTCGAGCTCGGCGAACTTCGTGAAGAACTCCCGCAGCACCGCGGAGTCCGCCCGGCCGCCGACGAGTGCGCCCAGCACGTGCTCGGGCTCCAACCCGGCGGCGCGCACGAGTGCCGCCGACTCGGCCAGCGCGGCGAACGTGCAGCCGACGAGCACCTGGTTGACCAGCTTCACCAGCTGGCCCGACCCGCTGGGGCCGAGGTGGGTGATGCCGGTGGCGAGCGCCCGCAGCACCGGTGTGGCGGCTTCGACGTCCTTCGCCTCGCCGCCGACCATCAACGTCAGCGTGCCGTTGAGCGCGCCGGGAGCGCCACCGGACAGCGGCGCGTCCACCCACCTGGCGCCGAGCTCACGGGCCCGTGCGGCGTACTCGCGCGTCCGGCCGGGATCGATGCTCGACATGTCGATCACCACCACCCCGTACGCGCGCTCGGCCAGCAGCCCGCGCGCGCCGAACACCGCGCGTTCCACGATCTGCGGCGAGTTCAGCGACAGGATCACCCGGCCGGCCCCGGCCACCTCGGCCGCCGTGTCCGCCGCCGCGGCGCCCTCCGCCACCAGCTCGCCGACGGCCTCGCCGCGGATGTCGTGCACCCGCACCGCGTGCCCGGTCGCGAGTAAGCGGCGGGTGATCGCGGATCCCATCACGCCGAGTCCGACGACACCGACTTCAGTCACGACTTTCCCCACACCTTCCGGTAGATCTCGCGGTAGTCCGACCGCGGGTCGAAGACCGCCCCCGGTGGCACCGAACGCTGGGTGATCAGCGCGGGCTTGGCCACGAACCCGGACGGGTCCCTGCCCGCGACCGCGCGGTTGAGCTCGTCGACGAGCTGCCAGCCGTGCAGCAGCATCGGCTCGGCGACGGTCGCCGCCTGGTAGTCGCCGGTGCGGATGCGCTGGAACTCCGCCGCGTCACCGTCACCGGCGGCGATCGAGGACGGTGGTCCCGCACCCGGTCGTCCCGCGTCGCGCAACGCGGACTTGGCCGCGCCGAAGTAGTTGCCGTTCACGCCGAGCAGGTAGCCGAGGCGGTCACCGTTGCGCTGCAACAGAGACGAGACGAGGCTCGGCATCCGCGCGTCGGCGTCGGAGATCGGCGAGTCCTCATAGGACAGAACAGTGCAACCGGAGCACAGTTCGACGTACGCGCGCATGGCCTGGGCCTTGCGAACGGCGATCTCGTACTGGGAGTCCGTCAGCACCACCACACCCGCTCGCCCACCGGACTCCGCGACCGCGTACGCCGCCGCCAGCCAGGCGACCTCGAGCGGGTCGGTGGTGACGTTGGTGAACACCCCGGCGTGCGGGATCGGGCCCGGTTCCGTGCCGGCGTGCCAGCCGACGACCGGCACGCCCGCCTGCTTGATCGTCGCCGCCTGTTCCGTGGCGTCGAACCCGCCGAGCACGATCCCGGCGGGCCGCAGGGCGATCGCCTGGTTCAACGCGTCCGCACGGCCCTGGGCGTTGCCCTTGCCGTCGAAGAGCACGACCTGCCAGCCGATCGCGGCCGCTGCCTCGCTCACGCCCTGCCCGACCGTGTTCACCCCGCCGTTGGTGAGGTCGGCGGCGACGAACGCGATGGTGCCGCCCCCGCGCACCGCGGGAGACGGCTGGGACGGCGGGGTGAACCCGTTGCGCCCGGTCAGGTTCTCCTCGACCCGTGCACGGGCGTCCGCGAGCACGTCGGTGACGCCGGGCGGGGTGAGCGGCCTGGCCGGTGAGCTCGCACCGGAACGCCTGCCCTCGAGCTCGGCCACGGTCGGGCTGGCGCAGGCGGTGACGGCGAGCACCGCCACGAGCAGAGCGACGATCTTCACTTCCCGGCCTCCGGCTCGATCTGGTGCCTTTCCGCACGGGCCAGGCGTTTGCGGCTCGCGACGCTGGCGATCGTGATCGCCGCGACCAGGGTGAGCCCGTTGAACAAGGGCTCCAGGTAGAACCGGCCGGGCAGCAGCTGCTGCAACCCCGAGATGCCGATCGTGGTGACCACGACACCGAGCAGCGTGCCCCAGGCGTTGACCCGGCCGGGGCGGATCGTGGTCGAGCCGAGGAACGCGGCGGCGAGTGCGGGCAGCAGGAAGTCCGGGCCGATGTTGGCCTGTGCCACGCCACCTTGCCGTGCCGCCAGCAGGATTCCGGCGACGGCGCACAGCACACCCGAGGCCACCATGGACCCGACGACGTACCGGCGGCGCCGGATCCCGGTGAGCTCGGCGGCGCGCGGGTTCGCGCCCACCGCGTACAGGTACCGGCCGACCGGGAGGCGCTCCAGCACCACCCACAGCGCCACCACGAGCAGCACGGCGATCACGAACGGGCCGGGCACCGGGCCGAGCGACCAGGTCGCGATCGCGTCGAAGTACGCGGCCCGCGCGCCCTCCGCGTCGACGACCTGCTTGCCGCCGGTGTACCAGTAGGTGATCGAGAAGACCACCTGCCCGGTCGCGAGGGTGGCCACGAAGGCGTCGACCTGGGCCAGCTCCACCAGCAGCGCGTTGACCAGACCGACCACCGCGCCGCCCGCGAGCACCAGCACGATCACCAGCCGGTAGTCGAAACCCTTGAGCTGCAACGACAACGCGAGCACCTGCCACAGCCCGAGCGCGAACCCGGCCGAGAGGTCGATCTTGCCCGCGATCATCGGGACGGTCACCGCGAGGGCGAGGACGAGCGGCACCGCGTTGCCGGCCGCGAGCAGCCGGAAGTTCAGGCCGGTGGCGAACGTGTCCGGCGCCAGCGCGGCGAACAACACGAACAACGCGACGGCGACCAGCACCATGCCGTACACGGTGACCAGCCGGTGCCCGGCGGAGGCGCCCCTGCGCGGTTCCAGCGCGGTCGACCGCACCGAGATGTGCGACGGCATCAGACTCCCTTGTCCGGCAACCCCGACACGGCGGCGGCCAGCGCGCTCACCGTCAACCCGTCCCCCGTGAGCGACCGCGTCACGCGGCCTCGTTCGAACACCAGCGCGCGATGGCACACCGCGGCGACCTCCTCCAGGTCGGTCGACACGACGAGAGTGCCCATGCCGCGCTGGCCTGCCTGGCGCAGCAACGCGTAGATGTCCGCCTTGGCACCGATGTCGACGCCCATGGTCGGTTCCTCCAGCACCGTCACGGCCCTGCCGACCGAGAACCAGCGCGCCAGCACCACCTTCTGCTGGTTGCCGCCGGACAACGTGTCGATCGGCGCCTCCGGATCGGCCGGGCGGACGCCGTACTCCCGCACCAGCGCGCTCGCCCGCGACCGCTCGCCGCCGGTGCCGGAGACGGAGAACAGCCGTCGTCCCCACACCTGCGGGTTGAGGAACAGGTTCTCCCGCACCGACATCCCGCTCGCGACGCCGTCGGTCTCCCGGTTCGAGGTGGTGAAACCAACCCCCGCCGCCACGGCCGCAGCGGTGTCGCGCGGCCGGAACGCCTTGCCGTCCAGGAACATCTGACCGGACGCGGGCTTCTTCTCTCCCGCGACGGCACGCCCGATCTCGTCCTGTCCCGCTCCGCGCAGCCCGACGAGACCCACGACCTCGCCGGCCCGCACCGTCAGGTCGACCGGGCCGACGTCACCGACGCACAGGTCCCGGAGGTCCAGCCGGACGGCGTGCCCGAGCGCGCCAGGAGCGGCGAACTCGGTGTCCCTGCCGACGATGAGCCGCACGAGCTCGTCCGGCGGGATGTCGCTCGCCGGCGCGTTGGCGACGACGCCGCCGTCGCGCATCACGACGACCGAGTCGGCGATCTCGTAGACCTCGTCGAGGCGGTGCGACACGTAGATCATGCCGACACCGTTGGCGCGCAAGCCTCGCAGCACGGCGAAGAGGCGTTCGACGTCCGCCTGCGGCAGGCTGGCCGTGGGTTCGTCCAGCACGAGCAGCCGCGGGTCGTTCACGACGGCACGGGCGATCGCGAGCAGCGAACGTTCGGTGCGGGGCAGGTCGAACACCCGCGCGTCCGGATCGATGCCGCCGCCGACGACCTCCAGGGTCCGCTCCGCCTGCTCACGCACCGCGCGCCAGGAGATGAACCCGTTGCGCCGCGGGAATCCCGTCACCATCGCGATGTTCTCGGCGACGGTCATCCACTCGACGAGCCCGAGGTCCTGGTGCACGAACGCGATGTCGCCGTCGACGACCACGGCGCCGGAGTCCTCGCGGTGCACCCCGGCGAGCACCTTGATCACCGTGGACTTGCCTGCGCCGTTCTCCCCGAGCAGCGCGACGATCTCGCCGCGGTTGACCATGAACGAGACGTCGTCCACAGCCCTGTTGCCGTGGAACGACTTCACCAGGTGCCGCACGCTCAGCACCGCGGTCATCAGACCGCTCCCCTGGTTCTGGTCCGGACGCGGTAGAGGCTCGTGGTGGCGGCGATGAACAGCTCGTCGCCGCCCGGTCCGCCGAAGCACACGTTGC
The DNA here is from genome assembly GCF_000955955.1 of Lentzea aerocolonigenes. Classification (GTDB taxonomy): domain Bacteria; phylum Actinomycetota; class Actinomycetes; order Mycobacteriales; family Pseudonocardiaceae; genus Lentzea; species Lentzea aerocolonigenes_A. The sequence continues at coordinate 25,422 of NZ_JYJG01000339.1, forward strand.
CGACCTTCTCCGGCACCGGGATCTTGCCGAGACGGGTGCCGTCCGGTGCGTACACCTGGACCGAGTCGGCGCTGGAAGTCCAGACGTTGCCGTGCTCGTCGACCCGGAATCCGTCCGCCACACCGGGTTCGATCTCGGCGAACACCCGGCCGTTGCGGCACTCCCAGTCCTCGCCGACGTCGTAGACGCGGATGCAGTGCTGCCCGCCGCCGTCGGTGCGCAACGCGGACGAGGTGTCCGAGACGTAGAGCCGCCGTTCGTCCGGCGAGAAGGCCAGCCCGTTCGGCTCCTCCACGTCGACGACCAGCGCGGTCAGCTCACCGCCGGCGGGATCGAACCGGAACACGTAATGGGCGCCGTACTCGCGCTCGCCGGGGTGCCCCTCGTGCGGCTGGATGATCCCGTACGGCGGATCGGTGAACCAGATCGCGCCGTCGGACGCGACGACGACATCGTTGGGAGAGTTGAGCTTCGCCGACCCGAAGCGGTCGACCAGCACCGTGGTCGTGCCGTCCGGTCCGGTGCGCTCGACCGCGCGCTTGCCGTGGGAGCACGTCACGACGCGCCCCTGTCGGTCGAGCGTCCGGCCGTTGGTGAACTCGACGTCCGTGCGGTCCACCGTCACCTCGCCGCTCGCAGCCGACCAGCGCAGGATGCGATTGCCGGGGATGTCGGACCAGATGACGGCTTTCTCGCCGGGCAGCCACAGCGGCCCTTCGCTCCACGTCGCCCCGCCGCCGAGCCGCTCGGGCGCGGACCGCGGATCGATCAACTCGGTGAACCTGGGATCCTCGATGAGAACCTCCAGTGCCTCCCGCACCGGCACATCACCACCTTTCGTTCAACCTATGGAACACCGTTCAGCATTTCGAACGCAATGCGCGGATTTCGCATGTTGTTCGGGGTTCTGCGCAGGGACATCACCATGCCCGGACGCTAATGCAGCACCATGCCCGCCGCGTGGGCACGACAGAGTGATTCCGACACTTTCGGGAATCCCCGGCGACCGCCAGGCGACCTTCTCGTGACGTGCCAGGCTGGCCAGGTGATCACCCCCGCCACACGGCTGGTCGACGAGCAGACGCACGTGCTGCGCGAGGCGTTGACCACCGCCCTCCGTTCGATCATCACCGATCTTCCCCACCTGGCGGCCAAGGTCACCACGCAGGCGACGCGCTTGCGGCACACGATCTCCGAACGGGTGTTCGCCGCGATCGTCGTGGCCGCGAGAGGCGAGAACCCGAAGAAGGCGTTGCCGTTGTGCGTCGCATCCGCGCTGTGGTGGATCTCCGCCGAGTCCGACGCCCCCGGTGCGCAGTGCGGCGCGATGCTCGCGATGCGGCACCTGCAGTCGGTGCGCGCGCCGGACAACTGCAAGCTCGGGTGGTTCACCGAGATCGCCCGTTCGACGACCTCGGCGATCGAGACCAGGCTGGCCGAGCACGGCCGCCTCATCAGCGACCTCAACCGCAAGACGGTGCTGGCGAAGAACCTCGGGTTCACCGGAGCGGCCTACGCCCGGGACGCGGCGATGGCGACCCACCTGACCGACGGCGAGGCCATCGACGGATGGCGCAGGTTCGGCGCGCTCTACGGCGCGATGCGACAGCTGCACGCCGACCACGCCCGGTCCACTGTGGACCTCGACGGTCACCCTCGGCTCGTCGTGCCGCCGCTGCTGCTCGCGCACGCCTTCCGGCAGGGCAACGCCGGGATGGTCCAGGAGCTCACGCGGCTGCTGCGGTCGGTGCCCTCCGGCGACCCCGAGTGCCACGCCGTACTGCGCGACCTCCTGCGCTCACCGCGGACCGTCTCCGCCTACTCCCGGGACCTGCGCCGGCTGCACGGCAAGGCCTGCGACGTGCTCGACGGGCTCAGCTCGGCGGCCGAGCCCCGTGCGGCGCTGCGGGCCGTTCTGGACTCGACGCTCGCGCTGCCGATGCCCGGTAGCCGCGAGCTCATCGGCGCCTGACCTGCCTTCCGCAAAACCCGGAATGTGCCGCGCACGGCTTGTGATCGGCGGAGTCCACAAAGGATGGTGACCTCACATCACGCATTCGTTGGAGGTTGCCATGCGCACGAAGTTCGGCAGGACTGTGCGAACGATGGGAGTCGCGCTCGTGCTCGCCTCGGGCGCGGGGGTCGTTCTCGGGACGGCGCCGGCGAGCGCCACCGAGTACAAGTTCCTGAGCATCGTGCTCAGGTACCACGGCGACAAGTTCCCTTCGCGGACTGACGCGATCAACGAGACGCGACCGGAGGCCGACCGGCAGTGCGTGGCGGCATACGGTTTCCGGGCACGCGGGGTCGAGCCCGGCTCGTTGTTCGGCGTCCGCAACTCCCAGGGGACCAACGACTGGAAGCAGACGTGGTACTGCTACCCCAACTGATTCCGTCCGCAGATCCAGGAACGATTCCTCAAAGTTCGGAACCCGCCGCGTAAGCGTTGTTGAAATGTCTACCACTTCGTCAGGATGACGGCGCATTCAAGATCTTCTCATTGGAGGTGCTGTGCACACCAAGTTCAGCAGGACCGTGCGAACCACCGCGGTCGCACTCGTCCTGGCCGCCGGCGGCGGAATCGTGCTCGGAACGGCGCCCGCAAGCGCCGCCACCTCGACCACGATCGACTTCGAGCTCGCGTCCCGCTCCCCGCAGAAGCCCGCCTGGGACCCCTCGGTGAGGGAGACGGAGGGCGCGGCCAGCAGGCGGTGCTTCGGGGTGTACGGGTTCAGGACCCGGGACTACAAGCCGGAGGAGATCAACGGCTTCGCCCGTGGCGACGGAAGCTGGGCCTGGTTCATCAAGTGGCGTTGCTACAGCAACTAGTAGTACTTCGTCAGGTCGCGCTG